>NZ_JAMOLN010000240.1 GCF_024448165.1 Streptomyces longispororuber
CTGGGAATCGACCGGAACTGAGGCCCGTGCGTGCCTCCGCTTCCCGGACCGAACCGAACTCCGAAGGGCACGTACGCACCACATGATCGGCAAGCTCAAGACCACGGCCGCACCGGCCGCCGTGGGCAACACGCCCGTGCTCCGCATCGACGGCTACTGGGCCAAACTCGAAGGCTTCAACTTCGGCGGCATCAAGGACCGCGCCGCCCTCCACATGGTCGAACGAGCCAGGGAGCGGGGTGAGTTGCGGCCGGGCGGCGCCATCGTCGAGTCCACGTCCGGCACGCTCGGCCTCGGGCTCGCGCTCGCCGGGGTGCACTACGGGCACCCCGTCCACGTCGTCACCGACCCCGGCCTCGAACCCATCGTGGAGCGGATGCTCGCCGCGCACGGCGCCCGGGTGCACCTGGTGCGCGAGCCGAGCCCGGTCGGCGGCTGGCAGCAGGCCCGGGTCGACGAGGTGGCCCGCCGGCTGGCGCGGCTCCCCGGCTCCTGGTGCCCGGACCAGTACCACAACCCCGACAACCCGGCCGCGTACGCGGGGCTCGCCGCCGAACTCGCCGAGCAGATCGGCACGTTCGACGTGCTGGTGTGCGCCGTGGGGACCGGCGGTCACTCGGGCGGGATCGCCCGGGCGCTGCGCGGACGGCACGGGATGCGCGCCCTGGAGCTGGTGGGCGTCGACTCGGTGGCGTCCACGATCTTCGGGCTGCCGGCCGGGCCCCGGCTGATGCGGGGGCTCGGCTCGTCCATCCACCCCGGCAACGTCGACCACGCGGCGTACGACGAGATCCACTGGGTCGGCCCGGCGGAGGCCGTGCGCAGCGCCCGCCGGCTGGCCGGGCGGCAGTTCGCGACGGGCGGCTGGAGCGTGGGCGCGGTGGCGCTCGTCGCGGACTGGCTGGCCCGCACCCGGCCGGCCGGGACCCGGATCGTGGCGGTCTTCCCCGACGGTCCGCAGCGGTACTTCGACACGGTGTTCAACGACGAGTACTGCGCGCGGCACGGACTGCTGGAGGGCGCGGTGCCGGACGCGCCGCGCGCGGTGCCGGAGCCGGGGGAGCCGGTGGCCGCGTGGTCGTTCCGCCGGTGCGCCGCCCGGGTGGGGGTCACCTCCTGATGGTCCTGCTGAAAGCGCCCCGACTCGTCGACCGGACACGGCGGTTCGAGCCCGCGGTCCGGCTGCTCTACGTCAACCAGTTCACCATCAACCTCGGCTTCTACATGCTGATGCCGTACCTAGCGGCCCACCTCTCCGGCGAACTCGCCCTCGCCACCTGGTCGGTGGGGCTGGTCCTCGGTGTGCGGAACCTGTCGCAGCAGGGCATGTTCCTGGTCGGCGGGGCGCTGGCGGACCGGCTCGGGTTCAAGCCGATGATCGTCGCCGGGTGCGCGCTGCGGACCGCCGGGTTCGGCGCGCTCGCCTTCGCGGACACCCTGCCGGTGCTCGTCGGGGCGTCCGTCGCGACCGGGCTCGCGGGGGCGCTGTTCAATCCGGCGGTCCGGGCGTACGTCGCCGCGGAGGCCGGCGAGGAGCGCAGGATCGAGGCGTTCGCGCTGTTCAACGTCTACTACCAGGCGGGCATCCTGCTCGGGCCGCTCGTCGGGCTGGCGCTGACCGGTGTGGACTTCCGGCTGACGTGCGCGGTGTCGGCGGCGCTGTTCGCGGTGCTCTCCGTGGTGCAGACGCTGCGGCTGCCGGTGCGGCGGCGCACCGGCACCGACCGGGAGAGCGGGCAGTGGCGGACGGTCCTCGGCAACGGCTCCTTCTGGCTGTTCTCGCTCGCGATGACCGCCTCGTACATCCTGTCCTTCCAGGTCTACCTCGCGCTGCCGCTCGCCGTGGAGCGGCTCGTCGGCGGCGGCACGGCGGGGCGGGCCGCGACGAGTGCGCTGTTCGTCGTGTCGGGGCTCGTCGCGCTCGCCGGGCAGCTGCGGATCACCGACTGGTGCCGCAGGACGTGGCGGCGCGAGCAGTGTCTGGCCGGCGGGCTCGGGCTGATGGGCGCCGCGTTCCTGGTGCCCGCGGCCGGGGGCGCCGGGTGGACCGGGGTGGCCGGGCTGCTGGTGTGCGCGGCGGGTCTTGCGGCGGCCACGGCGGTGCTCTACCCGTTCGAGATGGACACGGTCGTCTCCCTCGCGGGCGGACGCTGGGTCGCCACGCACTACGGGCTCTACAACACGGTGTGCGGGGTGGGGATCACCGTGGGGAACCTCGGTGCGGGCGTTCTCCTCGACGCCGGCCGGGGGGTGCCCGCGGTGCCGTGGCTGGTGCTGGCCTGCGTCGGGGCGGCCGGGGCCCTGGGGCTGCGCGGGCTCGGGCGGTCCGGGCGGCTCGCCTCACCGGGGCCCCGGACCGTCTCGCCGTAGGGGCAGGCGTTCGCGGCTCGGTGCGGGTTCGCTGTGGCCGGCCGCGCAGTTCCCCGTGCCCCCGAGCGGCACCCTCCGTCGGTAACCCGTACGGAGCAGCCCTGGTCGCCGCCCGCCCCCGGTCCGGGAACCCTTGGTGAGACGCCGGGAACCCGGGCGCGGACAGGAGACGAGCGGTGGGGCAGCGGCGCGGCGGAAGGCACCGGTATACGGCGGACACTGTCGGCGTCCGTGCCTTCCTGCGGCTGCTGCCCGTGCTGCTCATCCTGGGCGGGGCGGCGTACGAGTACCTCACGCCGTCCGGCTTCGCCGGGTCCCCGCTGTTCAGCGCGGCCCCGCTGGTGGCCGCCCCGTTCTTCTCGCTGGGCAGCACGATCCTGGCCGGGCTCGGGTCGATCGCCGCGATCGTCGCCGTCCACCTCAGATACACGAACGCGTTCCACTCCGACGTCATCACCGAGATGGCCACGGTGGCGACGGTGTGCGTGCTGGCCTGCTTCATCAACCGGATCGTGCGCCGCGGCGACGAGCAGCTGGCCTCGGCGCGGCAGATCGCGGAGGCGGCGCAGTTCGCGGTGCTGCCCGAGCCGGCCGGGCGGATCGGCGGGCTCGCCATCGCGGCGCGCTACGAGGCGGCGCAGGCCGGCGCGTTCATCGGCGGGGACCTGTACGCGGTGCAGGACACCCCGCACGGCGTCCGGCTGGTGGTCGGCGACGTCCGCGGCAAGGGCATGGGCGCGGTCGCCGCCGTGGCCGTCGTCATCGGCGCGTTCCGGGAGGCCGCCGAGCAGGAGGGCAGCCTGGAGGCGGTCGCCCAGCGGCTGGAGCGGGCCCTCGCCAGGGAGGGCACCAGACGGCGCGGCGTCGACGACTACGAGGGCTTCACCACGGCCGTGCTCGCCGAGCTCCCGCACGGCCTCGACCTGGTCCGGGTGCTCAACCGCGGGCACCCCGACCCGATCCTGCTGCACGACGACGGGACCCTGCGGGTGCTCGGCCCCGACGAGGCGGCGCTGCCGCTCGGCATGAGCGAGCTCGGCAGCTGGCCGGACCGGGCCACGGAGGCGGAGTTCCCGCCGGCCGCCACCCTGCTCCTCTACACCGACGGACTCTCCGAGGCGCGCGACGGGCAGGGCGTCTTCTACGATCCGGCGGCCCGGCTCACCGGTCGCATCTTCCCCGGACCGGACGCACTGCTTTCGGCCCTCGTCGACGAGGTGCGGGAGCACACCGGAGGGGGCGCGACGGACGACATGGCGCTCCTCGCCGTACGACGCCCTTGATCATTGTCACGAGGTGTGACCGAACGACCTCCCTGCGCATAACAATTGATACACCGTCAGAAATTGGTGAAGCTCCGGTGTGGACGACCGGCCGGTCAACTCGCCCGATTCCGCCCGGTCGTGCCCCGTTAAGTCCAGGCCAAAGACGTGAACGATCAGTGGGAACGGCTTGGAATTACTGTCGGCTGTCTATTAACGTTCGATAACGCAGCGCGGTCGTCCCAGCCGTCACAAGAGTCGGCTCCGTGCGCACACGCTTAATCCCGCAAGGGAGCCGGGGAACCACCAACTTGGGGTGAATCGGACATCGTTGATGCTCGCGATGTCGGTAGGAGACCTTCCTGCTCCGAACCCGTCAGCTAACCCGGTAGGCGAGAAGGAAGGAAAGGAGCGCGCCCCAGTGGCGTCCAACCGGCCTGCCCCCGAGTTCTCCTACCCGCCGAATGACGACGAGTTCGGCACCGCCCAGGAGACTTGGGAGGAGTGGAACCCCACCGAGGAATCCGTCCGCCCCGTCCGCGGCAAGCACCGCGTGGCCCGGCAGCGCGGCGGACTCGCGCGCAGTTCCACGGTTCTCGGCGTCGGCGTGATCGCCGCCGTCGGCGCGGGCGGCATCGCCACCGCGCAGGGCGGCAAGCCCGCCGTCCACATCTCCATGCCCGACCTCTCGGCGGTCAAGGACTCGCTGCCCGAGGCCAAGTCGCTGCCCGGTGTGGGCGCGCTGATATCCGACGACTCAGGCTCCGACGACGCCCAGGCCCCGTCCACCGCCCCGCTCACCACGGTGGGCAACGGGCAGGAGGACGCCGGCGAGGCCCTGCGGGCCCGCATCCTGGCGCAGGCCGAGACCCAGCAGGACGCCGCCGACGCCGCCGCGCAGCAGGCGGCCGAAGAGGCCGCGGCGAAGAAGGCCGCCGAGGAGGCCGCCGCCAAGAAGGAGGCGGCCGACGCCAAGGCCGCCGCCGACAAGAAGAAGGCGGAGGAGGCGGCCAAGCGGAAGGCCGAGGCCGAGCGCCTCGCCAAGCTGGCCAAGAGCTTCAAGCTCCCCGTCGCCTCGTACACGCTCACCGGCACCTTCGGCCAGCCCGGTTCCATGTGGTCCTCCGGCTACCACACGGGCCTCGACTTCGCGGCCTCCACCGGTACGCCGATCTATGCCATCCACTCCGGCACGGTCACGGAGGCCGGCTGGGCCGGTTCGTACGGCTACCGCACGGTCCTCACCCTCGACGACGGCACCGAGCTGTGGTTCTGCCACCAGTCCTCGATGAACGTCAGCGTCGGCCAGAAGGTCACCACCGGCGACGTCATCGGCCGCGTGGGCGCCACCGGCAACGTCACCGGAGCCCACCTCCACCTGGAGGTCCACCCCGGCGGCCAGGCCACCGGCGTCGACCCGGCCGCGTGGCTGCGCGGCAAGGGCCTCACCCTCTGAGTCCCGCCCGCTTCCGGGTGTCTCCTTGAACCCCGGCGGTCCTGGCGGCAACCCCCCGACGCCAGGGCTGCCGGTTCAGCCTGCCCTGAATGCCCGATTCCGCAAGGGTGTTGAATCGGAGCATGACTTCCTCCGCTTCTGCTTCCTCTGCTTCCTCTTCCTCCGCACGCCGCAAGCTGGGCTCCTCCGACCTGGAGGTCTTCCCGCTCTCGCTGGGTGGCAACGTCTTCGGCTGGACCGCCGACGAGGCCACGTCCTTCGCGGTGCTCGACGCCTACGCCGCCGGTGGCGGCAACTTCATCGACACCGCCGACTCGTACTCCGCCTGGATCGAGGGCAACCACGGCGGCGAGTCCGAGACCATCATCGGCAAGTGGGTCAAGGCCCGGGGCAACCGCGACGACGTCATCATCGCCACCAAGGTCGCCCGCCACCCCGACTTCCGCGGCCTGCGCGGCGCCACCATCAAGGCCGCGGCCGACGCCTCCCTGAAGCGCCTGGGCACCGACCACATCGACCTGTACTACACGCACTTCGACGACGACGAGACGATCCCGGTCGAGGAGATCATCGGCGCCCTCGACGAACTGGTGCGGGCGGGCAAGGTGCGCCACATCGCCGCGTCGAACATCTCGCCCGAGCGGCTGCAGGAGTCCCTCGACCTCTCCGACCGCGAGGGCCTCGCCCGCTACGTCGCCCTCCAGCCGCACTACAACCTCGTCTCGCGCGACACCTACGAGGGCGCCCGCCAGGACATCGCCTCGCGCGCGGGCCTCGGCGCCGTCCCCTACTACGCGCTCGCCGCCGGCTTCCTGACCGGCAAGTACCGTCCCGGCACCGCCGTCGACAGCCCGCGGGCCGCCGGCGCGGGCAAGCACCTGGAGACCGAGCGCGGCCGGAACGTGCTGACCGCCCTCGACGAGATCGCCCAGGAGCGCGGCGCCGAGATCGCCACGGTCGCCCTGGCCTGGCTCGCCGCGCAGCCCACCGTGACCGCGCCGATCGCCTCGGCACGCACGGTCGAGCAGCTGCCGGCGCTGCTCGCGGTCGCTGACCTGGCGCTGACGGACGCCGAGGTCGGCCGGCTCACGGCGGCCTCCGCCTGACGGTCCCGCGTCAGCGGAGATAGGGGTTGTACGCGGGCACCCGGTTCACCGGCGGGCCCGCGTACACCGGCGGCAGCCAGACCGGCGCCGCCACCTGGGAGCCGTACGCGAGCGCGGCCCGCGCGTAGCCGCGCCGCTCCCACAGCGCCTCCAGCAGCTCCCTCTCCCGTACGACGAAGTCGGCGCCCGCCCGGCCCTTGCGGCCGCGGTGGCGCAGCAGCGCGAGCGACGTCGCGTACGACTCGTACGCGGCGACCGCCTCCGCCGCCGGCCGGCCGCCGTAGTGCGCGGCGAACTCCCGCGCCAGGCGCCGGGCCTTGAGCGAACCCAGCGCGAACGGCTCGGGCGTCGCCAGCCAGCCCGCGGCGACATAAGCGGGCAATTCCTGCCGTACGGTGCGCAGTTCGCGCTGGCGCAGGAACACGGCGAGCCAGGTGACGAGCCCGAACACCGGCACCATGAACGCCGCGTACACCGCGAAGAAGCCGTACTCGCCGAGCGACGACGAGCCGTTCCAGAAGGCGTGCATGCCCATCGCGGCCAGCAGGCCCGCGGCGGGCAGCAGAATCCGGCGGGCCCGGCCGCGGTCGGGGGCGATGAGGGCGGCGATGCCGAAGCCGATGCCGGTGAGCACCGTGAACAGCGGGTGCGCGAACGGCGACATGACGATGCGGACGAAGAACGTCGCGGCGGTCACCGAGCTGAGCCCGGGGCCGGTGCCGGAGAGCTGGTCGGTGCCGAAGGCGTTGCCGAGGTAGAGGATGTTCTCGGTGAACGCGAAGCCGGTCGCGGTGACCCCGGCGATCACGATGCCGTCGACGATGCCGCTGAAGTCGCGTCTGCGGAAGAGGAAGACGAGCAGCACGGCCGCCGCCTTCGCGGACTCCTCGACGATCGGTGCGATCACGGTGGCGCCGAGGGTGTCGGCGCTGGACGGGTCGGCGGTGGCGGTCTCTATCCAGCGGGTCGCGAAGCTGTTGGCGACGATCGCTATCAGGGCCGCGGCGCAGGCGCCCCAGGCGAAGGAGAACACCAGGTTCCGCCAGGGGCCCGGCCGCACCCGGTCCAGCCAGCGGAACGCGGATATGAGCAGCGGTACGGGCAGCACGGCGAGGCCGAGCCCGACCAGGAAACCTTCCGTTCCGGTCTGCTCCCGGACGAGGGCCACGATCACCGCGCCGGACAGCGCGAGCAGGGTCGCGAGGCCCGTCGCCCGTACGCCCTTCCGCTCCCACCAGCGCGGATGCGGTACCGCACCGCTCGGGTGTGCGCCGAGGGCGTCGTCCTGAGGGGGCGGGTAGGTCGGATACGGGGCCACGGATTGACCCTAACGAGGGACGGGGCCCACCGCGACGGGGCATCCGGGCCACCGCCTTCCCCTGTCGGGGAGATGCCGCACGCAGTGCGCATCCCAGGGGCGCGGGGAACTGCGCGACCAGCCCCGCCGGGCCCGCGGACGAACTGCTTCCGGCGGAGCCGGTCAGCGGCGGCGGAACAGGAGGTCGTGCACCACGTGGCCCTTGTCCAGGCCCTGCCCCTCGAAGCGGGTCAGCGGGCGGAAGTCGGGCCGCGGCGCGTAGCCACCGTCCGGCTGCGTGTTCTCGTAGTCGGGGTGGGCCGTGAGCACCTCGAGCATCTGCTCGGCGTACTCCTCCCAGTCCGTCGCGCAGTGCACCAGCGCCCCGGGCTTCAGCGGGCCCGCGACCAGCGACAGGAACTCCGGCTGGATCAGCCGCCGCTTGTGGTGGCGCTTCTTCGGCCAGGGGTCGGGGAAGTAGACGCGGAGCCCGTCGAGGCTGTCGGCGGGGAGCATCGCGCGCAGCAGGATGATCGCGTCGCCGTTGGCCACCCGCACGTTGTCCAGGCCGTTGCGCTCGGCCAGGCCCAGCAGGTTGCCCTGGCCCGGCGTGTGCACGTCGACCGCGAGGATGCCGGTCGACGGGTCGTCCGCCGCCATCTGCGCGGTCGCCTCGCCCATCCCGAAGCCGATCTCCAGGACGACGCGGTCGACGCCGGGGAACAGCTCGGCCAGGTCGAGGACCCGCTGCCCGTCGATGTCCAGGCCCCACTGGGGCCACAGCCGCTGCAGTGCGTCGGCCTGCGACGTGGTGACCCGGCTGCGGCGCGGCTGGAAGCTGCGGATGCGCCGCTCGAAGTGCGACCCGGCGGGGTCGGGCTTGGGCCCGTCGGGAAAGCGCGGCTCGTTCGGGCGAGCGGGCGGGGCGGAGTGCTGGGGCGATTCGGAGTCAGACACAGTGGGGGCGATTTTACGGGTTCGGGGACGGCGCGCCGATCCGCCGATCCGCCGATCCGCCGGTCCGTCGGTCCGTCGGTCCGCCGGTCCGTCGGTCCGTCGGTCAGGAGCCGAGGGCGTCGAGCGCGCGCTGGGCCACTTCCCGGCCGATCGGCAGGGAGGCGGTCGCGGCGGGCGACGGAGCGTTCAGCACGTGCACCGTGCGGGCGCCCTCCCGTATCAGGAAGTCGTCCACCAGCGTCCCGTCGCGCAGCACGGCCTGCGCGCGGACCCCGGCCGGGGCCGGCACCAGATCGTCCGCGGTGACCGCCGGCACCAGCCGCCGCACCGCCTGCGCGAACGCCGACTTCGACGCGGAGCGCCGCAGCTCCCCCGCCCCGTACCGCCAGTGGCGCCGCGCTATCCGCCAGGAACCGGGCCAGGCGAGCGTGGCCGCGAGTTCCTTCGGCCGGACGACGCCCCATCCGTAGCCCTCCCGGGCCAGCGCGGGCACGGCATTGGGGCCGACGTGCACGCCGCCGTCGATCCCACGCGTCAGGTGCACGCCGAGGAACGGGAACGCCGGGTCCGGCACGGGGTAGACCAGGCCGCGCACCAGGTCGGGCCGGCGCAGCTCGAAGTACTCCCCGCGGAACGGCACGATCCGCATCTCGGGGTCGTCGCCCGCGAGCCGGGCCACCTGGTCGCACTGGAGCCCCGCGCAGTTGACGAGGACCCTGGCGCGCACGATGTCTCCGGTCCGCGTGCGCACGGCCACGCCGCGCTCGGGGCGCCGGTCGATCTGCACGACGTCCGCGCCGTACCGGATCTCGGCGCCGGACTCCTCGGCGAGCCGCTCGGCCACCGCGCGGTAGTCGGCGATGCCGGTGGTGCCGACGTGGATGGCGGCGAGGCCGCGCACCTCCGGCTCGTACTCCTGGATCTGGGCGGGGCCCAGCTCGCGGACCGGAATCCCGTTCTCCCTGCCGCGCTGGACGAGGGCGTGCAGGCGGGGGAGCTCGTCCCGCTCGGTCGCGACGATCAGCTTGCCGGTGACGGCGTGCTCGATCCCGTACTCCGCGCAGAACTTGACCATCTCGGCGGCCCCGCGCACCGCGAACCGCGCCTTGAGGGAACCGGGGCGGTAGTAGATCCCGCTGTGGATCACCCCGCTGTTCCGCCCCGTCTGGTGCCTGGCCGGGCCCGGCTCCTTCTCCAGGACGACGATCCGGGTGCCCGGCGCGGCCCGCGACACGGCATAGGCGGTGGACAGCCCGACGATCCCCCCGCCGACCACCACCACGTCCCCGTCAAACGCACGCGACCCCACCAGGCCTCACCTCCACGTCTGCATCTTGCCCGACCCCACTGACAATGCTCCGCGGACCTGGCCGAGAACCGGGCACACCGCCGGCGCTAGGCGGGCGCCATCAGCAGCGGACGGGCCCGCTCCCGCAGCTCCACCACCCGCGGCTCGTCCCCGTACGGCTCCAGCCGGTGCAGCAGGTCCTTGACGTACTCCGTGGTCCGCGCCGACGAGATCCGCCCCGCCACCTCCAGCGCCCGCGTGCCCTGCTCGCACGCCGCGTCCAGGTTCCCCGACTCCAGCTCGGCCACCGCCGACACCACGAGCCGCAGCCCGTGCGACCGCACGAACTCCTCGGTGGGCCGGGACAGCGCCTGCTCCGTGAACCGCCGCACCTGCCGCGGAGCCTTCAGGTCCCGGTAGCACTCGGCGGCGTCCGCCGCGAACCGGTCGTAGGAGTAGAAGCCGAGCCAGGACGGGTCGCTGTCGCCGTCCCGCGCCCGCTCCAGCCACCCCTCGGCCGCCCGCAGCGCGGCCCCCGCCGCCTGCGCGTCACCGGCGCGTGCGTGCGCGCGTGCCTCGACGAGCCGGAAGAAGCTCATGGTCCGGGCCGTGGCGAGCCCCCGGTTCCGCTCCACGGCCGCCTGCGCCAGGTCCACGCCTTCGTCACCGAAGCCGCGATAGGTCGCCTGGAGCGACATGGAGGCCAGTACGTAACCGCCCAGCGGGACGTCCGCCGCCGCGCGCGCCAGCCGCAGCGCCTGGATGTAGTACCGCTGCGCCGCCTCCTGCTGCCCGGTGTCGAACGCCATCCACCCGGCCAGCCGGGTCAGTTCGGCCGCCGCGCCGAACAGCGAGCGCCCCACGTCGTCCGAGTACGAGCCGAGCAGCAGCGGTGCCGCCTCGACCCGCAGACACTCGGGCACCATCGACGAACGCCAGTCGCCGCCCCCGTACTTGGAGTCCCAGCGCCGCGCGTCCTCCGCGGCCTCCCGCAACTTCTGCACGTCGCTGTGCCCGACCTTCTGCGGCGCGCTCTCCTCGGTCCCCTCGAAGGAGCGTGCCTCCCGCGCGACCGACGAATCGGCCGGCGTTATCAGCCATCTCGACGCGGGCGTCGCGTACGCGCTCACCGCGAAGGAACCGGCCAGCGACTGCCAGATGCCACCGCCGCCCGCCCGGCGCCCGGCGAGGTCCAGCCGGTACAGCTCGGTCGCCGACTTCACCGCCGCCCGCACGTCGCGCGGGAACGCGAGACCCACTTCGGGCGCAGGGTCCGCGTCGGCCAGGCCGATCTCGTGCAGCGGCACGGGCCGGCCCAGCTTCTGGCCGATGGCGGCGGCGATGAGGTGCGGGGCGGCGCCCTGCGGCACCATGCCCTTCGACACCCAGCGCGCCACCGACGTCTTGTCGTAGCGAAGTGTCAACCCGCGTTGTGCGCCAAGGTCGTTGACCCGTCGTGCGAGTCCTGCGTTGCTGATTCCCGCGAGGGCGAGAACGGCGCCGAGTTTCTCGTTCGGCCCGCGTTGCTCCCTGGACATGAGCCACCCCTCGACACAGACGGCTGCCGCGTCTGGCGGCTACGCCGAAAAAACGGCCCGACTCGGCCTGGCATAACCGCGCGGCATTCGTACACCCAGCGTAGTTCGCCGCATGCCAAGCGTTAAGGGTCGTAATTTCAGATGGCGGGATTGTTGTCCGTACTGAAGTACGGCGCAGGCCACGCCGTGTGACCGTGTGCTCCGGGTGTGGTGCCGTGCGCCCGTGCGTGCGCTCTTACTCGGTCATGCGGGGAGCGCTTCCATGGGACCTGCGTGGGTCGGCCCGCTGTACTGGATCCAGTGGGCTGGGGGACACCGCCGCCTACATCCCCGCGGGCGGCGGACCGGTCCGGGAGGCGATGTGCGCCTCCCGGACTGTGCGTTGCGCGCTGTGGCCGAAGCGGGGAGCCCACCTCCGGCCATCACAGGCCGATTTGGCCGAATCTCGCCCCTGTCGTCCTGCCCTGACCGGGTAGTGCCACGGTTCAACCACCGCTCAAAAGGGGCGCATTAGGGGGAGCACAAGCCATCTCCCGCTCCCCACTTGCCCCCTCTTCGGCGTCGCCTTCGTGGCAGCATGGGGAACCCTTGGTTGTCCACAGGTTGTGGAGGCGGCGATGCGGTGGTTGGTGGGGTGGAGCAGTACCGCCGCCGGACCCATGGAATTCGGTTCCGCCGGAGCCACGGGAGCAGGAGGCGAAACGGTACACCCGGTCGGCTCCCAACTCCTGTGGGGCGACCCGGATCCGCTGTGGGCGGTCGGCGACTGGCGGCCCGACGAGGTGCGCGTCGTGAAGGCCGACGACCAGACGCGGATCGCGGTCCTCGGCGTGTGCGGCGCCTCCGACGAGCAGTTGCGCGTGGGCCTGTTCGCGGCGCGCGGCGGCGCCCTGCGCCATCTCACCGCGTGGCCCGGCAGCTACACCGCCGTCGTCCAGGTGGGCCGCCGCGTCACGGTGGTCGGCGATCTCGCCGGCGCCCGGCCCGTGTTCTACAGCCCGTGGGCGGGCGGCACCGCGTACGCGACCGCCGCGCTCCCGCTCGCCGACCTCATCGAGGCCCACCTGGACGTGGGCCACCTGGCGGCGCTCCTCGCGGCCCCCGACGTCCCGGAGGCGCTGCACGACTCGACCCCGTACCAGGGCGTGCGCCGCATCCCGCCGGGCCATGCGCTGATCCTGCGCGCGGGAGCCCGCGAGATCGCCGGCTACGAGGCCGTGGCGTCCCTCGCGGTGGCCGGACCCATCACGGACCCGGACAGCGCCGTGGACGGCGTCAGGGACGCCCTCGTGGACGCCGTGCGGACCCGCCTCGCCGCGCCCCGGCACGTGCCCGGCACCGACCGGGACCCGGGCCCCGTGCCCGGCATGGGCCCCGCCGAGCGCCGCGCCGCCCGCGGCATGCCGGTGCCCGGCATCGGCGCGGACCTCTCCGGCGGGCCCGCCTCCGGCACCCTCGCCCTGCTCGCCGCCGGACTGCCGGGCCTGCCCGGCACGGTCCTCGGCCACGGCACGGGAGCCGGCGAGCGCCTCCTGGCGGTCACCTTCAACGACATCACCGCCACCACGACGACCAGCCACGAAGCCGAACTGGAGCGGGCGGGCGCCATCGCGGCCAACCCCCGCCTGCACCACGTGGTGGTCGCCGCGGGCGAGGAGGCGCTCCCGTACGCCGAGCTGGACGGGCCGCTCACCGACGAGCCCAGCGCCTCCCTCGTCACCGCCGCCCGCCACCGCGCCCGCCTCGCCTCCGGCAGCGCCGACCACTTCACCGGGTACGGGGCGCGCCAGGTCCTGGACGCCCATCCCGCCCGGCTGGCCGACCTGCTCATGGACCGGCGCCGCCGCCACATGGTGCGCCCGATGGCGGCCCTCACGAAGGCGGAGGGCGGCTCGCTCACCGTCCCGGCACGTGTCTACGGAGCGGCCAGGAAACTCGCGCGCACGCCCTACAGGGCGGGCGTCGACGTCCTCGCCGACCGCCTCCTGCACCGCCGCTTCGAGGAGCCGACGGGCGCCGTGGGCGCGTCCCTCGCCGCGCTCGCCTGGGCCAGACCGGGCCCGGCCGCGCGCTGGCTGACCGGGGAGGCGCTCGCAGAAGTATCGGTTCGCCTGCAGGAGGGCGTCACCCGCCCGGGACCGGGACCCGGCCAGCGCCCCGGGGAGTTCCGGGCCCGCGCGGCCCTGGCCCGGCACGCCGCGGACCTGCGCATCCTCGAACAGGCGGCGGAGGTCCGCTTCCAGCGCCTGCACGCGCCCTTCCTCGACAACCAGGTCGTCCGGGCCTGCCGCGGGCTCCCCGAGGCCCTGCGCGTCCAGCCGGGAGCCCGCGCCGCGATCCTGCGCACGGTCCTGGAAGGTGCAGGCGTCAGCGACCTGCCGCCGGGCTGGGGCGCCCCGTCCCACGCGACGGCGACGGCCGCGTCCCGCACCGGGCTGCGACTCTCCGCCGACCACCTGATCGAGCTCTTCGACACCCCGCTGCTGGCCCAGACCGGCCTGATCGAGGCCCGCGTCGTCCGCAAGGCGCTGCGCGCCGCCGCCGACGGCGAACCGCTCCCGCTGGACGGCCTCGCCGACCTGGTCGCCCTCGAACTGTGGCTGCGCCGCCTCCTGGCCCGCCGCGGCACCTGCTGGACCGGCACCCCGGCACGCGCGCGTGCCGTCCCGACGGGCAGCGTCGTCCCGGAGCGGGCACTGGGGGCGGGGCCCCGCTAGCGGACCGGCCGCAGCCGGACGGAGGCCGCGCGGCGGGACCGGTGCCCGGCGCCCCGCGGTAAAGGCTGGGTGCCCCGGCCATCGACCGGCGACAATGCCCGGGTGCAGTACACGATCCTCGGCACCACGCAGGCACACGACGACAAGGGCACCGCCGTACCCGTGGGCGGTCCCCGCCTCCGCGCCCTGCTCGCCTCCCTCGCCCTGCACACCCCGCACACCGCGCCCACGGACGCCCTCATCGACGACGTCTGGGCGGACGACCCGCCCGCCGACGCCCCCGCCGCGCTCCAGGCGCTGGTCGGGCGGCTGCGCCGCGCGCTCGGCCGGGAAGCGGTCACCTCGGAGCCCGGCGGCTACCGGCTCGCCGCCACCCGCGCCGACATCGACCTGTACGTCTTCGAGCGCCTCGTCCGCGAGGGCATCGCCGCCCTGGCCGACGACCCGGCGACCGCGGCCCGGCTGCTGCGCGAGGCCCTCGCCCTCTGGCACGGACCCGCGCTCGCCGACCTCCCCGACCACCCGGCGGCCACCCGCCCCGAGGCGCAGCGCCTGGAGGCCACCCGCGCGCGCGTGGAGGCCGATCTGCGCGGGGGCCGCGGCGCCGAACTCGTACCGGAGCTACGGGAACTCACCACGACCCACCCGTACGACGAGCCGCTGCACGCCCTCCTGATCCGTGCCCTGCGCGCGGCCGGCCGGGGCGCCGACGCACTGGCGGCCTACGAGGAGGCCCGCCGCACGCTGGCGGACGGCCTCGGCGCGGATCCCGGGCCCGAACTGACGCGACTGCACGCGGAGTTGCTCGCCGAACCGGCACCGGCACCGGCTACGGCTTCAGCCCCGAATCCG
>NZ_JAMOLN010000241.1 GCF_024448165.1 Streptomyces longispororuber
CCGCCTGGGGCGGCAGGGTGGGCAAGGCGGCCCCCGGTGCGGCGCGTCCATCGCGGTGGGGCCCGGCCCCGGTCGACCTCACCGCAACCCCGGTGCCGCGCAACAAAGACCCGGTCACTCACATCTCGCCGAGCGTCACCTCGACCTCGTCCTTCGCCCCGCCCCGGGTGTACGTCACCCGAACCTTCTGCCCGGGCTCCTCAGCGGCCAGCGCCACCTGCAACGACGTCATCGTCGTGACCACCTCGTCGCCGAACCGGGTGATCACGTCACCCGCCCGCAGCCCCGCCTTCTCCGCGGCCCCGCCGTCCGTCACGGACACGATCGACACCCCGGCCGGCTCCAGATCACCGTCGACCACGACCCGCCCGGTGATGCCGAGCGCCGCCCGCCCGGAGTCCGAGACCCTGCCGTCCTTGATGATCTGGTCGGCGATCTTCGTGACGGTGGAGGACGGGATCGCGAACCCGATGCCCGGCGCCGCGCTGTCGCCCAGCTCGGGATCGGTCGCCGCCAGCGTCGGAATGCCGATGACCTGACTGTCCAGGTTCACCAGGGCGCCCCCGCTGTTGCCGGGATTGATCGCCGCGGACGTCTGCACCATGTTGGCGATCGTGGCACCGGTGCCCCCGCCCGAACGCCCCTCGCTCACGGTCCGCCCGGTCGCCGACACGATGCCCTGCGTGACGCTCGACGACAGACCGAGCGGCGACCCCATCGCCAGCGTGATCTGCCCGACCTCGACCTTCGACGAGTCCGCGAACTTCGCCGCCCGCAGCCCGTCCGGCACCTTCTCCAGCTTGATCACGGCGAGGTCCTGGTCCGGATACGCGTACACGAGCCGCGCGGTCAGCGGAGTCTCGTTCGTCGACGTCGTCACCTTGAACGTCTTCTCGTCGCCGACCACATGGGCGTTCGTCACGATGTGGCCCTCGTCGTCGTACACGACACCCGAGCCGAGGCCGGACGAGGCCTGGATCTGGACGACGGACGGCAGCACGTCCCTGATCACCTTCTGGTAATCGCTCTGCAGGTCGTTCACCGAGGCGGCGGCGGCCTGCGTCGTGGAGTCCGAGGACGACGAGCCCCCGGAGCCGGAGTCCGAACAGCCGCCGACCAGCGCCACCGAGCAGACGGTGGCGGTCAGGGGGAGTGCGACCCGCAGCAGACGCGAACGGGCCCGAGTACGCGAAGAAGCATCCATGCCCGGATTGTCACGCCCGTCCGCCGCCCCCGCCCGCGCCGATCCGCCGAACAGCGGACCCCGGGCCGGACCGCGGGCGGACCCGCCCGCGGCTGACCGGGGCTGACCGGGGCCGACCCCAGCCGTATTCAGCCCCGCACGCCGCACAGGTGCAACAGCGCGGCCACCCGCCGATACGGATCGCTGCGCCCCGCCCGCTCCTCCGCCGCGAGCAGCGTCTGCAGCTCACCGCGCTCGGGGATCGCCGCACCGTCCGCCGCCTGGTCGGTGAAGACCCGCACCCCGTACCAGGCGTGCAGCGGGGCCCCGATGCCGGCGAGCGTCGCCGTCAGGGTGTCAAGCCGGTCGGCCCGTACGTCGAGCCCGAGCCGGTTGGTGTACTTCGTGGAGTCGAACGCGCCGAGCGCGGTGACCCAGTCGCCGCCGAGCCCCGGCCGCATCGCCAGCGCGTCGGCGTTGCGCACGAGCAGCGAGAGCAGCCCGCCCGGGGCCAGCATCCGCGCCAGCCCGGCGAGCAGCGCGTCGGGATCCTCGACGTACATGAGGACGCCGTGACAGAGCACGACGTCGAAACTGCCCGGCAGGAAGTGGACGCCGGTCTCCATGCCGCTGCCCTGCACGATCCGGACGCGCTCCCGCACGCCCTCGGGCTCCGCGGCGAGCGCACGCCCGGCCGCGGCGACCATCTCCGGATCCTGCTCGACACCGGTCACCTTGTGCCCGGCACGGGCCAGGCGCAGCGCCTGCGTGCCCTGGCCCATTCCGACGTCGAGCACCCGCAGCCGCTGCCCGACGGGGAACCGCCCGGCTATCTGCTCGTCGAGCTGCCGGGCCACCAGTTCCTGCCGTACGACATTGCGCAGGCCCCCCAGCTTCTGCAGCCAGGAGCCCACCGCGTCGCCGGCGAAGGCTTCCGTGCTCAGGGCCGCTCCCCGCGCTTGACCTGCGGCTTGGGCAGACGGAGGCGCTTCATCTGGAGCGTGCGCATCAGCGCGTACGCGACGGCGCCCTTGCGGCGCTCGTTCGGGAACTTCTCCGCCAGCTTCTTCTTCAGACGGAAGCCGGTGAGAGCCGAGTCGATCACGATCGCGACGATCACGAAGAGCCAGAGCAGAAGCGCGATGTTCTGCAGCGAGCCGACGCGGACCATGCTCAGGACGAGGATGATCACCGCCATCGGCAGGAAGTACTCGGCGATGCAGAAGCGCGAGTCGACGAAGTCGCGCGCGTACTTGCGCACCGGGCCCTTGTCACGGGCGGGCAGGTAGCGCTCGTCACCGCTCGCGAGAGCGGAGCGCTGACGCTCCATCGCGGTGCGGCGCTCCTCGCGCTGGCGGGACCGGGCCTCCTTCGGCGTCATCTTGGTGTTGGCCACGCTGCGGCGCTGCGTCTGGGCCTCGCTGCGCTTCGGCGTGGGGCGGCCCTTGGGCGCCTGCGGGTCTCGGGGCTGCGTGGACTCGGCTACCGAGGCCTTGGCGGCCGGTGCCTTGTCGTCCTTGGATCGGCTACGGAACACAAAACCCAAGGGTACGTGGTGGACGTGCATGGACCACAGGCCCGTGGGGAACGATCCGGCAACACCCTGCGTCCCTGACCCTGAGAGGGGAGACGGGGCCACCTACTCCTTACGCCGGAGCGGGTCGGGACGCAGTCGTCCTTGGGGATGAGCGCATCCGCACCTGAACAGTGCGGTAATAGATGCAGGACCCGTACTGTGGGTTGTGTCGCAGTGCCGGGGCCTTGACCGTCGGCTGGATCTGTCAGAAGGGGGCGCGCGAAGCCCATGAGCGGTGTCATGAAGCGTATGGGGATGATCTTCCGCGCGAAGGCGAACAAGGCCCTTGACCGGGCCGAGGACCCGCGCGAGACCCTCGATTACTCGTACCAGAAGCAGCTGGAGCTGCTGCAGAAGGTGCGTCGCGGCGTCGCCGACGTGGCGACCTCCCGCAAGCGCCTCGAGCTGCAGCTGAACCAGCTCCAGTCGCAGTCCTCCAAGCTGGAGGACCAGGGCCGCAAGGCGCTCGCGCTCGGCCGTGAGGACCTGGCGCGCGAGGCGCTGTCCCGTCGCGCCGCGCTCCAGCAGCAGGTCACGGACCTGGAGACGCAGCACCAGACGCTGCAGGGCGAGGAGGAGAAGCTCACCCTCGCGGCGCAGCGGCTGCAGGCCAAGGTCGACGCCTTCCGTACGAAGAAGGAGACCATCAAGGCCACCTACACCGCGGCCCAGGCGCAGACCCGGATCGGCGAGGCGTTCTCCGGCATCTCCGAGGAGATGGGCGACGTCGGCATGGCGATCCAGCGGGCCGAGGACAAGACGGCCCAGCTGCAGGCGCGGGCCGGCGCCATCGACGAGCTGCTCGCCTCGGGCGCGCTCGACGACCCGTCGGGCCTGGCCAAGGACGACATCCAGTCCGAGCTGGACCGGCTGTCCGGTGGTACAGATGTAGAGCTGGAACTGCAGCGCATGAAGGCCGAGCTGGCCGGCGGATCGTCCGCCTCCCAGCAGGCGATCGAGGGCGGTGCGGGACAGGGCCAGCAGGCGCAGCAGCCGCAGGACACCCCTCGCTTCGACAAGCAGTAGCAGCCTTGAGGAGGCCGTCGTGATCGTACGGATCATGGGGGAGGGCCAGGTGAAGTTGTCCGACGACCACTTCACCGAACTCAACAAGCTGGACGACGAACTCCTCGCGGAGATGGAGAAGGGGGACGGGCCGGGCTTCCGCCGGACCCTCACCCAGCTCCTCGAGGCCGTTCGCCGCCTGGGCGAGCCGCTCCCCGACGACGCCCTGGAGCCCTCCGAGCTGATCCTTCCGGCGTCCGACGCGACGCTGGAGGAGGTCCGCGACATGCTCAGCGACGACGGTCTGATCCCGGGCTGACCTTCGCCCCGCACCGAGCCCACGGTGACGCACAGATGAAGGGGGCGGCTACCGTGACCCCGGTGACCCCCCTCGTACGGTGGGCCAGGACGCATCCCCTGGCCCTGGACGCCCTCCTCGCCGCGGGCGTCCTCGTCTGCATGGTCGCCGGTTCCTTCGTCGACCCGCACAGCCCCGAGGGCACGTACGCCTGGGGCGCCCGCACCCCGGACGTCCTCAGCCTCTTCCTGATGGTGCTGGGCGCCGCGGCCCTGGTCTTCCGGCGCATCGCCCCGATGCCCGTGCTCGCCGCGACCTCCACCGTCTCCCTCGTCGAACTGGTCACCGGCGAACCCCGCGCCCCCGTCGTGATGTCCGCGGTCGTCGCGCTCTACACGGTCGCCGCCACCACGGACCGGCCCACCACCTGGCGCGTGGGTCTGGGTTCGATGGCGGTGCTGACCGGTGTCGCCATGTTCGTCGGCCCGCTGCCCTGGTACTCCCAGGAGAACCTCGGGATCTTCGCGTGGACCGGCATGGCCGCGGCGGCGGGCGACGCCGTGCGCTCCCGCCGCGCCTTCGTCGACGCCATCCGGGAGCGCGCCGAGCGGGCCGAGCGCACCCGCGAGGAGGAGGCCAGGCGGCGCGTCGCCGAGGAGCGGCTGCGGATCGCCCGCGACCTGCACGACGTCGTCGCCCACCACATCGCCCTGGTCAACGTGCAGGCCGGGGTCGCCGCGCACGTCATGGACAAGCGGCCCGACCAGGCCAAGGAAGCCCTCTCGCACGTCCGCGAGGCCAGCCGCTCCGCGCTCAACGAACTCCGGGCGACCGTCGGCCTGTTGCGGCAGACCGGCGACCCGGAGGCGCCCACCGAACCGGCCCCCGGCCTGGACCGCCTCGACGACCTCGTCGACACCTTCCGGCACGCGGGCCTCCCGGTCGAGGTGGCCCGCGCCGAGGACGCCCCCGCCCTCCCCGCCGCCGTCGACCTCGCCGCGTTCCGCGTCGTGCAGGAGGCGCTGACGAACGTGCAGAAGCATGCGGGCGCGGACGCGAAGGCCGAGGTCAGCGTGGTGCGCATCGGACCGAACGTAGAGGTCTCGGTCCTCGACAACGGACCCGGAACGACCGCCCCGCCCGACGGCACCGACGGCACCGACAGGAACGGCGGGCACGGTCTGCTCGGCATGCGCGAGCGCGTCACCGCGCTCGGCGGCGCCCTCACCGCGGGACCGCGCTACGGCGGCGGTTTCCGCGTCCATGCGATCCTTCCGGTCAACGCCCGCACCACCACTCCAGGGGATGCCACGCCATGACGAGCGGCACGATCAGGGTCCTGTTGGCCGACGACCAGGCCCTGCTGCGCAGCGCCTTCCGTGTGCTCGTCGACTCCGAACCCGACATGGAAGTGGTGGGGGAGGCCTCGGACGGCGCGGAGGCCGTCCGGCTCGCCCGCACCGAGCGGCCCGACGTCGTCCTCATGGACATCCGGATGCCCGGCACCGACGGCCTCGCCGCGACCCGGGAGATCAGCGCCGACCCCGAACTCGCCCACGTGCGCGTGGTGATGCTGACGACGTTCGAGGTCGACGAGTACGTGGTGCAGTCGCTGCGCGCGGGCGCCTCCGGCTTCCTCGGCAAGGGCGCCGAGCCCGACGAACTGCTCGGCGCGGTGCGCATCGCGGCCGCCGGGGAGGCCCTGCTGTCGCCCGCCGCGACCAAGGGGCTTATCGCCAAGTTCCTTGCGCAGGGGGAGGGTTACGAGGAGGGGGCCGCGGCGGCCGGCAGTCACGCCGAGCGGCTCGGCGCGCTCACCGGCCGGGAGCGCGAGGTGCTCGTCCAGGTCGCGGGCGGTCTGTCGAACGACGAGATCGCCGAGCGCCTGGAGGTCAGCCCGCTCACCGTGAAGACGCACGTGAACCGCGCCATGGCCAAGCTCGGCGCCCGCGACCGTGCCCAACTCGTCGTCATCGCGTACGAATCGGGTCTGGTCCGCCCAAGGGTGGAGTGAGGTCGCCCGGCGCGTACTCCGCCCGCAGTATGCGCCGCACGAGAACGGGACCTGGGAGCGACGATTCCCGCCATCCCCATGGCTGAGGGTGTACGCGGGCCCTTGTGCATGTCCGCGACAGGGGCCGTCGTCCCCCCGCTCACGTCCCACGGAGACCCGCCCCATGTCCTGGCTGTCGAAGTTCAGCCTCGCCCAACGCGCCCTGATCGGGCTGATGTCGATCATCGCGATCGCCTTCGGCGCCATCGCGATCCCCCAGCTCAAGCAGCAGTTGCTGCCCACCATCGAACTGCCCATGGTCTCCGTCCTCGCCCCGTACCAGGGGGCGTCCCCCGACGTGGTCGAGAAGCAGGTCGTGGAGCCGCTGGAGAACTCCATCGACGCGGTCGACGGGATCACCGGCATCACCTCCACGGCCGCCGAGGGCAACGCCGTGCTCCTCGCCCAGTTCGACTACGGCAACGGCAGCGACTCCAAGCAGCTCGTCGCCGACGTCCAGCAGGCCGTCAACCGGGCCAGGGCCCAGCTCCCCGACGACGTCGACCCGCAGGTCATCGCCGGCTCGACCGACGACATCCCCACCGTCGTGCTCGCCGTCACGTCCGACAAGGACCAGCAGGCCCTCGCCGACCAGCTCGACAAGACCGTCGTGCCGTCCCTCAAGGACATCGACGGCGTCGGCCAGGTCACCGTCGACGGCGTCCGTGACCTCCAGGTCGACGTCACGCCCGACGACCGGAAGATGGCCGCGGCGGGCGTGAGCGTGCCGGCGCTGAGCCAGTCCCTGCAGGCGGGCGGCGCCACGCTGCCCGCGGGCTCCTTCGACGAGGACGGCAAGAACCGCACGGTCCAGGTCGGCGGCGGCTTCACCTCGCTGCGGCAGATCGAGGACCTGATGATCACCGGGGAGGGCGTCAAGAAGCCCGTACGCCTCGACGACATCGCCACGGTGAAGCAGCAGCCGTCCAAGGCCGACTCGCTCACCCGCACCGACGGCCGCCCCAGCCTCGCGGTCATGGTCACCATGGACCACGACGGCTCCGCGGTCTCCATCTCGGACGAGGTCGAGGACAAGCTGCCCGCGCTCCGTCAGGACCTCGGCTCCGGCGCAAAGCTGACCGTCGTCAGCGACCAGGGCCCGGCCGTCGCGAAGTCCATCTCGGGCCTCACCACGGAGGGCGCGCTCGGCCTGCTCTTCGCGGTCCTGGTGATCCTGGTCTTCCTCGCGTCGATCCGCTCGACGCTCGTCACGGCGGTCTCCATCCCGCTGTCGGTGGTCCTCGCGCTGATCGTGCTGTGGACCCGCGACCTCTCCCTGAACATGCTGACCCTCGGCGCGCTGACCATCGCGATCGGCCGTGTCGTCGACGACTCGATCGTCGTCCTGGAGAACATCAAGCGCCACCTCGGCTACGGCGAGGAGCGCCAGGAGGCGATCCTCAAGGCGGTCCGCGAGGTCGCCGGCGCCGTCACCTCCTCCACCCTGACGACGGTGGCGGTCTTCCTCCCCATCGGTCTGGTCGGCGGCATGGTCGGCGAGCTGTTCGGCTCGTTCTCGATCACCGTGACGGCGGCGCTCCTCGCGTCCCTGCTCGTCTCGCTGACCGTCGTGCCGGTCCTCTCGTACTGGTTCCTGCGCCCGCCCAAGGCGATCCAGGGCGTCGACCCGGAGGAGGCCCGCCGCAAGGCCGAGGAGAAGGAGGCCCGCTCCTGGCTGCAGCGGATCTACGTGCCGGTGCTGCGCTTCGCGACGCGCCGCCGCTTCACGAGCCTCATGATCGCGGTCGTGGTCCTGGTCGGCACGTTCGGCATGGCGCCGCTCCTGAAGACCAACTTCTTCGACCAGGGCGAGCAGGAAGTCCTGTCCATCAAGCAGGAGTTGAAGCCCGGCACCAGCCTCGCCGCGTCGGACGAGGCCGCCCGGAAGGTCGAGAAGGTGCTCCAGGGCATCGACGAGATCAAGGACTACCAGGTCACCGTCGGCTCGTCCGGCTTCATGGCGGCCTTCGGCGGCGGCACCGACTCGAACCAGGCCTCGTACCAGGTGACGCTGAAGGACAAGGCGTCGTACGAGGACACCCAGGACCGCATCGAGCGCGAGCTCGGCAAGCTGTCCGGGATCGGTACGACGACGATCGCGGCCGGTGACGGCTTCGGCAGCCAGGACCTGAGCGTGGTCGTGAAGGCCGCCGACGGCGACGTCCTGGACAAGGCGGCGGAGCAGGTGCGCGACGCGGTCGCGAAGCTCGACGACGTCACGGACGTCACCAGCGACCTGTCGCAGTCGGTCCCGCGGATCTCCGTCAGGGCCAACTCCAAGGCCGCGGCCGCGGGTTTCAACGACACGACGCTCGGCGCCGCCGTCGCCCAGGCGGTGCGCGGCACCACCAGCGGCAAGGCGATCCTCGACGACACCGAGCGCGACATCGTGGTGAGGTCGGCGAAGCCGGCCACCACGACGGACGAGCTGAAGAAGCTGCCGATGGGCCCGCGCGGCCTCACCCTCGGCGACATCGCCATGGTGAAGCTGGTCGACGGCCCGGTCTCGATGACCCGGATCGACGGCGCCCGCGCCGCCACCATCACGGCCAAGCCGACCGGCGACAACACGGGCGCGGTCAGCGCCGACCTCCAGTCGAAGATCGACGAGCTGAAGCTGCCGAAGGGCGCCACGGCGACCATCGGCGGTGTCACCTCCGACCAGGACGACGCGTTCAAGAACCTGGGTCTGGCGATGCTCGCGGCGATCGCGATCGTCTTCATGCTGCTGGTCGCGACGTTCCGCTCGCTGGCCCAGCCGCTGATCCTGCTGGTCTCCATCCCGTTCGCGGCGACCGGCGCGATCGGCCTGCTGGTCGCGACGGACACCCCGATGGGCGTCCCGGCGATGATCGGCATGCTGATGCTCATCGGCATCGTCGTGACGAACGCGATCGTCCTGATCGACCTGATCAACCAGTACCGCAAGCAGGGTCTCGGCGTGGTCGAGGCCGTGGTCGAGGGCGGCCGGCACCGGCTGCGCCCGATCCTGATGACGGCCCTGGCGACAATCTTCGCCCTGCTCCCGATGGCGCTGGGCGTCACCGGCGAGGGCGGCTTCATCGCGCAGCCGCTCGCGGTGGTCGTGATCGGCGGTCTGATCACGTCGACGCTGCTGACGCTCCTCCTGGTCCCGACGCTCTACGCGATGCTGGAGATCCGCAAGGAGAAGCGGGCGAAGAAGCGGGCCGCCAAGCGGGAGCGGAAGGCCCAGGTGCCCGCGCCCTCCGACTCCCCGGAGTCGGAGCCGGCCGGGGTCTGACAGGCCCGTGAACGCCGGGAGCCCGGTACGGACGCAGACCAGCGTCCGTACCGGGCTCCCGGCGTTCCGGCTGCCTACGGCAGCGCGAGCATCCGCTCCAGGGCCAGCTTCGCGAACTGTTCCGTCTCGCGGTCGACCTCGATCCGGTTCACCAGCTGCCCGTCGGCGAGCGACTCCAGCGTCCAGACCAGGTGCGGCAGGTCGATCCGGTTCATCGTCGAGCAGAAGCAGACGGTCTTGTCGAGGAAGACGATCTCCTTGCCCTCCGGCGCGAACCGGTTCGCGAGCCGCCGCACCAGGTTCAGCTCGGTGCCGATGGCCCACTTGGACCCGGCCGGCGCCGCCTCCAGGGCCTTGATGATGTACTCGGTCGACCCGACGTAGTCCGCCGCGGCGACGACCTCGTGCTTGCACTCCGGGTGCACCAGCACGTTCACGCCCGGTATCCGCTCCCGCACGTCGTTGACCGAGTCCAGCGAGAAGCGTCCGTGCACGGAGCAGTGCCCGCGCCACAGGATCATCTTCGCGTCCCGCAGCTGCTCGGCGGTCAGGCCGCCGTTCGGCTTGTGCGGGTTGTAGACGACGCAGTCCTCCAGCGACATCCCCAGGTCGCGCACCGCGGTGTTGCGCCCCAGGTGCTGGTCGGGGAGGAAGAGCACCTTGTCGCCCTGCTCGAAGGCCCAGTTCAGCGCCCGCTCGGCGTTCGACGACGTACAGATCGTGCCGCCGTGCTTGCCGGTGAACGCCTTGATGTCCGCGGAGGAGTTCATGTACGAGACGGGCACGACCTGCTCGGCGATCCCGGCCTCGGTCAGCACGTCCCAGCACTCGGCGACCTGCTCGGCGGTGGCCATGTCGGCCATCGAGCAGCCGGCCGCGAGGTCCGGCAGGACGACCTTCTGCTCGTCGCCGGTGAGGATGTCGGCGGACTCGGCCATGAAGTGGACACCGCAGAACACGATGTACTCGGCCTCGGGCCGGGCCGCGGCGTCGCGGGCCAGCTTGAAGGAGTCGCCGGTGACGTCGGCGAACTGGATGACCTCGTCGCGCTGGTAGTGGTGCCCGAGCACGAACACCTTGTCGCCGAGCTTCTCCTTGGCCGCGCGGGCCCGCTCCACCAGGTCCGGGTCGGACGGCGAGGGCAGGTCGCCCGGGCAGTCCACGCCACGCTCGCTCGTCGGGTCGGCCTCGCGGCCGAGCAGCAGCAGCGCCAGCGGCGTGGGCGAGACATCCAGGTCAACGGGGGTCTGGGCCGTGGTCACGTCACGCACCCTTTCTTGTGATGCAGAACGACTTTTCGTCGAAATGACGCTATCTATCATACGTGGTTCACGTCAGTTTGACGATGCCGATGTCGTCGATGTGACGCAATCCGCCCCGCCTCCTCTCGCCTTCCCCCGCCTCCTTCTCCAAGGCCCCGTGCCCCGTTCGCCAGGGGTGTGCGAGCATGAAAGGAGAAGTGCGAAACCCACGGCGGATCCGGAATGGATCCGGGCCTCTGCCGGTTGAAAAGGTCGGCAAGCAGTCTCCGTACAACCCGGGAGAGATGTAGATGTCCGTATCGGACGAGACCACCACCGTCAGCGACGGCATCATCCTGAGCGACGCCGCCGCGGCCAAGGTCAAGGCTCTGCTCGAGCAGGAAGGCCGCGAGGACCTGGCCCTGCGGGTGGCCGTTCAGCCCGGCGGCTGCTCCGGCCTGCGCTACCAGCTCTTCTTCGACGAGCGCTCGCTCGACGGTGACGTCGTGAAGGACTTCGGTGGCGTCAAGGTCGTCACCGACCGCATGTCCGCCCCGTACCTGGGCGGCGCCTCCATCGACTTCGTCGACACGATCGAGAAGCAGGGCTTCACGATCGACAACCCGAACGCGACGGGTTCCTGCGCCTGCGGCGACTCGTTCAGCTAAACGGCACGGCGAAGGGCCGGTCCGCCTCCCGAGGGAGGACGGACCGGCCCTTCGCGTTTGCCCGAGGGTTCTTCAGGGGCGCGGGGAACCGCGCGACCAGCCACGACGAGACCCGCGGACCACCACACCGCTCACCCTCGCGGCGCGACCTCCACCCCACCGGGCCGGTTCTTCCCGGCGACGGGCACCGCGGACCCGTCCGGCGTCACGACCTTCCGCCCGTCCAGCGGAGCGTCCAGCGTCACCGGCAGCGTGTAGAACTTCGCCAGCTCGATGCAGACGGTCCCCTTCTTCGAGGTCTCCGTGACCTTCACGGACACCTCCTTCCCGCTCTCCTCCGCCGACGCCGAGTACGTCGCGCACACCCCGCCCGTGAAGTGCAGCGTCAGCGTCTTCCCGTCGGCGCTGTACCCCTCGATCCGCACGTCCCGGGTGCCGGACCCCGGGTCACCCGGCGCCGACGTGCTCGGCCGCGGGCTCGGAGCCGTGGGCGGCTCGCCGCTCGGCGACGAACTCGTCGGCGCCACCAGGAACTTGGGGTCGACCGCCGGATGCGTCACCGTGAACACGGACTGCGCCCCGGTGGGCTTCACCTCGAACAGCCACGCCGGTACGAGCGCCTGCTTGCCCTCGACGTAGTGCGCGGCCAGCCCGAAGGTCGCCTTCTCGACCGCGACCGTGGACGACGCGGGCGGCCGCGGCGACGACGGCGTGCACCCGGCCCCGGCCCCCTTCGCCCCCTTCGACTCGTCCAGCGGCACCGCGCTCGCGCACCCGCCGACCGATGCGGACGTGCCGGCCGCCGCGCCGTTCATCCGGTCGAGCGTCTCCTTCGCCCCGATCGTCGGGTACGTGTCACCCTTCACCGGCGCCTTCAACTGCCCGCTGCCGCCGGTGACTTGACCGTCGGAGCCGACCTGGATCCCGGTCGACCAGCCGTACGTCGGCAGGCCGCCCACCTTCGGATCGGCGTTCACCACCCGGGTGGCGCCCATGAGCTGGCCCGCGTCGACCTTGGCGTCGTCCTGCCCGAGCGCCTTCAGGAGCGGCGCGGCGGCCTTCTTCGCGGCGGCCTCGCTCACCGCGTCGCCCTCGCTGCCGCTGCCCACCGAGGCGCACTTGGTGGGGCTCGCGCACTTGTGGTCGGCCGACGGAGCGAACCGCGCGTACGTCCAGGTGCCCGGCGCCTTCCGCGTCACCTGCAGCGACGGCCCCGACCCGTCCTTGGCCGGCCCCAGCTTCCAGGTGCCGTCCTCCAGCCGGGGCGCGCCGCCGACGTCGAGCGCCTTCCCGAGGGCGGTCACCTCCGCCGCGGTCACCGCGCCCTCGGCCCGGTAGACGGGCGCCTCGCCCGGGTCGTCCGGCAGCTCACCGGCCGCCCGGTAACGGGTGCCGTTCGGGTCCGGCTCGCCCGGCGCGATCCCGTTCGTCGTGCCCGGGCTGCCGCCCTCGGCGTAACCGTCCAGGGCGAGCGGCGGGGGAGTGCCGTCGCCGCCGGGGCCCGAGGAACGGTCCTGGTCGCCCCCGCCGGCGGCGTTCGTCGCGAGGTACGCTCCGCCGCCACCGGCGAGGAGGACAGCCGCCAGGGCCGAGGCGACCGCCAGCGTGCGCCGTCGGCCGTGCCGATCCCGCGTCTGCTCTTCCGTGCTCACCGCATCGCTCCTTCGCCTGCCGCGTCGTATCCCGGATCCCCTTTATGAGGGACGGTCACCGGGGACAGCGATGGGACGCGGCAGGGGAGCGCGCGGTTCCCTTCCGCGCTCCGTCAGTCGCCGAATCCGGCCATGGAATCGATCAGCCGGGCCGACGACGCGGGGACGACGACCCCGTGGATCCCGGACGCGTCGGCCACGGTCACCGGCCGTTCCGTCTCCCAGGGGGCGCGCGGCAGCACCCAGTGCGGAACCATCCGCGCGCAGTCGACGCGCAGCGCGGCGAGCCCGTCCTTGGTCATGAAAGACACGTCGTAGGTCATGACGGCACCGTACGCACGGCACACTCCACGAAAAAAGCCCTACTATCGGGTAGTTTCCGCACTTCAGAGCAGGGGCCTCGACCGGGTAGCGTGAACTGTCAATCCCCTCCCCTTCAGGAAGCGTGCTCACGCCGTGCGAATCGCAGTCACCGGCTCCATCGCCACCGACCACCTGATGACTTTCCCCGGCCGCTTCGCCGACCAACTCGTCGCGGACCAGCTGCACACGGTCTCCCTCTCCTTCCTCGTGGACAACCTCGACGTACGCCGGGGCGGTGTCGGGGCCAACATCGCCTTCGGCATGGGGCAGCTCGGCACGAACCCGGTCCTGGTGGGCGCCGCCGGCTCCGACTTCGACGAGTACCGGGCGTGGCTGGACCGCCACGGTGTGGACACGGAGTCCGTCCGGATCTCCGAGACCCTGCACACGGCCCGCTTCGTCTGCACCACGGACGCCGACCACAACCAGATCGGCTCCTTCTACACCGGCGCCATGAGCGAGGCCCGCCTCATCGAGCTGAAGACCGTCGCGGACCGCGTGGGCGGCCTCGACCTGGTGCTCATCGGCGCGGACGACCCCGAGGGGATGATGCGCCACACGGAGGAGTGCCGTTCGCGCGCGATCCCGTTCGCGGCCGACTTCTCGCAGCAGATCGCGCGGATGGACGGCGAGGAGATCCGCCTCCTGCTGGACGGCGCCACGTTCCTCTTCTCGAACGAGTACGAGAAGGGCCTCATCGAGTCCAAGACCGGCTGGACCGATGCCGAGATCCTCGGCAAGGTCGGCCACCGTGTCACCACGCTCGGCTCGCGCGGCGTGCGCATCGAGAAGGTCGGCGAGGAGACCATCGAGGTCGGCTGCCCGGACGAGGACGCCAAGGTCGACCCGACGGGCGTCGGTGACGCGTTCCGCGCCGGCTTCCTGTCCGGACTGGCCTGGGGCGTCTCCATGGAGCGCGCGGCCCAGGTCGGCTGCATGCTCGCCACACTGGTCATCGAGACGCTCGGCACGCAGGAGTACGAGCTGCGCCGCGCCCCGTTCATGGACCGCTTCCGCAAGGCCTACGGTGACGCTGCCGCTATCGAGGTGGAGTCCTACCTGGGCCTGTGACGGCCCAGGGCCCGGAAGAGCCGCGGTCGCGTCTGCTCATGCAGTGAGCAGGTGCGGCTGCGGCTTTTCGTTGGTTGCTCGCGCCGTTCCCCGCGCCCCTGGTGGTTGCGCCGCACCGTGTCTGCGCAGGCCCCGCCCGGTCGGGGTTCGGGGCCTACCCTTCCCCGCGGTCCTAGACGGCCCGCCGCACCGTATAGACCGCGCTGCCGTCGGGGCGCTCCTCGGCCCCCACGTACTCGTGGCCCTGGGTGAAGCACCACGCGGGGATGTCCACG
>NZ_JAMOLN010000242.1 GCF_024448165.1 Streptomyces longispororuber
GCGCCGGGACTCCCGCCGCCCGGTCCGGGCCGCGCCCCAGCCCCCGCCGCACCCCACCGAGCTCTTCACCGACCGGCTCCTGCTGGTCCTGACCGGCCACAAACCGCTGCACTGGTTCGCCCGCCACACCACCGGCCACGCCTTCGACGACCTCCTGTGGCTCCTCGACCACCGCCCGCTGCCCCGCACGGGCCCCCGCCCCACGGTCCACGACGTCGGCCACTTCGTCGCAGGACCCGCCGCCTACGAAGTCTTCGCCCGCATCGCGGTGGGCCCCCGCCTGCACGCCCTGGCCTTCCGCCTGGCCCGCACGGAGGACCACCGCTGGCGCTGCACGGCGGTCGAACTGGACACGCGACCGCCTCGTGAGACGTACGAGTAGCCTCCGGACAGCGCGGAAGGGGCCGGACACCCCGTGTCCGGCCCCTTCCG
Organism: Streptomyces longispororuber; assembly: GCF_024448165.1. GTDB lineage: Bacteria > Actinomycetota > Actinomycetes > Streptomycetales > Streptomycetaceae > Streptomyces > Streptomyces longispororuber_A. The sequence goes on from NZ_JAMOLN010000242.1 coordinate 433, forward strand.
CTGCTGCTTCCCGCAGCGACGTCCTACAGCGGCGTCACTTCTTGCGACGACGCCCCTTCTGCTGCTTGCGGCGCTCGGCGCGGGTCAGGCCGTCGGCCTCCGACCGCGTGGGCCCGCCCTCGGTCACGAAGTCGCCCTCGTCGACACCGCCCTCGGCGTTCGGCGCCTGGAAGTGCAGGCGGTCCGGCCGCTGCGGGGCGTCGAGGCCCTTGGCGCGGATCTCCGGACGCGAGCCGGCCTGCGCCGGGACCGTGTCCTCCTTGTCGAGGGACGTCGGCGCCGCGTCCTCCACCGGGACCTCCTCGACCTGCTGCTCGACCTGGACCTCCAGGTTGAACAGGTAGCCGACGGACTCCTCCTTGATGCCCTCCATCATGGCGGTGAACATGTCGAAGCCCTCGCGCTGGTACTCGACCAGCGGGTCCTTCTGCGCCATGGCGCGCAGGCCGATGCCCTCCTGGAGGTAGTCCATCTCGTAGAGGTGCTCACGCCACTTGCGGTCGAGCACGGAGAGGACCACCCGGCGCTCCAGCTCACGCATGATCTCGGAGCCGAGCTGCTCCTCGCGCGACTCGTACTGCGCGTGGATGTCGTCCTTGACGGCCTCGCCGATGAACTCGGCGGTCAGACCGGCGCGGTCACCGGCCTCGTCCTCCAGCTCCTCCACCGTCACCTTGATCGGGTAGAGCTGCTTGAAGGCGCCCCACAGCCGGTCGAGGTCCCACTCCTCGGCGAAGCCCTCCGCCGTCTCGGCGCCGATGTAGGCGTCGATGGTGTCGTCCATGAAGTGCTGCACCTGCTCGTGCAGGTCCTCGCCCTCCAGGACGCGGCGGCGCTCGCCGTAGATGACCTCGCGCTGGCGGTTGAGCACCTCGTCGTACTTCAGGACGTTCTTGCGCGTCTCGAAGTTCTGCTGCTCGACCTGCGACTGGGCGGAGGCGATGGCGCGGGTGACCATCTTGTTCTCGATCGGGACGTCGTCCGGCACGTTCGCCATCGACATCACGCGCTCGACCATCTGCGCCTTGAACAGACGCATCAGGTCGTCACCGAGCGACAGGTAGAAGCGGGACTCGCCCGGGTCGCCCTGACGGCCGGAGCGACCGCGCAGCTGGTTGTCGATACGCCGCGACTCGTGCCGCTCCGTGCCCAGCACGTAGAGCCCGCCGAGGTCCTTGACCTCCTCGAACTCCGCCTTGACGGCCTGCTCGGCCTTCTCCAGGGCGGCGGGCAGCCGGGCCGCCCACTCCTCGACGTGCTCGACCGGGTCGAGGCCCGCCTGGCGCAGCTCGGCCTCGGCGAGGTCGTCCGGGTTGCCGCCGAGCTTGATGTCGGTGCCGCGGCCCGCCATGTTCGTCGCCACGGTGACGGCGCCCTTGCGGCCCGCCTGCGCGACGATCGTGGCCTCACGGTCGTGCTGCTTCGCGTTCAGCACCTCGTGCTGGACACCGCGCTTGGACAGCTGCTGCGAGAGGTACTCGGACTTCTCGACCGACGTCGTACCGACGAGGATCGGCTGGCCCTTCTCGTGCTTCTCCGCGATGTCGTCGACGACGGCGTCGAACTTGGCGACCTCGGTGCGGTAGATCAGGTCGGCCTGGTCCTTGCGGACCATCGGCTTGTTCGTCGGAATCGGGACGACGCCCAGCTTGTAGATCTGGTGGAACTCGGCGGCCTCGGTCATCGCCGTACCGGTCATGCCGGAGAGCTTGTCGTAGAGGCGGAAGAAGTTCTGCAGGGTGATCGTCGCAAGGGTCTGGTTCTCGTCCTTGATGTCCACCCCTTCCTTCGCCTCGATCGCCTGGTGCATGCCCTCGTTGTAGCGGCGGCCGGCGAGGATACGGCCGGTGTGCTCGTCGACGATCATGACTTCGCCGTCGATGACGACGTAGTCCTTGTCCTTCTTGAAGAGTTCCTTGGCCTTGATGGCGTTGTTCAGGTAACCCACCAGCGGCGTGTTCACCGACTCGTAGAGGTTGTCGATGCCCAGCCAGTCCTCGACCTTGGCGACGCCCGGCTCGTGGATGGCGACGGTGCGCTTCTTCTCGTCGACCTCGTAGTCGCCGGTCTCCTCGATGCCCTTCAGCTGGTTGCCCGCCTCGCCCTTCTTGAGGCGGGTGACGAGCTTGGCGAAGTCGCCGTACCACTTGGTGGCCTGGTCGGCGGGGCCGGAGATGATCAGCGGCGTACGGGCCTCGTCCACGAGGATGGAGTCGACCTCGTCGACCACCGCGAAGTTGTGGCCGCGCTGGACGAGCTCGTCCTGGGACCACGCCATGTTGTCGCGGAGGTAGTCGAACCCGAACTCGTTGTTCGTGCCGTACGTGATGTCGCAGTTGTACTGCTCGCGGCGCTGCGCCGGCGTCATGTTCGCCAGGATGCAGCCCACGGTGAGGCCCAGGAACTTGTGGACGCGGCCCATCATCTCGGAGTCGCGCTCGGCCAGGTAGTCGTTCACCGTGATCAGGTGGACGCCCTTGCCGGACAGCGCGTTCAGATACGTCGGCAGCGTGCCGACCAGGGTCTTGCCCTCACCGGTCTTCATCTCCGCGACGTAGCCGAGGTGGAGCGCGGCGCCACCCATGAGCTGCACGTCGTAGGGGCGCTGGCCCAGCACGCGCCGGGCGGCCTCGCGGACGGTGGCGAACGCCTCGGGCAGCAGGTCGTCGAGGGTCTCGCCGTCCTCGAGACGCTGCTTGTACTCGTCGGTGAGCGCGCGCAGCTCGGCGTCGGAGAGACTCTCGAAGTCCTCTTCGATGGAGTTGACCTGGTCCGCGATGCGGTGCAGCTTGCGCAGGATCTTGCCTTCGCCTGCACGCATGATCTTCTGGAGGACGGACACGCGGTTGGTCTCCTTGCCGGTCGGGCCTGGCACGGTCGGTTACTCAAGCGACAGCCTGAGCAACGGCCATCGTATGCGAGGACCCCACCGCGCCGGGAGGTCTGCCATCAGGTCCAACGGACAGGGGCCTCCGAAGGTGCCGGTAACGGGCACGAAAAGTGATGGCGCACGTCCCCTCGTCCGAGCAGAATCGGGCAATGGACCCTGTGACGCTGACCACCGACCGCCTCCAGCTGCGTTCGTTCGTACCCGCCGACGTCGACGAGGTGTACGCGGCGGCCCAGGACCCCGACATCCAGCGCTGGACCACGATTCCCTCGCCGTACGCGCGCGTGGACGCGGAGTACTTCATCAACCGCGTGGTGGCGGACGGCTGGCGGGCCGACACCGAGTACTCGTTCGCGATGCGCACCGAGGAGGAGGGGCCCATCGTCGGCGCGATCGCCCTGCACCACCCGCGCGCGGGTGCGTGGGAGATCGGCTTCTGGGCGACCAAGGAGCACCGGGGCCACGGCTACATGACGGAGGCGGTCCTCGGCCTGGCCGCCTGGGCGTTCACGGACCTCGCCTGCACGCGCCTGGAGTGGCGGGCCGAGGTGGGCAACGCCGGCTCGCGCACCGTGGCCGAGAAGGCCGGGTTCACGATGGAGGGCGTGATCAGGGCGGGCCTGCCGAACAAGGGCGTCCTGCGGGACTGCTGGATCGCCTCCCTGCTCCCGTCGGACGTGGGCCTGCCGGGCGCACTGCCGTACCTCCCGGCGTCCACGGGGTCGGCGGAGTCGGCGGAGTCGGCGGAGTCGGCTGGGCAGGCGGAGTCGGCGGCGTCCCCGGAATCACCGGGCGCCACGGCCTGACCGGCCCGACCGGATCGTCGGCCTCACCGGCTTGACCGGCTTGACCGGCTTGACCGGCTTGACCGGCCCGACCGGATCACCGGTCCGCCGCCCGATTGTCAGTGCCGCCCCTTATCGTTCGGGACCATGACGACCCGGCCGCGTCCCGCTCCCGTAACCGCACTGACCGCAGACGAAGCCCGCCGCATCGCCCTGCGCGCCCAGGGCTTCCTCGGCGCCCCCGACCGCAGGGCGGGCGCCCGCGGCGTCCTGCGCCACCTGGGCGCGGTCCAGCTCGACACGATCTCGGTCCTGGCCCGCTCCCACGAGCTGATCCCGTACGCCCGCCTGGGCGCGATCGGCCGCAAGAAGATCGAGGCGGCGTACTGGAGCGGCGGGCACTCCTTCGAGTACTGGTCGCACGCCGCCTGTGTCCTGCCCGTCGAGGAGTGGCCGCACTTCGCGTTCCGCCGCCGCGCCTACCGCGCCCGCCCGCACTGGTACCACCACCTCCCCGACGGCGCGTACGACCAGGTGATCAAGCAGCTGCACGCCGAAGGCCCGCTCACCGCCACGGAGTTGGGCGGCGCGAAGAACAAGGGCGAGTGGTGGGACTGGTCGGAGTCGAAGGTCGCCGTCGAGCGCGCCCTGATGTACGGCGAGGTGGTGTGCGTCGAGCGCCGCGGCTGGAAGCGGGTCTACGACCTGGCGGAGCGCGCCATCCCGGCCGAGCTGCGTCACGACGACCTGGCCGACGACGAGTGCGTCCGGCGGCTGGTGCTGCAGGCCGGGCAGGCGCTGGGGGTGGGCACGCGCGCGGACATCGCGGACTACCACCGGCTCAAGAGCGAGCAGTTCGACGCGGTGGTCGAGGACACCGGCCTGGTCCCGGTGACGGTCGAGGGCTGGGGCAAGCCGGCCTGGGCCGACCCGTCGGCCCTGGAGTCGGCGCCCCGCGGCCGGCACCGCACCACGCTCCTGTCGCCGTTCGACTCCCTGATCTGGGAGCGGGCGCGCACGGAGCGGATCTTCGGCTTCACGCACCGCCTGGAGGCCTACGTCCCCAAGCCGAAGCGCGTCCACGGCTACTTCGCGATGCCGGTGCTGGCCGGCGGCCGTCTGGTGGGCCGCGTCGACCCGGCGCGCGAGGGCAGCACGCTGGTCGCCAAGCAGGTCTCCCTGGACGGCGCGAAGGCCGTCCCCGCGGTGGCCCAGGCCCTTGTGGAGGCGGCGGGCTGGGTGGGCTGCGACAGCGTCCGGGTGGAGCGCATGGACGCCGCGGAACTCAAGCCGCAGCTGGTCCGCGCGCTCGGCTAGCGAATCTCGAGGATCTTCTCCCGCATCGCGTAGACCACGGCTTCCATCCTGGAGTGCAGCTGAAGCTTCTCCAGGATGTTGCGCACGTGGTTCTTCACGGTGTTCTCGGAAATGAACAGCTCCTTGGCGATGTCCCGGTTGTTCATCCCGGTCGCGACGAGCTTGAGCACCTCCAGCTCCCGGTCGGTCAGCCGGGGCGCGGGCACGAGCCGGCGCTCGTCCGTGCGCTGGATCATCGACTTGAATTCGGTGAGCAGCTTCGACGCCATGGACGGACTGATCTGCGACTGTCCGTCGGCCACGGCGCGAATGGCCGTGGCCACCTCGTCCGTCGAGATCTCCTTCAGCAGGTAGCCCGTCGCGCCCGCCTTGATCGCGTCGTAGAGATCGGCTTCCTCGTCACTGATCGTGAGCATGATGATCTTGGCGCTGGGCGCGACCTCCTTGATGGAGGTGCACGCCTCGATGCCGCCTCTCTTGGGCATCCGTACGTCCATGAGGATGATGTCCGGCAGCAGGTCCGCCGCCTTGTCCACCGCCTCCGCGCCATCGCCCGCCTCGCCGACGACCTGGATGTCCTCCTCTGCGGCGAGGACGATCTCCAGGCCCCGCCGGAACAGGGCGTGATCATCCACCACAAGGACCCGGATGGGCTCCTTGCGCGGGGAGCCCGCGTCCGGTCCCATGCCGGCGCCGCCGTCGGCAGCGCCGGCGTCCTCGCCCCGCATCGGTCCGAAGCTGTCCGCCATCGTTCCTCCCCCTGAAGGCCGTGGCCCGTCTTCCTGTGCCGGGCCAACCCGAGGCGCCAGCACACCGGTTGACCCGGCTCGGCCATGATTTCATGCCCGGGCGTCCACGCGACGACGGTGCGGTGCACCAGGGGGTCGCACGAAGGTGCCCCTGGGGGCGCACGCGCCTCCAGAGGCACCCGATGAGTGGGTTTTCGGACAGCTTGCCGTCGGCGGCCGTCCGGCAGGCTCAGCCGCCGATGGCGTCGCCCGCGTCGGCGCTCCTCACTTCGGCGACCATGGGGTCCGTGCTGAGGTGGATGACGCCGTAGTCGTAGGCGTGGCGTCGGTAGACGACGCTGGGCTCCTTGGTCTCGGAGTCGACGAACAGATAGAAGTCGTGCCCGACCAGCTCCATCTCGTAGAGCGCCTGGTCGAGTGACATGGGTGCTGCGACGTGCGTCTTCTCACGGACGACGATCGGGCCCTCGCCCTGGATCTCCAGCGATCCCACGCGGGTGATCGGCACGCCGTCGACCTCGGTCTCGTCCCTGGCGACCGTGCCGTCCCCGTTGAGCGTGGCGGCGTCCGGGACACGCTCGGCGACCTCCGCCGCCGAGATCCGCTTCGTACCGCGCCGCGACGACCGCTTGTCGTGCTGCTTGCGCAGACGCGCGTCCAGCTTTTCCGTGGCCAGGTCGAGCGCCGCGTACGGGTCGTTCGCCGAGGCCTCTGCCCGGATCACCGGGCCGCGCGTGCGCAGCGTGATCTCCACGCGGTCGCACCGGTCGGCCTGGCGGGGGTTGGGCTCCTTGGACACCTCGACGTCGAGGCTCATCACCTTGCCGTCGAGCTTCTGGATCTTCTCCAGGTTCAGCTTCTCGGCCACGTGCTTGCGGAACCGCTCCGGTACCTCGGTCTTGCGGCCCTTGACGACGATGTCCACGCAGAACTCCGTTCCCGGATAGCTCCACTCCTGCGGCGGAGCATCTCCCTCTTGCACCAGACTCCGGCCACTTCCGGAGTCTCGGACTCGGTGACTTCCACCTCCTCCTCCCCCGTGGACAAGATCTCCACCCCACCGTTCCGAGGGATTGCCAAAACATCTGCGCAAACCCACGGCACGGCATTCCGATATGCGAGGTACGCCGACCGTCTTTCCTGCCGAGTTCCTCACAACCGAACATATCTCGCCCGGACGGATGTCGTCACCCTCTACTGACGCGTACCTCCATTCAGGTGAATGGACTCTCTCACTACCTGCAACGACGCAGATTCCCGATCAGTTCCGGTTTATTTCGAAGGAATCCGGAGAAGCGGCAACCACGGCTGCTCCGACCGTGATCGCGCCTGCCATTCCAAGCCCTCTTGTGGCCCGATCCGGTACTGCCCTACGATCCGCGCCTTCGGTGTCTTCCGCACGCGTCACGGCGTGTATTGCGCGCGCCGCCTCCGCCAAAGAGGCACCGGTCGTCATGAGGTCGTCGACCAGCACGATCCGGCCAACTTCCGTGAGCAGTACGGATCCACCGCCCACCACCTCCAGCGCACCCGCCACATTGGCCAGCCGCTGCCGGGCGTCGAGCCCCGCCTGATCGGCCACCGCGCGCCGCTGGCGCAGCACCCCGAGGACCCGGGCCGGAACACCCGCACGGCGCAGCGAAGCCGCCGCCGACCAGGCGATCCGGCGCGTCGGATCGTGCCCACGCGCCCGCACGGCCCGCGCCGCCGAGGGCATCGGGACCAGCGCCACGGCCTCCCCTCCGCCCCGGCCGGCCGCCGCCAGACCGGTCCGCACGGCCCCGGCCAGCGCCTCGCCGAGCGGCCCCGCGAGCCCCAGGGCGCCGCGCTCCTTGTGCGCGAGCAGCACGGCCCGCACCGCGTCCCCGTACGGCGCGGCCGCATGAACGACGGGCAGCCCCACCGGCTCCGGACACGGCCGCACCCGGCTCGGCCCAGCCCCGCGCACCGCCGCCGCGCACCGTGCGCACAGCGTCGTACGAGACCTGCCGCAGCCTGCGCACTGGGCCGGCAGCACCAGGTCGGAGAGGTCCTGCCACCACCCCCGCATACCCACCACTGTGCCAACACCCGCGCCACCCGGCCACCCCTGTGGACAACGCCCTGTGGACAACTGGCCTCGGGTGACGGAAAACTGCCGCACCGTCAGACGGCCTGCATCCAGGGGCGGGACGGCACCGGCGCCCGACTCCGCCCGCGTGGTCGGCGCGTGACGCCGCATGGCCGGCGCGCGGCCGGTCCGTGGCCGCGCGCGATGCCCGGGCCCTGCGGCGAACCGGCGCACTACCCCGGATAGACCGGCGCCGTACCCTCCTTGAGCACCGACTGCCAGGCCGCCCCGGCGGGCAACCGCACCACCCCGTCGTCCGAGTGCGCCAGCAGCGGCAGCCCGTCGTTCTCCGACGCCGCGATCTCGCTCACCCGCGTCAGCCCCGGCAGCGCCTGCCCGGTCGGCGCCGAGCCGTCGCTCTGCACGTACCGCATCTGCTGCAGCCCGTCGGGCTCCCGGCCGACCACCACGAGCCGGCTGCCGCCCGCCCACGACACGGCCGTGACCTCGTCCATCTCCGGTGCCGCCGGGCGCAGTTGGTCCACGGAGACCTCGATGCCCCCGTCACCGTCGGGATGCCGCTCGACCCGTCCGATCCGCAGCTTCGTCTTGCCCTTCTCCGTCACGAGCAGCGCGATGCGCGCCCCGTCCGCGGACATCTTCACCGCCTCGATCCTCGCATCGTCGTCGAGCCGGCTGACGCGGACCTCGTGCATCTGGTCGGCCTGGCCCTGCCCGAACATCAGCAGCCGCTTCTTCTTCGGATCGCGGTCGGCCACCCACAGATCGCCGCGCCCGTCCCAACTGGGCGTCGTCAGGCGGTCCTTCTCGTGTGCCGCACGGCTGCGGACCAGCGCGTCCCCCAGGGAGGCACTGGTGACCATCGACGCCACGAACAGCGCACGCCCGTCGTTCGAGACCCCCGCCGCGCGCTCCTGGTCGCGCGAGACCGCCACCGCGCTCAGCCGCTGCGTCCCCTCGCCGAGCGGACCCGGCACCTGCTCGGGCGCCTTGGTGGAACTGCTCTTGCCGGGCATCCGGACGAGCCGCTCCTTGCCGTCGAGGAAGTACATGTCGTCCATGCGCCCCGACATCCGCGGCGCCACCAGGGCGTCGGCCTGGGGCTCGGTGAGCGCGCACAGCAGTCCGCCGTCCGCACGCTTCAGCTCGACCTCACCGACGCTCGACGACGACAGGTCCCGCAGGGAGAACAGCATCTGCGCCGCCATCTCCTTGCACCGGCCCTGACTGACCTGGTCAGCGGCCCGGTTCAGCGGCACCGTCAGCTTGTTCGTGTCGTCCGGGGCCAGCGACTTCACGCCGTCCTTCAGCTTCGTACCGGTCGGGAACGCCGTGATGACGACCGGGTTCAGCCACCTCGTCGGCCCGTCGAGCAGCTCCTTGACGGTCTCGGTCAGCGGATCGGTCCACTGCCGTACGAAGACGGGGTCGGCGACCAGCCTCTTCTGCGGGCTCTCCTCACTCGCCGGATCCACCGCGTAGTAGTACTTGTTGACGGACTGGTAGATCCGCTGGAAGTCGGACTCGCCGAGCACGACGCCGTCCGGCGGGGTGTCGATCCGCCACTGCTTGCCCTTGGCGGTATCCACCTGGCTGAGGTGGAGGGTCTCGTCGTACGGCTTCTGGTCGGGCTCGTACGCCTGCCGCTGGTCGACCTTGGCGACCTGCTGGCCGGTCAGCGAGAAGGTCTGCCCCTCGTCGCCCGCGTTCGGCCGGCTCGACGCTCCCGGGGTGGGGCCGTCGACGAGGACGACGGTCTGCTTGCCCGGCTTCCAGCTCTTCGCCGCCTTGGGCGTCAGATACTTACGAGCCATCGCGTACGACGGATCGTCGCTGGTCAGCGCCTCGAGGAAGCCGTCGACGATGCTCAGCGGTCCTGCGTTGTCCCGCGGCGGCACGGCGAAGACGCGGACCTGCGAGTCCGGCCGCTGCGACGCCTCGACCGACTCCAGGCCGCCGCTCTCCGGCATCGAGGCGCAGCCCGCGAGCACGATCACACCGCACCCGGCCAGCGCTCCGGCCCGCACTCCACGCCGTCCGTGCGGCGTCCGCTCGTCCTTCACGACCGCCGTCGCTCCCCTCGCCGCGCTCCGAAGTCGTCGTCCGCCCCGTCCGCGCCGCCGCCCGTGACCGCGCCGTCCTGCCGCGCCCCGGGGCCGTCGGCGGCCCCGTCCGCGCCCACCGGACCGGTCCCGTCCGACCGCTCCTCCCCGTCGTCCGGCTGCCGCGGCACGCTCGCCGTGTCCCGTCGCGACACCACCCGGGCACCGCTGCCCGGCAGCGCCGTCGGATCCGCGGCCACCGCCTGCGCGATGCGCGGGGCGATCGGCGCCTTCGCGGGCACGGGCGGCGCCTGGACCGGCACCGTCGCGAGCTTCCTGCCGTCGGCGCCCGGCAGCCCGGCGTCACCGAGCCCGCGGTTGCGCCGCGAGTCCTCCGGCTCCAGCGGTATCGGCGAACCCCGCAACGCCTCGTCCGCCGTCCTCGGCAGCGTCAGCCGGAACTGCGAACCGCCGCCCGGCTCGCCCCACGCCTGCAGCCAGCCGCCGTGCAGCCGCGCGTCCTCCAGGGCGATGGACAGGCCGAGGCCGGTACCGCCGGTGGTACGCGCGCGTGCCGGGTCGGCCCGCCAGAAGCGGCTGAACACCCGGGTCGCCTCGCCGGGCTTGAGCCCGACGCCGTAGTCGCGCACCGCCACGGCAACCGCGCCGCCCGCGGCGGCGAGCCGCACCACGACGTCCTTGCCCTCGCCGTGCTCCACCGCGTTCACCACCAGGTTGCGCAGCACGCGCTCCACCCGGCGGGCGTCCGCCTCGGCGACCACCGGCTGGTCGTCGCCGACGATCCGGACGTGCGTGCCCTTGCGCTCGGCGAGCGGCTCGGCACCGCCGACGACCCGCCGTACGACTTCCCGCAGATCTATCGGCTCGGCCTCCAGCGCGGCCGCACCGGCGTCGAACCGGCTGATCTCCAGCAGGTCCGCGAGCAGCGACTCGAACCGGTCCAGCTGGTCGGCCAGCAGCTCCGCGGAGCGCGCGGTCACCGGATCGAAGTCGACCCGCGCCTCGTGGATGACATCGGCGGCCATCCGCACGGTCGTCAGCGGCGTCCGCAGCTCATGGCTCACGTCCGACACGAACCGGCGCTGCATCCGCGACAGATCCTCCAGCTGCTGGATCTTCAGGTGCAGGTTCTGCGCCATCTTGTTGAAGGCTTCGCCGAGGCGCGCGATGTCGTCCTCGCCGGTCACCTTCATCCGCTCCTGGAGGCGGCCCGCGGAGAGCCGCTCCGCCACCCCGGCCGCCATCCGCACAGGCGTGACGACCTGCCGCACGACGAGCCAGGCGATGGCCCCGAGCAGCACGACCACGAAGAGCCCCGCCGTCGCCAGCGTGCCCTTGACCAGGCCGAGCGACTTCTCCTCCTGCGTGAGCGGGAAGAGGTAGTACAGCTGGTAGGGCTTGCCCTGCGGGTCGGTGAGGCGCTTGCCGACGACGAGGCCGGGCTGCGACTCCTCGCCGTCGTCGAAGACGATGCGCGTGTACTCCTGGGACGCGCTGGTCATCCGGTCGACCTGCTGGCGCAGCCCGTCCGGCACGCTGCGGTCCGGCACCACGCCGCCGGAGCCGCGGGGCGCCCGCCCACTGCCGCTGTCGGTGTCGCCGGGGCTGAGCGTCACCACGTAGAAGGCGCCCTTTCCACCGCTGGACAGCTGGGTGACGAGCTCGCTCATCCAGTTGTTGGCGTTCGACGTCGTGCGGCCGTCGGCTCCCGGCGTGCCGTTGCGCGCGCCGGCCAGCGCGGAGTCCGCCTTGTCCTTGGCCGCGCGGAACCCGCCCTCGGCCTGGCTCTGCGACGCCTTCACCTTGGCGTCGAGCAGTCCGTTGCGCACGGAGCCGATGACGACGATGCCGAGCAGCAGCACCACGCCGAGCGACATGAGCAGCGTCGTGACGACGACCTTCAACTGGATGTTGCGCCGCCACAACCGCATGGCGGGCAGCAGCGGGCGCCGCACCCAGCGCGTGAACAGACGCAGCACGGGGCTGCCGTTCATCCCGCCCTGGAGCAGCAGCCCCCCGTCGATGACCCGGCGCAGGCGTGAGCCCTGCCCGGTCGTCGGTCCCACAGGCCGCTCCGGACGAGACCCCGGCTTCCCGGGCGCCGAAGCGGCACTGTCCCGGGACACGTCAGCTCGGTCCGGCCTTGTAACCGACGCCACGGACGGTCACCACGATCTCCGGGCGCTCGGGGTCCTTCTCGACCTTCGAACGCAGCCGCTGCACATGCACATTGACCAGACGGGTGTCCGCCGCATGGCGGTACCCCCAGACCTGCTCGAGGAGCACCTCACGCGTGAACACCTGCCAGGGCTTGCGCGCGAGAGCGACCAGCAGGTCGAACTCCAGCGGCGTCAGCGCGATCGACTGCCCCTCCCGCTTCACCGAGTGACCGGCCACGTCGATGACCAGGTCACCGATGGCCAGCTGCTCGGGCGCGGGCTCCTCCGACCGCCGCAGCCGCGCCCTGATACGGGCCACGAGCTCCTTCGGCTTGAACGGCTTCACGATGTAGTCGTCGGCCCCGGACTCCAGGCCCACCACCACGTCGACGGTGTCGCTCTTCGCCGTGAGCATCACGATCGGCACCCCGGACTCCGCCCTGATCAGGCGGCACACCTCGATGCCGTCCCGGCCGGGCAGCATCAGGTCGAGGAGAACCAGATCGGGCTTGGTCTCACGGAAAGCGGCCAGCGCCTTGTCGCCGTCAGCTACGAACGACGGCTCAAAACCTTCACCACGCAGCACAATGCCGAGCATCTCGGCCAGTGCGGTGTCGTCGTCGACGACAAGGACTCGTCCCTTCATGTGCCACATCATCCCATTAGCTCATCGTTACCTGGCGTGACCTAGCACACAGTTCACCCAGGTCATCTGCTGTCACAGGCGCCACAACGCCCCACTCGGTGACGATCGCCGTCACCAATTCCGGCGGCGTCACGTCGAACGCAGGGTTGTACGCCTGCGTTCCCAGCGGTGCCACCGGGATCCCGCCTCCCGCCTCCACTCCGGCCAGCGGCGCCTGGGGCGCCGTGACCTCCGTCACTTCATGTCCGGCCCGCTGCTCCACCTCGATGGACGCACCGTCGGGAGTCTCCGGATCCACCGTCGTCACCGGTGCCACCACAATGAACGGCACATGGTGGTACCGCGCCAGCACGGCGAGCGGATAGCTCCCCACCTTGTTGGCCACCGAACCGTCGGCCGCGATCCGGTCCGCCCCGATGAGCACGGCATCCACCTCACCGGCCGCGAACAGCGATCCCGCCGCATTGTCCGTGAGCAGTGTGTACGCCATCCCGTTCCGAGCGGCTTCGTACGCGGTCAGGCGCGCGCCCTGGAGCAGCGGACGGGTCTCGTCCACCCACAGCCGGCGAAGCCGTCCCGCCCGGTGCGCGGCGAGCGCCACCGCGAACGCCGTGCCCTCACCGCCGGAGACCAGGGCCCCGGTGTTGCAGTGCGTCAGGATCCGGTGGGTGCCGCCGGTCAGCAGCTCGTCGAGCAACCGCAGACCGTTCTCCGCCATCTTGGCGCTGGCCCGCGCGTCCTCCCGATGCAGGTCCCGTGCCGCGGCGAGCGCCGCCGCGGCGGCCCGCTCCCGGACGACCTCTGCGTCGCCCGCCCCGTTCCCGAACGCGGACCGGTACGCCTCCTGTGCCCTGCGCACGCCGTACGCCAGGTTCACCGCGGTGGGTCGCGCGTCCGCCAGCGCGTCCGCCGCCTCCTGCACGTCGAACCCACGGGCGGCCGCGAGCGCCACCCCGTACGCCCCGGCGATCCCGAGCAGCGGCGCCCCGCGCACGGCCAGCGTCCGGATCGCCTGCACCAGAGCCGGTGGGTCCGTGCACACCAGCTCGACTTCCTCGGCCGGCAGCCGCGTCTGGTCGAGGAGCACCAGCACGGGGCCCTCCGCCGGTTCCTCCCAACGGATCGCCGGTAGGTCGATGGTCTTGGCCTGAATGTCCTCGCTGAGCTGTATGTCCTCGCTGGATTGCGCGTACTGATCAGCCATCCGCCCAGTCTGCCCCGTGGAGGCCCGACAATTGAAGGTGTCCAGCCCTTACGGGGCCAGGTCACCCTGTGCCCACCCCATGGCACGATGGCAGCCAACCTGCCGCCGCGACCGCGGACGGGCACCTTGAAGGAGCGACGATGAACGACACTCCGGGCTGGGCATCGCCCGGATCTGCCCCCTCCGACGGCCCCGACGGCAAGCGCCAGGACGACCCGGGCCAGAGCGGCGACGCCCAGGGCACCGGCCCGCAGGACGCCGCTCCCCAGGACGCCCAGGGCCCCAAGTGGTCCA
>NZ_JAMOLN010000243.1 GCF_024448165.1 Streptomyces longispororuber
CGCTGGCCAGCGAGAGCTTCACGGCGAACCCGAGGAACAGGACACCGGCCGCGGACGTCGCCCCGGCGGAGAGCCGCTTGCGGCGCCGGAAGGCGGCCGCCAGCTTCGTGCCGCTGAAGATCAGGGCCGACAGGTACAGGACGCTGGCGATCTGCGCGAAGGCGCCCAGGATCACGAAGGAGAGGGCGGGATAGGCGTAGGACGGGTCGACGAACTGCACGAAGAAGGCGATGAAGAAGAGGATCGCCTTGGGGTTGAGGAGGCTGACCACGAAGGCACGGCGGAAGGGCCGCTCCTGCGCGGGCTCCGCCTCGGCGGCGCCGGTCTGCTCGGCGAGCCGCTCGCGGCGGGTGCGCCACATGCCCCACGCGGCGCGCAGCATGCCGACCGCGAGCCAGGTCAGATAGCCGGCGCCCGCGTACTTCACGATGCCGAACAGCACGGCGTTGGCCTGCAGGAGGGAGGCGACACCGGCCGCCGACAGAGTCATCAGGACGGTGTCCCCGCACCACACACCGGCGGCGGCCTTGTAGCCGGTGCGTATGCCGCGACGGGCGGCGACGGAGATCACGTACAGCGAGTTCGGCCCCGGGAGAAGGATGATGAGGACGAGACCCGCGAGATAGGTCGGAAGATCGATGACACCCAGCATGGGCGGAGTGTCGCACGACCGTACGACATGACGCCCAGGGGTTCCGGATGGCGGAACCCCCAAGCGCCCCCGAACCAGGACATCTTGGGACGGAGTCGTCAGAAGGCGTCGGACGGGACGTACGTGCCCCACACCTCGCGGAGCGCGTTGCAGACCTCGCCGACGGTGGCGCGGGCGCGCAGGGCGTCCTTCATCGGGTACAGGACGTTGTCCTCGCCCTCGGCGGCCTTCTTCAGGGCGGCGAGCGCGGTGTCGACGGCCTCCTGGTCACGTCCGGCCCGGAGCGCGGCGAGCCGGTCGGCCTGCTGGGCCTCGATGGCCGGGTCGACGCGGAGCGGCTCGTAGGGCTCCTCCTCGTCGAGCTGGAAGCGGTTGACGCCGACCACGACGCGCTCGCCGGAGTCGGTCTCCTGGGCGATCCGGTAGGCGGAGCGCTCGATCTCCGACTTCTGGAAGCCGTGCTCGATGGCGCTGACCGCGCCGCCCAAGTCCTCGACCCGGCCCATGAGTTCGACGGCGGCGGCCTCCACGTCGTCGGTCATCTTCTCGACGACGTACGACCCGGCGAAGGGGTCGACGGTGGCCGTCACGTCCGTCTCGTAGGCGAGGACCTGCTGCGTGCGCAGGGCCAGGCGCGCCGACTTGTCGGTGGGGAGCGCGATGGCCTCGTCGAAGGAGTTCGTGTGCAGCGACTGCGTCCCGCCCAGGACGGCGCCCAGGCCCTGGACGGCGACCCGCACCAGGTTCACCTCGGGCTG
Source organism: Streptomyces longispororuber (assembly GCF_024448165.1). Classification (GTDB taxonomy): domain Bacteria; phylum Actinomycetota; class Actinomycetes; order Streptomycetales; family Streptomycetaceae; genus Streptomyces; species Streptomyces longispororuber_A. The sequence continues at coordinate 1,411 of NZ_JAMOLN010000243.1, forward strand.
CTGCGCGGTGAGCTGCACGCCGGCCGTCTGGGTGTGGAAGCGGAGCATCAGCGACTTGGGGTTCTCCGCGCCGAACTCCTCCTTCATCACCCGCGCCCAGATCCGGCGGGCGGCACGGAACTTGGCGACCTCCTCGAGGATCGTCGTGCGGGCCACGAAGAAGAAGGAGAGGCGCGGCGCGAAGTCGTCCACGTCCATGCCGGCCGCGACGGCGGTGCGGACGTACTCGATGCCGTCGGCGAGGGTGAAGGCGATCTCCTGCGCGGGCGAGGCACCCGCCTCGGCCATGTGGTAGCCGGAGATGGAGATGGTGTTCCACTTGGGGATCTCGGCCCGGCAGTACTTGAAGATGTCCGCGATCAGCCGGAGGGAGGGCTTGGGCGGGAAGATGTAGGTGCCGCGGGCGATGTACTCCTTGAGCACGTCGTTCTGGATCGTGCCGGTGAGCTTGTCGGCGGCGACGCCCTGTTCCTCGCCGACCAGCTGGTACATGAGGAGGAGCAGCGCCGCGGGGGCGTTGATCGTCATCGACGTGGAGACCTTGTCCAGCGGGATCCCGCCGAACAGCACGCGCATGTCGTCGATCGAGTCGATCGCCACGCCCACCTTGCCGACCTCGCCCGAGGCGATCGGCGCGTCCGAGTCGTGCCCCATCTGGGTCGGCAGGTCGAAGGCGACCGAGAGGCCCATGGTGCCGTTCGCGATCAGCTGCTTGTAGCGGGCGTTGGACTCGGTCGCGGTGCCGAAGCCCGCGTACTGGCGCATCGTCCAGGGCCGCCCCGTGTACATCGACGGGTAGACACCGCGCGTGAACGGATAGGCGCCCGGCTCGCCCAGCTTCCGCTCCGGGTCCCAGCCCTCCAGAGCCGACGGGCCGTACACCGGCTCGATGGGCAGTCCGGACTCGGATTCGCGCGCCATGGTTGTGCCTCCAGCGATCTGCCGTTGCTTGCGTTGCCTGCGAGCTACTTGCCAGTAGAAAGCCGACCCTCGCGACGGACTGTAGCGGCGGGCGTGCGGCGGGTGGAGAGGCGCACGCTGGGACCTTGCTCACAGCCTTCCCGCAGGTGACCGGGGACTCCCGGACCAGGTCCGTTTAGTTCGCAACCATCCGGGCGCGGGCAGCATCTGAAGTGACAAGAGAGAACAGCGCAGCAGGCGGGGGACGTCATGCGGACATCTGTCATACGGAGAACTCTCGCCGTCGCCGGGGCGCTCGCCCTGGCCGGCGGCTGTACGGCGCAGGCGGTCGAGGGCGGTGGGCCGCCGTCGGCGGCCTCGTCCACCGCGGCCTCGCCGTCGCCCGGGAAGGCGTCACCGGCGTCGCCCTCGCCCTCGGCTCCGGCGGACGACGCCAAGCCCTCGGCATCCCCGACGCCCACCCCGGCCAAGGTCCTCTACTCGCCCGGGGACAAGGGCGCGAAGGTGCGCGAGCTGCAGGCGCGGCTGCGTCAGGTGGCGTGGCTCTTCGACGGGCCGACGGGCACGTACGGCGCGTCGACGACCGCGGCGGTCAAGGGGTTCCAGGGCAAGCGCGGGCTGCCGCGCACCGGCACGACGGACACCGTGACGTGGCAGCGGCTGGTGAGGATGACGCACCAGCCGACCCGCGACGAGCTGTACGCGGCGGGCGGCCGGCCCGCGGCGAAGCCGGATCCGCGGTGCATGACGGGCCGGGTGCTGTGCATCAGCAAGACCAGCCGGACGCTGTCGTGGATGGTGGACGGCAAGCGGCTGCTGACGACGGACGTCCGGTTCGGCTCGCAGTACACACCGACCCGCGAGGGCCTCTTCCACGTGGACTTCAAGTCCCGCAACCACGTCTCGACGATCTACCACACACCGATGCCGTACGCGATGTTCTTCAGCGGCGGCCAGGCGGTGCACTACTCGTCGGACTTCGCGGCCCGGGGCTACGCGGGCGCGTCGCACGGCTGCGTGAACGTCCGGGACGAGGCGAAGATCGCGAGTCTGTTCGCCCAGGTCCGCACCGGCGACAAGGTCGTCGTCTACTGGTGACCGCCGCGGGCGGCCCGGGGAGTGAGCGGCGTGGGTGGGACCGGGGGAACGTGTCCCACCCACGCCAGTGGCACTGAGCCGAAGGTACGGGGGGAACCCCGGCTCGTGCACGGCCGATGACCAGTCGGCTCACTCAGTACTGCGTCGTCTGCACGAAAAACGTCACACCTGTCGCGCGACTTTCTTTGCTGGATGACATCTGCGCAGGTCGCAGGGGGTTACGAGGAAGGCGTCGCGGAAGGGGACGCGGGGGCGGACGACGACGCGGACGGCCGCGGAGTGGCCGACGGGAGCTCAGGGGACACGCTGTACGAGAGGCTCGGCTTGGGCACCGACGGGTAGTAGCCGGCGTTCTGGTCGCTGCCGCCCTGGCTGCTGTCGTCGTCCTCGTCGCCGTCCTGGCCGCCGTTCTTCCCGTCGTTCTTGCCGTCGGAGTTCCCGGAGTCCGGGTCGGAGCCCGAGTCGTCGGTCTGACCGAGCACCCGCTCGCAGAGCCGGCCGAGGTCGTCGTTGGTCGCGCCGGACTTCTTCACGGACTCCCGCAGCAGCCGTCTCTGCTCGCCGCTGAGCTTTCCGCTCCGGTACTTGACGCAGCCCTCGATGATCTGGCGGCGCAGCGCGTCGCTGCCCCTGCCGGTCTCGGTGGCCCAGGGGTCGGGCGACGCGGGCGCCCTGTCGTCCTTCGAGGAGCTCCGGTTGTGGTCCGGGTCCGGGGAGCCGGAACTGCCGTCGGGCGACACGTCGTCGTCGGGCAGCGCCTCCTCGTTCTGCCCCGAGCTCGTCGAGGGCGAGGCGAGCGGCTCGTCGGGGCTGGCGGCGGCGGACACGGAGGCCGCGGGCGCCGGGTCGTCCCGGCCGCCGAACGGCGAGGGCAGCACACCGGTGCCGGCGGCGACGGCGACCCCGCCGACCATGCACGCGGCGACGGCCGCGGCCAGCCCGAACCGCACGGGGCGGCCCCAGCGCGGCCCGCCGGCGGCGCCCCGGCCGGAGCCGGCGGGACCCGCGGGCGCCCCGGCGCGATGCTTCCCGGAGCGACCGGACCGGCCGGCCGCGCCGTGTCCGCCGTGTCCGCCGTGTCCGCCGTCGGAGACCGTGGGCAGACCGGACGCGGCGGTGGCACCGGTCGCACCGGTCACCGCGCTGTCCACGGCGGAGACGGCACGCGCCTCCCGGAACGCCTTCAGCGCGGCTTCCTCACCGGGGAGTTCACCACTGGGTCCGGACGGCACGGCGGTGAGCGCGTCGAGGGCGGCCGAGAGCCGCCGGGCCCGTCGCGCATCGTCGTGGGCGACGGCCTCGAGGGGCTCTCCGCGCAGCAGACGCTCCGCCGCCTCGCGGTCCAGCCACTTGTCGTGCTCGTCGGCCATCACATGTCCTTCTGCGTCCGCGTACGCGATTGCGTCACACCGGCGGACGTCACCGTGCTCGTGCTCGGCTGCCTCGGCGGGGGTACCGCACCGAGGGAACCGGGGGCGTTCGTCGCCCGGGATGATTCGGCGCCGAGCAGTTCCGCGAGCCGCTTCAGGCCGCGGTGCGCGGCGGTGCGGACGGCGCCCGGCCGCTTGCCGAGGGTCTGTGCGGCGCTCTTCGCGTCGAGCCCGACGACCACGCGGAGCACGACCGCTTCGGCCTGGTCCTGCGGAAGTTGGGCGATCAGCGCCATGGCGTCGCCGGTGGCGAGGGCTTCCATCGCCTCGTCGGCGGTGTCGGAGAGCGCGGGTTTGCCGGTGAGTTCGGTCTCGTCGCCGCCTATGGCGGGCCGGCGCCCCCGCATGCGTATGTGGTCGAGGGCGCGGTTGCGGGCGATCCGGGCGGCCCAGCCGCGGAACCGGTCGGCGTCGCCCTCGAAGCGGTCGAGGTCGCGGGCGATCTGCAGCCAGGCCTCCGACGCGACGTCCTCGGCATCGGGATCGCCGACGAGCGTGCGTACGTATCCGAGCATCCGCGGGTGCACGGCGCGGTACACAGTCCGGAACGCGGTCTCGTCCCCGTCCTGCGCCGCAAGCACCGCGGCGGTCAGCTCCGCGTCGTCCCCCAGCACTTCCTCTGTCCCTGCCGTCCCTGCCCATTTCGGCGTTGTGCGCCCCCGGCGCGAATCAGCACGCTACGGCCTGAAACACCCCGGCGTCCATGTTTGTACAACGGGCAACCATCGGTGACCCAGTGCGGTGTGACAGAAAACGCACCCATGGCGCTGAAGAGAGTACGGGCCGCTCGCGGCTCGTACCGCGCGGCGGCCGGGGTCTCTCCTGTGGGGGGTGGCGACCTCGGCCGTCCCGTATGTCCGGCCCCGGTCCGCCGCGTCGTGACGACGTGCCGCGTGACGGCGTGGCGCGTTACGACGTGCCGCGGGCCTTGCCCGGAGGGGTCTTCCCGGGGCCCTGGGGCGATCGCTGGGTCGCCGCCGGCTCCACGGCCGCGGTCCGTGACGGCTCGGCACAGCCCTCGGCCGCCCGCTCCGACCGGTTCAGGCCGTGTCCCGCCTCGTACGACTTGCACCGCGCCTGCTGGTCCTTGGCCTGCCCGGGGCGGGAGCGTCCGGCCCTCGGTGCCCGTTCGGACGGGGCGGGTGCGGACGGCTCCGCGGCGGCGGGCGACGGCAGCACGGTGCGGCTCGGCCGGGGCCGCTGGTCCGGTTCGTCCGTCGAGGACACCGTGCCGATCCCGGCCACGGCGACCCCGCCCACGGCGACGGTCGCCACGACGGCCCCCACGGCGGCCCGCAGGGACCAGCGCCCGCGGCGGCGGCGCGGCCGCCAGTCGTCGCGGCGGCGGGTCGGCGCGGTGAACGCCCCCGCGTCGCGCGCGGCACGGAACGCGGCGAGCGCCCGCACCTCGCCGTCCGCGTCGGGAGCGTCCGGGCGGACGGCGGCGGCCAGCAACGCGCCGACCGGGGCCGGGGCGAAGGGGCCGACCGCGTCGGAGGGAGCGCTGTCGACGGAAGGAGCACCGTCGACCGGCGGCGAGGAGTTGTCAGTCATCTCGACTCCCCCAGCGTGTCCGGCCCGTCTTCCGTCACACCCAGTTCCCGCGCGAGCCGCTTCAGCCCGCGGTACGCCGCCGTGCGCACGGCGCCGGGCCGTTTGCCGAGGACACGGGCGGCCGCCGGGCCGTCGAGTCCGACGACGACGCGGAGCAGCACCGCCTCGCCCTGGTCGCGGGGAAGCTCGGCGATGAGGGCGAGCGCGCGTTCGGTGGAGAGGGTCTCGAAGGCCTGCTCGGCGGTGTTGTGCCGACTGGGCAGTTCGAGGACGTCCTGCTCCAGGACGGACTGGCGGGGCCGCACCTTCTGACGGCGCAGCAGGTCGAGCGCGCGGTGCCGGGCGATCGTCGCGGTCCAGCCGCGGAAGCCGGCCCCGTCGCCGCGGAAGCGCCCCAGGTCCCGGGCGATCTCCAGCCAGGCGTCGGCGGCGACGTCCTCCGCCTCCTCGCCGACCAGCCCGCGCAGATAGCCAAGCAGTCCCGGCTGGACGAGCCGGTAGGCCACGGCGAAGGCTGCCTCGTCGCCTTCCTGGGCCCGCGCCACGGCTGCGCCCAGCTCCCCGTCGAACGCCTGCGTCCGACGAGGTTCCCCTCCCTGGCCCAACCGCTTTCCTCTTCGTGCGACTTCAGAAAGGGCGGATGCGTGTCCGCCCACGAGTCCCCGTAGTGATCTGCGCCCCCACCCACAGAAACGTCACAGGGGGCGTCCCGGGGTCAGACGGCGAACATCGAGTCCTCGTCCGCCGGGAACTCCACGATCAGACCGGGCGCGGGACGCCGCACGGACAGAGGAGCGCCGTACTCGGAGAACGTCACGGAGACGTACGCCATGCCCGACGTCCCTTGCAGGGACCGCAGATACGGCTTCCCCCGGGCGTCCACGTAGGCCGTCCCGCGGTCACCGGAACCGGCCGGCGGGACGAGGGGGACGACGCTGCGTCCGCCGCGGCGCACGGCGGGCCGGGCGCGCGTCCCGGCCGTGTTGCCCACCTGCGCTCCCATGGCCTCGCCGATCCGGCACTGCTTCGCCACGGCGTCGGCACCCTTGGGTCCCGGCGGCGACTTCACGTACTTGCCACGGGCGAGGGCGGCGCGTTCGCCGACCCGGGCGGCCGTCTCGCCGCCTTTCTGCTCGGCCATGGCCCGGAGCTCCGCGAGGGACGCGTCGGTGAACCGCAGGTACGCCTCGGGCTTCTTGCCCGCGAGGACGACGAGGTCGCCGCGCATGCCGGGCCCGGCGTCCAGCGTCCCCACGCAGTTGCCGCGATCGTCCATGCGCAGATCGGTACGGATCCGCTTCCCGTCCTTGGTGACGTCCGCGACCATGCGGACGGAGTCGGCGTCCCGCAGCAGTCTGCTCGCCTCCGCCAACAGCCGCTCCCCCCGCACCTGTTCGGCGGGCTTCGGCGGCGTCATGCCGACGGCCGTGGCGGCGGACCGGCCGAAGTGGTGCCGGCCGGGCTCGGGTGCGCGGGGCGTCACGGGGTGGTACGCGGCTCCGCTGCCGGCCAGCGCCACCACGAACGCCCCGGTGATCAGAGCGCGGCGCATGCCCGGCTCCGTCCAGGGAGGGTCAGGTAGAAGGTCTGCAGCGACTCCTCGGGCCCGACCTCGTACCGGTTCACGACCTTGCCGAGCGGACTCCACACCCGTCCGTCGGGCATCCGCATGCCCACGCGCTGTGCGAAGTAGGCGCGTTGGGTCGCGTCGAGGTCCATCCACTCGGCTCCGGCGCGCCGGGCGAGCACCTCGCCGACGTAGGCGCCGAGGCCGAACAGGACGGCGTCGGACGCCCGGCGGCCCGGACTCCCCTTGCGCAGCCCGTCGATGAGGAAGTCGACGACGCGCAGGCTGGCGACGGAGTAGTCGAGCGGCAGCCGCGACGAGGCCACCCGCGCGACGAACGCCGCGGCGTGCCGCCGCATGTCCGCCGCCTGAACATCACCCTCAGGCATGGTGAGCACCCCTTATTTGCTTGGCACTTGACCAGCGGACCGGGGAACTCAACCGTCACAGCTTCCCCACATGTCGCTTCTCACACCACGAGTTGTGTCCGGCCGTACAACCCTCGGCCGCCCTCACGCGTCAGGCCGCGCCCGCCGTCCCGGCCGCCTCCGCGGGCAGCGTCACACGGCCCTCGAACACGCCGCGGTTCTCCTGGCGCAGTTCCTGAGTGAGCGTGATGTTCCTTCCCTGGTACGGGATGACGAAGGTGAAGGCGTACTGGTGCGAGGCGAGCCGGTAGCCGTGCCCGGCGTCCAGGACCCAGGTCTCCTCGAAGTCCCTCAGGGTGACCTGGCCGTCGGTGGCCGTGACGCCGACCTTCCTCAACTGGTCGAGCAGCGGCTGCAGTTCGCGTACGGGAGAGGTGAGCGCCGGGCGCTTCTTCGCGGCCGCGAGCCGCCATCCGCCCGCCCGCACGCGCAGCCGCACCTCGCCGGTCCGCGTGCCCGCGCCGGTGACCTTCGCGCTCTTGGCGTAGCGGGCGAGGACGTCCAGTTCGGCGACCGGGTCCTCGACCTGGTCGGCCATCTCCGGATCGGACAGCGGCCCCTGCTTCCAGGACTTGCCCTCCGTCTTCTCGTGCACCGTGCCGTCGACGAGGAAGACGCGCTCGCTCTTGGGCCCGCTCTTGCCGGTGACGGTGCCGGTCGACCGGAAGGCGTCGGGCCCCGTGGTGCGATGGGCGGTCGCCGCGAACGTGGCCGAGTCCGGGGCCCCGCCCGCCGTCACCAGCGACTGGGTGCCGCGCAGCGCGAACGTCCAGCCGTGCTCGGCGCGCATGGCCTGCCGGGCCCGCTCGACGAACTGGGCGGCGGTCCGCGGCCGCGGCGCCGCCTCGGGCCGTCCGGCGGCCGGTGTCCCCGCGTCGCCGGTCCGCTCCCGTTCCGTCTCGCGCGACGACGTCGACCGGTGCTTCTTCCCGGACGTGCCGTGCCCGGAACAGCCGGTCGCGGCCAGCGCGGCGACGATCAGCACGGTGGTGGCACGGGCCGCGGCACGGCGGCCGGGGACGGTACGGAACACGGATTCCACTCCTCTGCGGGGCCGGACGGGACTTGAGCGGCGCCGGTTATACCGCAGGCCCGACCCGCCCATCCACCGCGGCGACACATCACCAGATGGCCGACATGTCCGCCGGGGCGCGCGCCCGGCCGTCCTGCGCTTAGGATCCGCGCCCATGTCACAACAGGGGTGGATCGACGTCACGTACGGGCTGGGTCACGACGCCGCGAGCGGCACCGTGACCGGGCGGATGACGAGGGAGGCGGCCGCCGCGCTGGACGCCGCCGGGGAGCCGTACACGGTGGTGCTGCGCGAGGGCGACCGGGCCGAGGCGATCGTGGTGCACGTCGCTTGGGCGGCGCACCACTTGGGGATGTGGCTCTACGACCGGCGGCGGCGCCGCTTCATGGAGGTGGACCTGCGCCGCATCACGGACGACCGGCTGTTCCTGCTGCACCAGCGCATGTGGCACTACACCGACGACGACATGGCGGAGGGCTCGCCGGAGGCGGGCCGCGTGACCATCGACCTCATGCCCGGCGGGCGGGGCCGGAAGGTCGTCGAGCCGAAGGGCGAGCGGGGCGGCTCGACCCACACGGTCGCGGACGTCCCGGAGCACCAACGGTGGCTCCCCGTACCGGAGTTCGGTGACTACCGCGGTCTGCTCGGCCTGCTGGGGTTCGGTGAGGAGGCGACGGCGGCGGAGTTCCGTGACGTGCCGGTCGACGGGAACGAGGCGGCGACGACGGCCGACCTGGACGCCGCACCCGACTGGCGGCCCCCGGCCCCGCTCCGCCCCCGCCACCTCGACGCCCTCTTCACGCCCGGCACCCGCTTCTCCGGCCCGTCCCACGCCCGCGAGGAGACCTACCTGGTCCGCCGGCCGGTCCCCGCCGGGACCCTGCACCTGCCCACCGGCCGGCTCGTCGCCCGCGACCCCTCGTACGGGGAGTGCGAACAGGACGCCGGGTTCACGGTGCCGGTGCCGCCCGGCAGCTACCCCGTACAGATCGCGGCCGCCGGGTACGTCACCGAGCACTGGGGCAAGACCCTCGACATCGACGAGTACACGGCGGCCCGCGTCGTGATCTCCGAACGCCCCACGGTGGAGTGGGAGTCGGCGCTCCTTCCCGACCAGGACGTCCGGCTGCTCCAGGACGGCCACTTCTACGGATTCGGCGTGGACGGCGGCACCGGCGCGTTCGTGGACGCGTCCGCCGCCGAGGCCCTCGCCAAGCAGTACTGGACGCGGCTGACCTCGGGCACGGCCGCCGAGGACGACCACGGCATCACGGAGCTCACGGACCCGTCCCGCGGCCCGGCGAACCTCATCGCCTATCCGAGCGGGATGGGCGACGGTTCGTATCCGGTGTGGATCGGCCGGGACGCGGGCGGGGAGGTCACGTGCTTCGTGGCGGACATGCTGATCCTGCACGGCTCCGAGATGTCTGCCTGAACACGGGCCCCACGCCTACTTGATGTAGACGAGGCCGTCCGTGGTGACGGTCGGCCGGCCGCTGGTGCCGACCACCACGATCTTGACCTTGTGGCTGGCGCTGCTGGACCAGGTCTTGGTCCAGATCGCCTGCCGGTAGGCGGTCGTCGAGGACTTCAGGTCGACGGTGCTGACCTTGACGCCGTCCACGTAGACGTACGCCTGCCCGGAGCTCGACGCCCGGGAGACCACCCAGGAGGCGGACCGGCCGGTGAAGGTCCAGGTGAGGGCGGCGCCCTTGGAACCGCTGGAGTAGGACTTGCCGCCGAGGTAGCTGGAGCTCGAACGGGACGTCCAGCTGCCGGACTTGACCGCCGAGGTCTCCTGCTGGATCACCGGCGTGTACGCGGCGGAGGAGTTGCGGTAGTTGCCCGCCCAGTCGTAGGCCCGCATCGACCACGTGGTGGCGGTGCCGGACGCGACGGTGCGGTTGGAGCTGGTGGTCGTCGGGCCGAACGTGGCGGTGCCCGGCGCGAGCAGCTTCACCTCGCGCAGGGCCTTGTCGTCGGTGGCCTTCCAGCCGAGCGTGACGGGCACGGAAGTGGTGTTGACGGTGCCGGTGCGCAGGGAGATCTTCGGGGTGGTGGTGAAGGTGGGCGCGGTCGTCTCGGCGACGAAGTTCAGCGCCGCCGTGGTCGTGACCTTGCCCGACTGGTGCACGGCCCGCACGGCGACGGTGTGGCTGCCGACGGCCAGGGTCGCGGCGGCGGACGTGGCGGAGCCGGTGGCCGTGGCGGCGACCTTGCCGTCGACGAGCAGCTCGTACTGGGAGATCAGCGAGGCCGGTGTGGTGGCCGACCAGTGCAGGGTGACGGCGCCCTTGGTGTAGTACGTCGTACCGGACAGGCTCGCGCCGTCGACGGTGGTGGTCTTCAGACCGGCCACGGGACCGGCGGCCCAGGTGCGGACGGTCGACAGCTGACCGTAGAGGGAGGTGCCCGGGCACTGGGTGTTGAAGCCGTCGCGGTGGGCGGAGATCCGGTTGAAGGTGTACTTCGTGCCCGCGGTGAAGCTGGTGCCGAAGTAGTTCTTCTGGGTCGCGCCCGCGGTGAGCTGGACGGTGCCGGCCGGGTCGGCACCGTACTGGCCGAGCCGCCAGGCGGCGACGCGCGCGATCGAGGTCAGCGCGGCGTTCGAGCCGGTGGTGGAGACGTAGTTGCCGAGGACGGCGATCCCGACGGACTCCCGGTTCCAGCCGTAGGTGTGGGCGCCGAGCACCGGCAGGTCGGTGCCGCCCTTGCGGCCCTCGAAGACGGTGCCGCACTTGTCGACGAGGAAGTTGTAGCCGATGTCGTTCCAGCCCTCGACGTCCACGTGGTACGCGTAGATGCCGCGCACGATGGAGGCCGAGTCGGCGCAGGAGTAGTCGTTGGCGCCGTCGGTGTGGTGCACGAAGACGGCCTTGACGTCCGCGTTGTACTCGGGCGGGTCCTCGACCTTGGACTCGTCGGCGCCCCAGCCGGCGCGGGACGTGATCGGCGGCTTGGGCGCGGTCGACGGGGGTGCGGTGGGCACGGTGGCGGTCGGGGTGGGCGTGGCCGTGTCGGCCGGGGTGGCGGGTGCGCTCGTCGCGGTGTCCACGGGCGCGGGCGTGGTCGTGGCCGAGGTCGTGGCCGTCCCGGCGGTGGGGGTGCCGCTCTCGACGACGAACGCGGCGGGCTCCGCCGTGATCGCGGGCCGCTTCGCCTCGGCGTCGGTCACCACGCCCGGGTCGACGAGGTTGACTTCAAGTCCCTTGGGCAGCGCGGCGGTTGTGCCGTCCTCGTGGGCGACCTGGACCTGCACACCGTCGGAAGGCCCCACGTACAGCGGCTCGGACGCGCCGCGCGCGCCCTGCTCCGGCTTCTCCAGCGGGTCGGTGTCCAGCTCCAGGTCCCGCCAGGCGCTCCACTCCCCCGTCTCCAGGCTGTGCGTCCGCACCTGCGCGGTGCCGTCGAGCTGCTGGGTGGCGCCGGTCCAGGAGACGCCGAGCAGCGAGAACTGCGCGGTGTCCTTGCGCGGCAGTTCCTTCCGCCCGACGGCGTCGCCCTTCAGCGCCACGTCGTAGACCTTGACCGGCCGCTTGTCCTGGAGAGCCGCGCCTCCACCGTGCGGGGCGGGACCGGCGACGGCGTAGGCGGTCACGCCGCCACCGCCGAGAACGACGGCGCCCAGGGTGACCCACACCCTCCGTCTCAGGCTCATCGATCGGTACGCATGGGACACACGAGGGCTCACGTTGTCGTCACTCACTCCGGGTTCGGGCCGAACAGGCCACAGCACAACGCCACTTGGGGCACATCCGTCACGGGGATGGCCACTTGACTCAGCGCACACGCTCCCGGAAGTGTCACCCTCACCTCCGGGCAAACCGGGCGTTCCCCCTGACGCAACCCGCGGTTCACCCAGCATCATCGACGGGGCGAGTGCGCGAAGTCCCGTACGTGGTAAGGCAATGCCGGACGGCTTACGATCACGCCACAGGCGACTCCCCGGCGCTGCTTCGTTCCACCGCGAAGGACGACGAACATGACCGACCTCAGTGGCCTGCCCACGCCGATCCGAGACGCGTCGGCCCGGCCATCGCAACGCGGCGGATCGGCACGGGCGGCGTGCGTGACGTCGGTCAAGAGCGACGAGAGCTGAGCAGCACCGCATGCCCGGACAGAAACGAAGACGCAGGGCGCTCCTGCTGACGGTGTCGGCCGTGGCCCTGGCGTGCGCGGGCTGGGTGGTCTGGCAGGTCATCGCCTTCGCCACGACCGACGACCCCTTCCGCACCGAGCAGTCGGCCTCCTGCGCCGACGCCATGCGCTTCGCCGACCAGAAGGGGCTGCCGGCAGGGGCGTACGACGCGACGTGCTCGGTGCGGGTCTGGCTGGACACGCAGTACGACGCCGAGTTCCGGATCGGCCGACTGGCCCTGCGCACCTGGCTCGCATCGGCGTACCCGGACGCGGAGTGGGACCCGGACTGCTACCCGAAGTCCGTCGACGCCTGCACCCACGTCGAACTGAACCCGGCCGCGAAGGGCGGGGCGATGGCGATCGACATCGACATCGTGTACGAGAAGGACGGCAGGGCACTCGTCCGGTTCAGCCCGTTCGACGTATGAGACCGGCGGATGACCCATGAATGCCCGACCTCGGCGATGAACGGCGACAGGGCCCAGGGGTCCGACTCCTCGCGCGCAAGCCCTCTGTGAGCCGAAGTGGCCTTGCGGATGTCACCCCGGCAGCCACACCGGCCACCACCCCGGCACGTTGTCCGGAGCGCACTCCGGAATGCTCACGGGATAGCCGGCAGGAGCACCGCCGCACACCGCCACCATCACCCAACAGCACATGAAGGTCGCCACGACCGCGACCCCGACGGCAGCCGCCACGCTGCGCCCCGCCAGAGCCCCGAAGGCCATCCTCCAGCTCACCGCGACGGAGGCCCAGAGTGCGAGGAAGCCGGGGGCCAGGGACAGCGAGTTCGCCGACGCGTTGACACCGATCTCGCAGGCGTCCCAGGCGCGTACCAGCAGCACGACGGCCGCGTAGGACACC
>NZ_JAMOLN010000244.1 GCF_024448165.1 Streptomyces longispororuber
CCGGGATCTGGGTGCCGAAGTCGACGAGGGAGAAGCCGGGGGCGGTGCGCTTCATGGCGAGGTACTCGTCGAGGATCGCGTCCATCGCGCCCCGCCAGTCGTCGGCCGGGAGCGCGCCGAGCCGCTCGCGCACCCGCTCCGCGTAGCGCTCCAGGTTGCGCTGGGCCAGGGCGTCGACCATGGCCCGCTTGTTGCTGAAGAAGCGGTAGACCGAGCCGATGGGGACGTCGGCGCGGGTGGCGACGGCCCGGGTGCTCAGCTCGTCGTAGCCGGCTTCGTCGAGGAGTCCCGCGCAGGCGTCGAGGATCCGGGCCAGTCGCTCGGCGCTGCGCTGCTGAACGGGCGTGCGGCGCAAGGGCGTCGGTGGAGGCATGCCGATCACCCTACGGCCGGGGAGGCGGTCTCCGCCCCGGACGCGGTCAGGTCGGCGGTGGCCTCGACCGGGGTGCCGTCGACCGCCCACAAGGTGTGGTCGTCGGCGAAGAGCCGGGCGGTGATCTGGTGGGTGCCGCGGCCGATCCGGCGACCGTCGAGGTGGTGGCCGGTCGCGCGCAGCCGGGCCAGGCGCCTGCCGTCGAGGTAGAGCTGGGCGTAGCCGCGGCCGTGCTCGGCGCGGGACGGGGTGCCCGCCGGGCTGAGCCGGAAGTGGCGGACCCGGATGCGGATGTCCCAGCCGCCGTCCCGGCTGCCGTCCGGGGTGACGACGACGCCGACCTCCGGGGCGTCCTCCTCGGGGATCTGCCGGAACCGGTGGCCCTCGTCGTCGGTGCGGTCGAGGACCGTGCCGACCCGGCGCGGTCCCCCGTCGTCGGAGCCGCAGCCGCCGAGGCCCGTGACGAGGGCGCACGTGAGGAGGGCGGCGGCGATTCGTCGACCCGGGGGTGTCCTCAGCATGCCCGGGACAGTAGAGGACTGTTCACGTCTGCGGATCCCTCTCGGGGAGGAGCCGCGCCCCGCGGGGGTGGCCCTGCGGCGTACCTCTTGCGCGGGGTGCCCGTGAATCCTACGGTTGTCCATAGGAATCATTGACGAGGGAGCGATGATGAGCGGGGACGTTCGCAAGACGGCCGAAGGCCTCACCTATCTGACGGGCTTCGGCAACGAGCACGCGTCGGAGGCCGTGCCCGGGGCCCTGCCCGAGGGACGGAACTCTCCGCAGCGCGCCCCGCTCGGCCTGTACGCGGAGCAGCTCAGCGGCAGCGCGTTCACCGAGCCGCGCGCCCACAACCGGCGTTCGTGGCTGTACCGGATCCGTCCGTCGGCGGCGCACCCGGAGTTCACCCGCGGCGACAACCTCGGGATCCGCACGGCGCCGTTCCACGAGACGGTGCCCGACCCGAACCGCCGCCGCTGGAACCCGCTGCCGGACCCGGCGCCCGGCACGGACTGGCTGGCAGGCCTGTGGACGCTCGGCGGCAACGGCGACGCGACGCAGCGCACCGGTATGGCCGTGCACCTCTACCACGCCAACTCCTCGATGACCGGCCGGGTGTTCAGCGACGCCGACGGTGAGCTGCTGATCGTCCCGGAGCTCGGCGGGCTGCTGCTGCGCACGGAGTTCGGGCTGCTGGCGGTGGACCCGGGCGAGGTGGCCCTGGTCCCGCGCGGCGTCCGCTTCCGCGTGGAGCTCCTGGACGGGACGGCCCGCGGGTACGTGTGCGAGAACTACGGCGCGCCGTTCCAGCTGCCCGACCTCGGCCCGATCGGCGCCAACGGCCTGGCGAACGCCCGGGACTTCCGGGCCCCGGTCGCCGCGTACGAGGACGCGGGGGACACGGAGGACGGGGCCCGCCCGGTGGAGGTGGTCAACAAGTACTGCGGCAACCTCTGGACCGCCACGTACGACCACTCCCCGCTGGACGTCGTGGCCTGGCACGGCAATCACGTCCCGTACGTGTACGACCTGCGCCGCTTCAACGTCATCGGGACGATCTCCTACGACCACCCGGACCCGTCGATCTTCACGGTGCTGACGTCCCCGTCCGACACCCCCGGTCTCGCGGGAGTCGACTTCGTCGTCTTCGCGCCGCGCTGGCTGGTGGGCGAGGACACGTTCCGTCCGCCGTACTTCCACCGGAACGTGATGAGCGAGTACATGGGGCTCATCGAGGGTGCCTACGACGCGAAGACGGCCGGGAAGGGGGGCTTCGTGCCGGGGGGCGGCTCGCTGCACAACATGATGTCGGCGCACGGGCCCGACCGGGAGACGTTCGATCGTGCGAGCGCGGCCGAGCTGAAGCCGGTCAAGGTGGACGACGGTCTTGCGTTCATGTTCGAGACGCGGTGGCCCGTGGTGCTTGCTCCGCAGGCTGAGCGGGCCGGGCATCTGCAGCGGGGGTACGACGAGGTGTGGCGGGGCCTGGAGCGCCACTTCCGGGGGTGACCGGGTGCGCTTCGGCGTCCGCCGGGTTCCGGTTCGGTGGGCGGCTGCTCCCCGGTGGGGGCTGGTCGCGCAGTTCCCCGCGCCCCCTGAAAGGCATGCGCTGACGCGCAGCCTCCAACGGGCCACCCGGGGGCGCGGGGAACTGCGCGAGAAGCCCCACCGGCCCGCGGACGCCATCACACCGAACCCGGCAGACCAGAAGGCGCCCACCCCCACCGCCACATTGCGTCAAGGCCCCCCGACCGATACGGATAACCCGTGACGTCATTCGCCCCGGACTCGATCGTCCTGAACCGCAAGTTGCCGCTCTGGTATCAGGTGTCGCAGTCCCTGCGCGCCTCCATACTCGGCAGATCCCCGCACGACCCCCTGCGCCTCCCCACCGAGGAACAGCTGGCGGGCCACTACGGAGTCTCCGTGCTGACGATGCGGCAGGCCCTGAAGGAGCTGGAGGACGAGGGGCTGATCACCCGGCACCGGCGCCGCGGCACCTTCATCGAGCCGGACGTGCGGCAGAGCGCCCCGGTCCGCCTGCTGGGGTCCGTCGACGCGATCGTGGCGCAGCAGTCCGGCATGACGACGGAGCTGCTGGACCACGGCCCAGCCCCGGTCCCGGTGGCGTACGCGGAGCTGTTCCCCGAGGCCGACACGGTCGCGGCGTACCACCGGCTGCGCTCCGACGAGAAGACCGGCGAGCCGACGAACCACGCCCGCAACTACGTGCGGCCCGAGCTGGGCGAGCAGATCGATCTGGACGATCTGGCGCGCTGGCCGATGACGAAGGTGCTGCGGGACGTCGTCGGCGTGCGGATCAGCCGGATCACGGACTCGGTGGAGGCGCGCCTCGCGGACCCGGAGACGGCCAGGCTGCTGGAGGTGCCGTTGCTCAGCCCGATCCTGCACTACACCGGCATCACGTACGACGAGGAGGGGCGGGTCCTGGACGTGGCGGTCATCCACTACCGCGGGGACCGGTTCTCCTTCACGGTGACCCTTGACGCCGATTGAGCGTGCGGGCCGGGGACGTACGATGCCGGGCGTGACGAACGACCGGCTCACCGATGCCCTGCCGCTGGCGGACCTCATGCCGTGGTCCGTCGCTCCGCTGCGTCTGGGCCGGTCCTGGCCCGTGGCGCCGGACGCCGCGTCCCTCAGGGCGCGTTGGGACTCCTTCGTACGGTCGGGGCCGGCCGAGCGGGAGGCGCTGCTCGAACCGTCCCGGGTCCGGACGCTGCACGCGGCGGCGGCCCAGCTCCCCGGTCAGCGGGCGGGCACCGAACCGCTCGCGCAGGCCGCGGGGCCGTGCCCCGAGCCGGTGCGGGTGCTGCACGGGCCGTTCGACGAGCAGTGGCTCATCCCCGACCAGCGGCTGATCGACGCGGCCCGCCCCGAGTTGTGGCGGGTGGCGGACGCGCGCCAGCTGTTCCTGGTGGAGCAGGGGTACGTGCCCGAGGCCGGCGGCCCCGCCGTGCTGGCCTGCGCGGTCCTCCCCGAGGGCCGCTCCCCCGCGGGCCGGCCGGGCCGGATCCGCCCGCTGTACCGGCGCCCGGACGGCGCGGAGCCGAACGTGGCGCCCGGTCTGCTCACGCACCTGTCCGGGACGTACGACACCGAGGTGCGGGCCGAGGACCTGCTCGCGTGGATCCTGGCCGTGGCCGTCCGGGACGCGGCGGGCTGCCGGGTGCCGCTGACCGCCGACCCGGACGCGTGGGCACGCGGGGTCGAACTGGGCCGCCGCGTCCTGTGGTTGCAGCGTCGCGGGGAGGGCACAGAGCGTCCCAAGCTGCCCGGCGGACGACGGCCTTATGTGCGGGCCCCGCTGCCGGACCGTCCGGCCGAGCTGCTCTACGACCGGGACGAGGAGGCACTCCTGGTCGGCGAAGGACGCATCTCCCCGGTGCCCGCGGCGGCCTGGGACTTCCACGTCGGCGGGGTCCGGGTCCTGGAGCAGTGGTTCGGGCGCCGCACCGCGCGGGGCGAGCCGGGCACACTGTCGGCCGTGCGCCCGGCGACCTGGCCGCAGGCCTGGACGTCGGAGCTGCTCGAACTGGTCACGGCGCTGGCACTGCTGGCCGAACTGCGCCCGCTGCAGGACGAGTTGCGGGAGACTCTCGGGGCCGATCCCGTCACCCCGGCCGAGCTGCGCCGGGCCCGCATCCTGCCGGTCCCGGAGTCCGCCCACCGTCCCGCGTCGGTCCTGGACCACCACGAGGAGGGCCCCGGCGGCCAGTTCGCCCTCCTCTGAACGCCCCTTCCCCTGAATGCCCCCTCCTCGGAACGTCAGGGGGCGCGGTCAGGCGGGCGCGGGCCCCGCGAAGCCGTCCAGGGTGCGCGCCAGGGCCCGCTCGAACACGGCCTCCAGGTCGATGGGCCCGGCGTCCTCGGCGAAGGCGGCGGCGAGGCGCGGGTACTTTCCCGAGGCCACCTGCCCGCCCAAGTAGGCGATCCGCACGGCCTGTTCCCGCTCGGCGCTCCACGGCAGGGAGCGGGTGCGCTCGGCCGTGGCGATCTCGTTGGCCACGTAGGTGGTCACCACGCTCGTCACGGCGGCGACCAGTTCCATCTTGGTGCCGTACGGGGCGTCGAGCGGGTCCAGGCAGGTCATGCAGTACTCCAGGTACCGCAGGGCGTTGGGGCTGAAGCCGTACACCGGTGACATCAGGCCCGGCAGCCACGGGTGCCGGTGCATGAGCGCCCGTGCCTGCCGGGCGAGTCCGAGCACGTCGGCCCGCCAGTCGCCGGTCGGCTCCGGGTAGCCGTACTCGGCGCTGACGGCGTCGACCATCAGCTCGTACAGGTCCTCCTTGCGCGGCACGTAGTTGTACAGCGACATCGTGCCCATGCCCAGCTCACCGGCGATCTTCCGCATGGAGACCGCGTCGATGCCCTCGGCGTCGGCGACCCGCACGGCGGCGGCCGCGATGTCGGCCCTGCTGTGCGCGGGCCGTGGGCCACGTCCGGTGCGCTCGGGGCGCGCCCAGATCACTTCTGGTTCGGCCGCTCGGCCCGCCATGGATCATCACCTCGCGCACCATCCTAGTTACGTACACCGTACGTAGTGCGCTACGGTGGCGCCATGACTTCTACGTACGCTGTACTTAGTGAAGGTCTGGAGAAGCGGTTCGGCCCGCGGAACGATCCGGCGAAGACCGTGCACGCCCTGCGCGGCCTCGATCTGGCGGTGCGCGAGGGGACGGTCTGCGGTCTGCTCGGGCCGAACGGAGCGGGCAAGACGACGGCGGTCCGGCTGCTCACCACGCTGCTGCGACCGGACGCCGGCACCGCGCGTGTCGCGGGCCACGACATCACCACCGCCGCGGACGCGGTCCGCCGCAGCATCGGGGTCACCGGCCAGTACGCGTCGGTCGACGGCGACCTCACCGGCCGGGAGAACCTGCGCCTGTTCGCCCGGCTGCTGCGGGCCCCGCGCGGCCGCGCCGACGAACTGCTCGACCGGTTCGGTCTGGCGGCGGCCGCCGACCGGCCCGCCCGCACCCTGTCGGGCGGGCTGCGCAGACGCCTCGACCTCGCGTCGAGCCTGCTCACCCGGCCCGCGGTCCTCTTCCTCGACGAGCCGACGACCGGCCTCGACCCGCACAGCAGGAACGGCATCTGGGAGGCGGTCCGCGAGCTGGCCGGGGAGGGCACGACCGTGCTGCTGACGACGCAGTACCTGGAGGAGGCCGACCGGCTGGCGGACGACATCGTGCTGATCGACGGCGGCCGGGCGGCCCACACCGGCACTCCCGCCGAGCTGAAGGCACAGATCGGCCACTACGCGGAGATCGTGGTCCCCGAGGACGCGGGCGAGCCGGCGCTGCACGCGGCCGCGGTCGTCCTCGACCAGCTCACCGGCGCCCGCCCGCGCGTGGACCCGGAGCGCCGCACCGTCGGAGCGGTCGTGCTCGACCCGGCCGTCACGCTGCCCCGGGTCGTCCGTGAACTCGACGCGGCCGGCGTTCCGTTGCTGGACGCGACGCTGCGACCGCCCACGCTCGACGAGGCGTTCCTGCGCCTCACCCTCACCCGCCCCGCACCCGAGGAGGTCGCCGCATGAGCAGCGCGATCCTGTACGACGGCACCGCCGTGCTCGGCCGTCATCTCCAGCGCATCCGGCACGCCCCGGCGATCCTGGTCATGACGCAGACGATGCCGATCGTGTTCCTGCTGTTCTTCGGCTACGTCTTCGGCAGCGCGCTGGCCATGCCGGGCTCGGACTACCGGGCGTTCCTGGTGCCGGGCATGCTGGTGGCGACGGCGGCCAACGGGATCATGACCGGGATGTTCACGGCCGCCCAGGACTCGCACCGCGGCGTCATGGACCGGTTCAGGACGCTGCCGATGAGCCGGGCGGCGGTACCGCTCGGGCAGGCCGTGGCGGACCTGCTGACCACCGCGGTGGGGCTGGTGCCGCTGGTCCTCGTGGGGCTCGCGATGGGCTGGCGGGTCGAGGGCGGGACGCCGGGCGCGCTCGGCGCGTTCGGCCTGCTGCTCCTCTTCCGGTTCGCGACGACGTGGGTCGGAATCCTGTTCGGGCTCGTCTCGCGGAGCGAGGAGGCGGCGGGGCAGCTGGGCAGTGCGACGTTCATGCTGCCGCTGCTCTCGAACGCGTACATCCCGACCGACGGCATGCCCGGGTGGGTGCGCACGGTCGCCGAGTGGAACCCGATCAGCGCGGTGGCCACGGCGGTGCGCGAGCTGTTCGGCAACGCGCCGGTGCCGCACGGTGCGGCGTGGCCGGTGACGCATCCGGTGGCCGGTTCGCTGGCCTGGTGCGCGGTGCTGCTCGCCGTGTGCGTGCCGCTCGCCGTCCGCCGGTACGCGAACGCCGGACGGTGAGCGGCCCGCGACGCCTCAGGTCTGGGGCGCCGGCTCGGGGCCGAGCGAGGAGAACTTCTCCTGCGACACGATCCGCTGCGGCGGCCAGGTGATGTTCTCCGGCGGCCACTTCTGGCCGGTCTTCTTCAGGAACCAGGCGGGCGGCTCGTACATGGGCGGTTCGTAGCCCGCCGGGAGCGCCGTCTTCCACCGCACGCCCTTGGTGCGCTCCCCGAACTCGTCCTTGATGGCCTTGAGGCGGGCGGGCTGGGTGATCAGGTCGACCGCGGTCGCCGCCAGATACCGCGCGGCGGCCACCACCGCGGCCTGGCCGGGAGCCGCCGCGGCGCAGGCGGCGGTGGACCAGGTGTGCATCTTCGTGCCGATCGGCGCGAGCGCGGCGCCCATCGACACGGTCGGCACGTTCCAGCTGATGTCGGCGACGTCGGTGGAACCGCCGCCCAGGAACACGGGGTTGGGCGGCGTCAGCTCGCCGATCTTGGCGTGCATGCCCTGCTGCGGGAGGCCCAGCGACTCCTGCAGCTCCTTCGCCAACCGGTGGGCCTCGTCCGGGAATTCGGGCGGTCCGATCTGCCGCATGTTCTCGTGCAGCAGCTCGGCGAAGGACTTCGACGGCAGCTGGTTCCAGCAGGCCGACGTGATCCGGTGCCCGACCTTCGTCTGGGAGGCCTTGGCGGCGGCCTCGGACACGGCGACGACCTTGTCGAGCAGCACCTGGACGCGGGCGGGGCTGCTCTCCCGGACGTAGTAGCTGATCTCGGCGATCTCCGGGGTCACGTTCGGGATGTCGCCGCCGTTGTTGATGACCCAGTGCAGCCGGCCGGAGGGGGCGAGGTTCTCCTCGCGCAGGAACTCCGACATCGTCGCCATCATCACGGCGGCGTCCAGCGCCGACTTGTTGCCGAGCGGGGTGCCGCCGTGGCCCGCGACGCCGAGGAAGGTGAAGGTGACCGCGGTCATGGCCGTGGTCGAGCCCCAGCCCGTGGCGTTGGCCGTCGAGGGGTGCCAGTCGAGGAACGCGTCGAGCCCCTCGTACACGCCCTTGCTGACCGCGTACGTCTTGCCGATCAGCGTCTCCTCGGCGGTCGAGCCGAAGAACTTCACGGTGACGGGCAGCTTGTGCTTCTTCGCCGCCTGGGCGACGGCCGCGGCCGCTGCGGCGGCCGCCGTGCCGAGCGCGCTGTGCCCGCAGCCGTGACCGGGCCCGTAACTGGGCGCGAAGGGGTCGTGGACGTACTCGCGGGGATCGTGGTGTCCGACGCCCTTGTTCTGGGAGAGGCCGGGCAGCGCGTCGTACTCGCCGCTGAAGCCGAGGACCGGGCCGCCGCTGCCCTGGGTGAAGGTCGCGGTGAACGCCGTGGGGAAGCCGGCGGTGCCGAACTTCACGTCGAATCCGGCCCGTTCGAGGAATCCGGCCTCGGCGAGCGAGGAGTTCCACTCGCGCAGCGAGAGTTCCGCGTGCTCCCAGATCTCGGCGTTCAGGCCGGTGATCCGGGAGGTGTTGGAGGTGATCCAGGCGAGGGCGGACGACTTGGCGGGGCTGTCCTCGGCGAGGCCCTCGGGGGCCTGGTAGGAGGCCGGCGTCGTGTCGTCGGCCGCGGCCGACGCGGGGTCGGCGTCGGCGGTCACGGCGGCGGCCGTCACTCCGGCGGCGCCGAGGAGCTGCATGATGCGGCGTCTGCTGAGCTGGGGGCCGGAGGCCATCAGCGCCGCGTTGTGCTCGTGCTGGTCGTGCAGGTCACACACACGTACCTCCGGGGGTGAGGTGGTGTAGCTGTATCGGCCATCGACGATCAAGCGACACAGTGGACCTTGGAAGTTGCCCCGTCAACATCCGTGCATGACAAGCCTGTTACGCCGCCGGCAGGGAACGAGCGAAGGCCCGCACCCGATCTCCACGCCGAGGCGCCCGCCGCATGCCGTGGGGATGACGGTCGCGAAGATGCGCAGCGGTACGCCGGACGGCGCGGAGGTCGAGTGCGGGCCTGAGCCCTTGCTGGGCCGGCGGCTTGTCTAGTGGCCGCCGAACAGCGTGCGGCGCAGCCGCCGCAGTGGCGCGAAGAGCGAGACCCGCCGCATCCGTGCGCGGCTCCCGCTGCGCTCGTGCGCGGTGTCACGCGCGGTCAGCTCCCGCATCAGCGTCGTCGCCTCGACCGTCTCGCGCTGCGGGACGGCGGGGCCGCCGAGCACCGAGAGATGGCGGTCGAGGCGCGAACTGGTCGCGCTGCTCCCGCAGGTGATCGCAGGCACTCGAGGCCTGCTGCGCACTGTTATCTGTTCCATGTCACTCCCCACCCGTACGAGGGCACCCGGCCCGGGCAGGTTAACCCTATCGCCCCCGCGTGACACTCGTGTATCCCGGTCGCAGGATTCACCTCCCTCATAAGGAGGTTGACGCCCTCTCGCCGATTACTCTCCGAATCCGACTGATTTCAGGGCGAGTTGGACAAGAGGGGCGGTTGTGGGCCGCTGCGAGCCGCCGTCCGGCTCGGTCGTGACAGCGAGTGAGGATGCGCTCGCAGTCAAGCCGGAGGCCAGGAACGGCGTGTCGGAGCCGCTGTCGGGCAGCACACCCAGGGAACGCGGGGCCGCGGCGCCGGACATCAGCCACAGCTGGTGATCGCGTCCCGGCGGGGGCGGGGCGAGGTCCGTGACGGTGATCACGGCGCCGCCCCGGGACGCCGACGCGATCACGGACAGGCCGCCGTCGCGCGCGGCGGCCGCATCGGGCGCCGCCAGAACGTGGTTGATCTCACGCGCCCGCGCCCGCCCCGCGTCGAGCTGGCCCTGAGTGCGGCTCAGCTCCACCCCGAGCAGCACCGCCGCCACGAGGGCGAGGACCGCGGCGCCCGCGGCGAGCGGCACGAGCAGCGGGCGGCGGGTCCCGGTCCGGGCCCGGGCGGGCGCGGCCGGGGGCGCGGCGGGCCGCCCGGCGGACTCCTGCTCCAGGGTGCGCACGGCGGTCAGGACGCGCTCGCGCAGCCCGGGCGGGGCGGGCACCTCGGCGGCGCGGGCGAGCCGCAGCGTGTCCACGGCGTGCGCGCGCACCTCGGCCGTGCAGCGCTCGCAGTGGGCCAGATGCCGTTCGTAGCGGGCGAGTTCGCGCGGGGGAAGGGCGTCGAGGGCGTACGGCACGGCGAGCGAGTGCGGGTCGCGCAGCGGCCACCACAGGGTCCGCGGGCGCGTCACGCGGAGGCTCCGTCCAGGCAGGACCGCAGCCGGAGCAGTCCGTCGCGCATCCGGGTCTTGACGGTGCCGAGCGGCACGGAGAGGCGGCGGGCGACCTCGCGGTAGGTGTAGCCGTCGTAGTAGGCGAGGGTGACGGCCTGGCGCTGGAGGTCGGTGAGGCGGCCGAGGCAGCGGCGCACCCAGTCCCGTTCGAGCCCGCTCTCCACCTCCTCGGCGACCTGGTCGAAGGCGGGGGTGCCGGCACGCCGGGCGACCCGCTCCTCGCGCTCCCCCGCGGCCCGCACGCTGCGCACCCGGTCGACGGCCCTGCGGTGGGCGAGCGTGAGGACCCAGGAGAGGGCGCCGCCGCGGTCCCGGTCGTAGCGGGCGGCGGTGCGCCACAGTTCGAGGAGCACCTCCTGGGTCACCTCCTCGGACTGCGCGGGATCCCGCAGCACGCGCCGCACCAGGCCGTAGACCGGCCCCGACACCTGCCCGTACAGCTCCTCGAAGGCGCGCTGGTCGCCGCGTCCGACGCGGGTCAGCAGCTCGTCGGCCGTGGCCGTGACGTCCATCAGGTCCCCCATCTCCGCCCGCTCATTGTGCGGTCGGGAGTGGTTCGGAGACAGGGGTGCGACCGGATGGGCGGCACCTTCCGGAAGCCCGGACCAATCCGCCGCGCCCCCTGCCCCGAATGGCCGTCGAGAGGCTCGCGCGGTGCGGGCACCAAGTTCACGAGGACGGACGCGATGACAGCAACTGCCAGGAGCCGCAGGGGAGTTCGCTCCCTTGCCGGGCTCGTCTGCGGCGCGCTGGCCGCCGGGGGGCTCGCAGCCGCCGGGGCGACCGCGCTACAGCCCGGACAGGCCCGCGCCTCCAGCCACCGGGAGGCCCCGCTGATCTCGGCGGACCCGCAGCACGACAACACGGACGTGTACGCGTTCGTCAGCCCCGACAAGCCGGACACGACGACGCTGATCGCGAACTGGATCCCGTTCGAGGAGCCGGCGGGCGGGCCGAACTTCTATCCGTTCGCGGAGGGTTCGCAGCACGACATCCACATCGACAGCGACGGCGACGGTCAGGGCGACCTGCTCTACCGGTGGACGTTCGACACGAAGACCAAGAACGGCAACACGTTCCTCTACAACACCGGCCCGGTCGACAGCCTCGACGACCCGGACCTCAACGTGACGCAGACCTACGACATCGAGCTGCTGCGGCTGAAGGACCAGAAGGTCGTCTCCACGACGAAGGTCGCCGACGACGTGCCGGTCGCGCCGTCGAACGTCGGCAAGGCGTCGATGCCCGACTACAAGAAGCTGCGCGACGAGGCGATACGCCAGGTCGACGGCGGCGGCACCGCGTTCGCGGGCCAGGCCGACGACCCGTTCTTCCTCGATCTGCGCGTCTTCGACCTGCTCTACGGCGGCGACCTGTCGGAGGTCGGCCGGGACACGCTCGCCGGATACAACACCAACACGATCGCGCTGCAGGTGCCGACGGCCGAGCTGCGGCAGTCCAAGAAGCAGCCGATCATCGGCGTCTGGTCCACGACCCAGCGCAAGAACGCCAAGGGCGGCTGGACCCAGGTCTCCCGGCTCGGCTCGCCGCTGGTCAACGAAGTGGTGATCCCGCAGAAGGACAAGGACAGGTTCAACGCCTCGCACCCGTGGAACGACGCGGACTTCCTGCCCTACGTCACCAAGCCCGAGCTGCCGAAGCTCCTCCAGGCGATCTACAAGCTGCCCGCCCCCAAGGAGCCGCGCAACGACCTCGTCTCGGTGTTCCTGACCGGCGTGAAGGGCCTGACGATGCCGCCGAACGTCCGGCCGGCGGAGATGCTGCGCCTCAACACGTCGATCCCGCCCACCGGTTCGCCCAAGCGGCTCGGCGTCCTGGACGGCGACAACGCGGGCTTCCCGAACGGGCGGCGCCTCACGGACGACGTCGTCGACATCGAACTGCAGGCCGTCGAGGGCGAACTCCTGGGCAACAAGAACGACCTGGGTGACGCGGTGAACGTCAACGACGTCACGTTCGGCGACACCTTCCCCTACGTGGCACTGCCCACCTCCGGTTCGCGCGGACAGCTCGCCAAGAAGAAGAACGGCGACGACGCGGCCCGCAGCGCCCTCGACGGCGGCGCCGCGGTGGGCAGTTCGACGTCCGGTTCGGACGGTCCGAGCGACACCCTGCTGATCGCCTCGGCGTCGGCCGGTGCCGCGGGCGTGCTGCTGATCGGGCTCGGCCTGGCCTGGTGGCGCGGCCGGATGCGGCGCCGCGGGGTCGTCTGACCCCGCCCCGAACGGCGCGGCCCGCGTGAGTCCCCCCGCGGGCCGCGCCTCCCACCCTCCCTCCGCACGGAAAGGTCACCTCATGGCTCCGCGCCTCTCAGGACGCACCGCCGTCGCCGCGTGCGCGCTGGCGCTCGCCCTCACCGGGGGCGCGGTCGCGATCGGCGGGAGCGGGTCGGACCCCGCGCCCGCCGCGGTCGCGCCGGCCGCGCCGCCCCCCGGGCATCCGGGCACCGCCGCCCTGGACGCGTCCGTCCGCTCCCTCCAGTCCCATCTCCGCGCCCAGCCGAAGGACTTCACGTCCTGGGCGACGCTCGGCACGGCCTACGTGGAGCAGGCCCGCACGACGGGCGACCCCTCTCGCTACGCGCAGGCGGACCGCGCCCTGGCCCGCTCGCTGCGGCTCCACCCCCGCGACAACGACGCCGCCCTCGCCGGCCGCGCGGCCCTCGCCGCCGCCCGCCACGACTTCTCGCACGCCCTGAGCGACGCGCGCCGCGCCCTCGCCGTCAACCCGTACAGCGAGCGCGCCCTGTCCACCCGCGTCGACGCCCTCGTCGAACTCGGCCGCTACGCCGAGGCGGAACGCGCTGTGGACGAGGCGGACCGCCGCCGTCCCGGCATCCCGGTCCTCACCCGTTTCTCGTACGTCGCCGAACTCCGCGGCGACGTCCCGACCGCCCACCACGCCCTCACCCGGGCCCTGTCCAGCGCCTCGTCCCCCGGCGACGTCGCGTACACGGCCACGGCACTCGGTCAACTCGCGTTCCGACAGGGCGACTTCGGGGCCGCCCTGCGGCACTGCGGCCGGGCCCTGCGCGCCGACGCCGGATACGTCCCGGCCCTGGAGTGCCGGGCCCGGGCCAGGGCGGGGAAGGGGGACCGGGCGGGGGCGGTCCGGGACCTGCGGAACGTGGTGGCGCGGTACCCGCTGCCCGGCCCCCTGGTGGAACTGGGCGAACTGTACGAGGCGCAGGGGGACTCGGCGGCGGCCAGGGACCAGTACGCCCTCGTCTCGGCCTGGATCGGCCTGGCCCGCGCGAACGGTGTCGACGTCGACCTCGACACGGCGCTCGCCGCCGCGGACCACGGCGACCCGAAGGCGGCCCTGCGGGCCGCGCGCGCCGAGTGGGACCGCCGCCGCACCGTCCACACGGCGGACGCCCTCGCCTGGGCGCTGCACCGGAACGGCAAGGACACCGAGGCCCTCCCCTACTCCCGCCGGGCCACCGCCACGGGCTTCCGCGAGGCGTCGTTCTTCTACCACCGCGGGGTGATCGCCCGCGGCACGGAACGCACGAAGTGGCTCCGCAAGGCCCTCACGACGAACCCGGCGTTCTCCCCTCTGTCGGCCCCCCGGGCCCGCGCCCTCCTCCGGACCGCCTCATGACCACACCTTCACGCCCCGCCCCCGGTGCCGCGCAACGACTCGGGAGGCGCCGGCCACGGGGTGCCGGCCGGAGGCACCTCACCGGCGCACCCCGCCGGAGGCGCCCTCTGCGATGGGCCGTCCTCGTCCTCCTCGCCGCGACAGCACTCCTCCTCACCCCCACGGACAGGGCCGCCGCCCACCCCCTGGGCAACTTCACCACCAACACCTACGACGGCCTGGTCACCACCCCGACCCAGCTCCGCGTCGACCACGTGGAGGACCTGGCCGAGATCCCGGCCACCCAGGCCGAACCGGCCGTCAAGCGCAAGGGAAGGACGA
>NZ_JAMOLN010000245.1 GCF_024448165.1 Streptomyces longispororuber
CCAGTGCCTCGTCGCGGATCTTTTCCATCGTCGCCGTGTCCCCCGCCTCCGCGTTCAGGCGGAGCAGTGGTTCCGTGTTGGACGGGCGGACGTTGAACCACCAGTCGGCCGCGGTGACCGTGAGGCCGTCGAGCTCGTCCAGGGTGATGCCGGCGCGGGCGCCGTACGTCGCCTTGATCGCGGCGAGGCGGTCGGCCTGGTCGGCGACCGTGGAGTTGATCTCGCCGGAGCCGACGTAGCGGTCGTAGGAGGCGACGAGGGCGGAGAGGGGGCCGTCCTGGCCGCCGAGTGCGGCCAGGACGTGGAGCGCGGCGAGCATGCCCGTGTCCGCGTTCCAGAAGTCCTTGAAGTAGTAGTGCGCGGAGTGCTCGCCGCCGAAGATCGCGCCGCTCGTCGCCATCTCCTGCTTGATGAAGGAGTGGCCCACGCGGGTGCGGACGGGCGTGCCCCCGTGCTCCTTCACGACCTCCGGCACGGACCACGACGTGATCAGGTTGTGGATGACCGTGCCCCTCCCGCCGTTCTTGGCGAGCTCGCGGGTGGCGACGAGCGCGGTGATGGCGGAGGGCGAGACCGGGTCCCCGTTCTCGTCGACCACGAAGCAGCGGTCCGCGTCGCCGTCGAAGGCGAGGCCGATGTCGGCGCCCTCGGCCCGCACCCGGGCCTGGAGGTCCACGATGTTCGCCGGGTCCAGCGGGTTCGCCTCGTGGTTCGGGAACGTGCCGTCCAGCTCGAAGTACATCGGCACGACGGTCAGGGGCAGCCCGGCGAGCACGGTCGGCACGGTGTGCCCGCCCATCCCGTTCCCCGCGTCGACCACGACCTTCAGGGGGCGGATGGAGGTCAGGTCGACCAGGCCGAGGAGGTGCGCCGCGTAGTCGTCGAGGGTGTCGCGGCGGGTGATCGTGCCGCGCGTCGCGACCGGCTCCGGGGCGCCCGACTCGCTCCATTCCTCGGCGAGCCGGCGGATCTCGGCAAGGCCGGTGTCCTGGCCGACCGGGGCCGCGCCGGCCCGGCACATCTTGATGCCGTTGTACTGCGCGGGGTTGTGCGAGGCCGTGAACATGGCGCCGGGCAGGTCGAGCGCGCCCGACGCGTAGTACAGCTGGTCCGTCGAGCACAGGCCGATCTCCGTGACGTCCGCGCCGAGGGCGGCGGCGCCGCGCGCGAACGCGCCGGACAGACCGGGTGACGAGGGCCGCATGTCGTGCCCGACCACGATCGCGGAGGCGCCGGTCACCCGCACGAACGCGGCACCGAACAGCGCGGCGAGGTCCTCGTCCCACTGGTCCGGGACCACCCCGCGCACGTCGTACGCCTTCACGATCGTCGACAGATCAGCAGCCACGGTCGGCCCAGCCCTCCTGGAGTCCTGCACGGACCCCACAAACTACCTGGCCGCACCGACAACAGACCGTGAACCCCTCATTCCTCCCAAAGACCGCGGCCCGGGGAGTCGTCGCTGGTCACGGCAGCATCCACGACAGCACGACCGTGCTCTGCGCATAGACGATCAGACACATCACCAGCAGCAGTCCCAGGCTCCACGGCAGCACCTTGCGCAGCAGGTCGCCCTCCTTGCCCGCGAGCCCGACCGCCGCGCACGCGATCGTGAGGTTCTGCGGCGAGATCATCTTGCCGAGGACACCGCCCGAACTGTTCGCCGCGGCAAGGAGTTCGGGCGACAGGCCGGACTGCTGGGCGGCGGTCACCTGGAGGGCGCCGAAGAGGGCGTTGGCCGAGGTGTCGGAGCCGGAGACGGCGACGCCGAACCAGCCGAGCACCGGCGACAGGAAGGCGAGCCCCGCGCCCGCGGCCGCGACGAAGTGCCCGATGGTGGCGGCCTGGCCGGAGAGGTTCATGACGTAGGCGAGGGCGAGCACGCTCGTCACGGTGAGGATCGCGAACCGCAGTTCGTGCACGGTCCCGAGCCATTCGCGCACGGCCACGCGCGCGTGCACCTTGAGCACGACCGCCGTGAGCAGGCCCGCGAACAGGACGAGCGTGCCGCCGGTGGAGACGAGCGGCAGCGTGAAGACGTTGCCGCTGACCGGGTCGCCGGCCGGATTGGCGACGTCCAGGAAGGGCCAGTCGAAGACCCGGTTGGCCTTGGCGAGCCAGTCCTTGACCGCGGGGATCTGGGCGAGGGAGAAGATGACGACGATGAGGGCGTACGGGGCGTAGGCCCGCAGCACCTCGGGGCGCGGATCCTCCTCGTCGAGGTCCTCGCTGCGTACGCCGGTGAGGACGGCGGCGCGTACGGGCTCGGCGGCGGGCCTGCGGGCGTGCGGCACGGCGACGAGGGCTCCGGCGCCCACCAGGGCGGCCATGATGTCGGCGAGTTGGGCGGAGATGTAGTTCGAGGCCACGAACTGGGCGACGGCGAAGGCGAATCCGCAGACGACGGCGGGCACCCAGGTCTCGCGCAGACCGCGCCGGCCGTCCACGAGGCCGACGAGCACCAGTGGCACGACGAGCGCGAGCAGCGGTGTCTGGCGGCCCACCACGGAGGCGACGGAGTCCAGCGGCAGGCCGGTGACCTGGGCGAGCGTCACGACGGGCGTGCCCATGGCGCCGAAGGCGACCGGTGCGGTGTTGGCGACCAGGGCGACGACCGCGGCCTTCACGGGGTCGAAGCCGAGCGCGACCAGCATCACCGAGCAGATGGCGACCGGCGCCCCGAACCCTGCGAGGGCCTCCAGGAGCGCGCCGAAGCAGAACGCGACGACGAGGGCCTGGATGCGCGGGTCGTCGGAGAGCCGCCCGAAGGAGCGGCGCAGGATGTCGAAGTGCCGGGTGCGGACCGTCATCCGGTACACCCACAGGGCGTTGACGACGATCCACATGATGGGGAAGAGCCCGAACAGCACGCCCTGCGCGCCGCTGGAGAGGGTCTGCCCCAGCGGCATGTCGTAGGCGAGCCAGCCGACGAGGACGGCGACGCCCAGTCCGATCAGGCCCGCGAGATGGGCCTTCATGCGGACGACGCCGAGCAGGACGAGGACGGTGACGAGGGGCAGGGCCGCGACGAGCGCGGACAGGCCGAGGGAGCCGCCGACGGGCTCCAGTTGCTGGACGAACACGAGCGCCTCCCGGAATCCCGGATTCCCAGATCAGGGTGGCGAGATTGTTCTGTCCTCAACAAGTGCCCGTCAACGCGTGGGACAGAGATGGCGGCAAAGATCCCGTGAAGGCGCTTGCTACGCCCCCGTATGCGGTCAGTTGTCGGGTGAGCGCAGGACCCTCAGGTGGCCGCGGCGCGCGACCTCCATGGGGTCCGCGGTGCGCCCGCCCGCGCCACCGGCTCCGGCCGCGCGCTCCTGCGGGCGGGCGGCCTCCCGCACGGCGTTCGCGAGGGCCTCCAGGTCGTCTCCGCTGGGACGGCTGGGACCGCTGCCGTCGGAGAGCCGGACGACCTCCCAGCCGCGCGGCGCGGTGAGGCGCTCGGAGTGCTCGGCGCACAGGTCGTAGCAGTGGGGTTCGGCGTACGTGGCGAGCGGGCCGAGGACCGCGGTCGAGTCGGCGTAGACGTACGTCAGCGTCGCGACGGCGGGACGGCCGCAAGCGGTGCGCGAACAGCGACGTACAGGGCTCACAGCGTTGGACGGTACCGCACTCTTGAGCGGGCCGCGACGACTCTCCCGGAGGTCACCCCACCGTGTCGTGGTGTGAGACGGCGCACACCGTCCCACGCGGGCGCCCGCGTGACCTGCGGCGACCCTGGGGCGTGCGCCCCGTCGGACTGTTGAAAGCGGTCACCACCCGGGGCAAATCCCTTCAATTGTCGCGAGTTCAACGGTCCGGGAGGGATGTCGAATCAAGCCCAAGAATGGCTTGATCGGTCAGGAAGCGACATGCGGTGCTCCGTACGGAGCGAGACAGCCCGGGGGCCCGCGGAGGACTACGCTGCCTCGGTGATGGAAAGGCCAGACAGTCAGGTGCCGCTCTCCCCCGGCGAGCCGCGTCCGCCGCGCCGCCGAGACCGGCACGGGCGCGGCATGCGCGGGCCCGTGGCACCGCCCCAGGTGCCGCTGGCAGCGAGCCGCGCGGAGGTCTTCGCCGACCTCGTGCAGGACTCCGTGGAGCGTCTGGAGCGGCGCTGGCCCCAGCTGGCCGACGTCGACTTCCTGGTCCTGGAGGTGCCCCGGCTCACGGCCGAGGACGAGGCATGGGGCGGCGACTCGGTGCCGCTCGGCGGCACGATCCCGGCGCGCGACGGGACTCCCGCGCGCGTGGTCGTCTACCGGCGCCCCGTGGAGATCCGCACCAAGGGGCGCGACGAGCGGGCGGCCCTGGTGCACGACGTGGTCGTGGAGCAGGTCGCCGAGGTCCTGGGGATCACTCCGGAGACGGTGGATCCGCGGTACGGCGACTTCGGGGACGGGGAGGACTGAGCCCCCCGCCCCCGCGCGCTACTTCTGGAGCACCGACAGGTCCTCGTCCGCGTCCGGCACGGAGACCGTCCCCCGGTCGTCCGGCAGGGTCTGGATCGTGAACGCCGGGACGCCGTCCTGCTTCTCCTCCAGCATCCGCGAGCCGTAGACCTGGCCACCCGACACCGGCTCCACGGTGAGCGCGTACGGGCCCTTCAGGCCGGCCGGGACGGGCGGGGTGACCGAGAGGGTCGTGCCGGCCTTGACCGTGTACTCCTTCGAGGTGGCGGTGCCGCCGTCGGCGCCCGCCGAAGCCGTGACCTTCACCTTGGCCGCGGCACCGGGCGCGGTCAGGGCCAGCGTGGAGCCCTTGGCGCGGTTGTCGGCGACGGTGGCGCGCGCGCCGATGTCGCGGGTGGCCGGGATGAACGCGGTCTCCTGGTCGGCGCCCTTG
Organism: Streptomyces longispororuber; assembly: GCF_024448165.1. Taxonomy (GTDB): domain Bacteria; phylum Actinomycetota; class Actinomycetes; order Streptomycetales; family Streptomycetaceae; genus Streptomyces; species Streptomyces longispororuber_A. Next base: position 4,828 of record NZ_JAMOLN010000245.1, read on the forward strand.
CCGCGGGTGACCCGCAGCGCGGCGACGACCGGGACCGAGTCCTCGGTCGGCGTCAGGATCAGCGAGCCGGCGTCGCCGCGCGTGACGTCGCCCAGGTCGGCCGCGGCGGTCATGCCGGACTTCACGTGCAGCGTGTCGTGCCCGGCGGGCGAGATCCTGCCGCTGGAGGTGGCGAGCTGGACCTTCAGGTCCGCGTCGTCCTGCCCCGGCGCGAAGGCGACCAGGCGCACGCTCGTGGCGTCCTTGGGGATGCCGGGCAGCACCAGGGAGGCCGCCGGGTCGGCGGCCGCGGGCAGCCAGTCGCCGCCCAGCTTGTCGTCGGCCGCGGAGACGGCGGCCGCGACCCGGCCGCTGCGCGCGGTCACGTGCAGCGTCAGGTTCGTGTACGGCTTCTCGGTGAGCGTCGACAGCAGGACCGGGACGCTGGCGTGCGGGGCGATCTGGATGCCCTCGCCGACGTCCGACTTGACGGCGCCGTCCGGTCCGTACAGCTGCACGTCCACCACCGCGGCCTCGTCGTCCGGGTTCGTGAGGTGGATGTAGTCGCTGCGGTCCTCGGCGGTGCTCGCGCCGGGGAAGTAGAAGTCGGTGTCCGGCGCCGAGCAGTTCACCCCGAGCAGGCCGCGTCCGGTGCCCACCTCCACGGTGGTGGTCTGCTGGACGGTCCAGCCGGGCGCGAGGGCGCCGTCGGCGGTGCCGACCAGGGCGGGCGCGTCGGCGCCCGTGGCCTCGCCCGCGACCGGCTTGCCCGGCTCCTTCGGGGTGACGACCGGCTTGGGCTTCTTCGACCTGGTCTTGGAGCTGTCGGTGTCGCCCGCACCGGTCTCGGCGGGCAGCAGCTCGGCCTTGCCCGCCTCCTCGGTGTCCTTCGAGGCGGGCGTGTACGACGTGTACGCGGTCTCCGCCAGGTCCGAGGTGCTGGGCTCGGGGCAGAGCAGGCTGGAGCGCTCGACGGGCAGCTGGGCGGCGGCCTTGGCGGGGCCGTCGTCGCCACCGGGCGTACCGGCGGCGGCGAACCCCGTGACGGCGGCCAGGGCCGCCACGGCGGCGATCAGGGACAGGGTCGTGCGGTTCACTGCTGGCTCCCGTCGGGGCGCTCACTGTCGGCGCCGTTGCCGTGGCCGTGGCCGTGCTGCTCGTACGTCGGGTCGTACTGGCCTTGCGCCTCGTACGTGCCCCCGTACGCGTACGGGTCGTACTGGCCCGCCTGGTAGGGGTCGGCCTGCTGGGCCTGGGGGTCGTAGCCGTACGGGGCGCCCTGGTACTGCTGGTCGCCCGCGGCGTACGTGCCGTACTCGGCGCCCGCGTAGCTGGGCTGGTCCCACTCGCCGTACGTCTGCTGCTGCGGGATGTCCGCGACCGGTGCCTCCTCCGGAGGAGGAGGCGGCAGGTCGTCGCCGTCGCCGCCCACCACGGCGTGCTCGGCCTCGGCCTGGGCGCGCAGCCGGCGGGCCCTGCGGCCCTCGCCCTCGACGGCCTGGGCGGGCACGGCCGGCTCCTCGGGGAGGTCGTCGTCGATCTCCCGGCGGCGCCCCGGCAGGGCGAGCACCACGAGGACAAGGGCGAGTGCGCCCTGCGCCCACAGCCACGCGACGTGCGTGATCGGCGCTTCGTAGGTGACGTCCAAGGTGCCGCCGGAGGCCGGCAGCTCGAAGCCCTGCGCCCAGCCGTCGACGGTGGTCCGGGTCAGCGGCGTCCCGTTCAGCGTGGCGGTCCAGCCCTCGGCGGCCTGGTCGGCGAGGCGCAGCACGCGCCCCTCCTCGCCGTCGGGCACCGTCGTGTGGAGCTCGACGGGGCCCGCGGCGACCGCCTTGGCCTCCTCCGAGGTCGAACCGGCGTCCGCCGTGGGCAGGATGACGGCCCGCGCCACCTGCCGGTCGACGCGCCACAGCGCGGTGCCGTCCTGCTGGCTGAGCCGGGTCAGGCCGGGCGTCGAGTCCAGGACGCGGCCCATCTGGCGGGGGGCGCCGTCGCGGACGAGGACGTAGCGCACGGCGAAGCCGCCGAGCTGGTCGGCCTGGTCGGCACCGGAACCGGCGACGAGGTTGGCGACGACCTTGTCGAGCTTGGCGTTCTCGCCCGCCGCCTCGGTCAGCTCGCCGTCGCCGAGGCGGGCGCCGGCGCCGCGCACCAGCGAGTACGCGACCTCGCCCGTCGAGCCGTTCAGGACGAGCGTGCGGGCCTGGTCGCGGGTGCCGGCCTCCTCGGCGACGAACGCGGGCACCTGGACCGGGTCGCGCCGCTCCAGGGGTCCGTCGGCGCCGCGGATCATCCAGCCGGCGGCGAGCAGCAGCGGCCCGGCGGCCGCGGCGAACGCGATGAGCGCGGCCACCGGCTGGCGCCAGCCGAAGCTCTGCTCGGCCACGCGCGAGCGGGCGCCGTCGGCGCCGAGCGCGGCGGCGGCGAGCAGTGCGATGCCGTACACGAGGGTGGCTGGTCCGGCCCACGTCGAGTTGTTCGACAGGACCGCGAAGAGCAGCGCCACGACGGCGACGGCCCACGCCGTCAGGACGGCGAGGCGGCGCTCCTGGCGCAGCAGCGCGGCGAGCGCGGCCAGCACGATGCCGACGAGAAGCAGGCTGCCGGTGGTCCCGGAGCCGCCCGGCGAGGCGCCGAGCAGTCCGAACGCGGTGGCGGAGCCCTTCCCGTACGGGAGTCCGGCCTCCTTGAAGAAGCCGAACGGGAGCAGCGACAGCGACCACGGCGCGAGCATCAGCAGCGGGGTGCCGAGCGCGGCCAGGAGGCGCAGTCCGTAGGCCGTGATGTCGCCGCGGCGCACCACGAGGAGCGCGATGCCGAGCACGAGGGCGATCGGCCACACGATGGGCGTGAACGCCGTCGCGAGCGTGAGCAGCAGCCCGTACGCCCAGGTGGCACGCCAACTGCCGCGCACGCCCTCGGCGTTCATCAGGCCGGAGGCGGACAGCCCCGCGCGGGCGATGAGCGGCAGCAGGACCGCGAGGACGGCGGTGCCGATCCGGCCGCCCGCGAGGGCGCCGGTGGCGGCGGGCAGGAACGCGTACGCGACGGCCGCCCACGCGCGCAGCAGCCGGGACTCGACGAGCGGCCTGGAGGCGAAGTACGCGGCGAACCCGGCGAGCGGCACCGAGCCGACGAGCAGCACGGTGACGGCGAGCCCGGTCGAGCCGAACAGGACGGAGGAGAGCGCGGCGATCAGTGCGAGGTACGGCGGCGCCGCCTGGGTGCCGCCGGTACTGGTGGCGTGCCAGGCGTCGAGGTAGCGCGACCACAGTTCGGAGGAGTCGCCGGGCGCGGGGAGCAGTGCCCCGCCCGCGAGCGCGCCGCTGCCGAGCAGTCCCCGGCAGGCGATGAGGGAGACGAAGAGCAGGACCACGAAGAGCACGGGTCCCGGCCTGCGGGCGATCCGCTTGAGGCGGGCGAACTGCTCGACCTGGATGAACTCGTCGTCGCCGGGACCGGATTCCAGTCCGCCGCCGCCGTGCCGGCCGGCCGTGGTCGTCTCGGGGTCGGCGCCGCCGAACAGGTTGCCCACGACCTGCTCGACGGTGAGCCGCACGGTCGCACCGGGCGGCGGGAACAGCGGCTTGAGCTCCTTGCCGTCGACGGCGCCCTTGCCGCGCCGCTTCCGGGCGGCGAGGATCCGCCCGGGCCGCAGCAGCGTCGCCATCAGACCGGCGATCTCGTCGAAGGCCTGTCCGGGGACCTTGCCCACCAGGTACGCGACCGTGCGCAGCAGGGTGCCGAGGACGAGGCGGACCATGACCCAGGGCAGCGTCGCCGCCCGTGCGTTGACGAGCAGCGTGTAGACGGCGCCCGCCTTGTCGACCTTGTGCGGCGACGACGCGGTGCGCCCCACGCAGTCGACGGTGCGGCGCTCGCGCGAGGAGGCCTCGGCGTGCCGCACGACGGCGTCGGGGGCGACGACGACGCGGTGTCCGGCGGCCTGGGCGCGCCAGCACAGGTCGACGTCGTCCCGCATCAGCGGCAGCCTGCGGTCGAAGCCGCCGAGCTGCTCGAAGACGTCACGCCGGATCAGCATGCCGGCGGTGGACACGGACAGGACGGGCCGCACGTGGTCGTGCTGGCCCTGGTCCTGCTCGCGGCGGTCGAGGCCGGTCCAGCGGCGCCCGGAGTTGGCGATGGAGACGCCGACCTCCAGGAGCTGCCTGCGGTCGTACCAGCCGCGCAGCTTGGGTCCGACGATCGCGACGTCCGCGCCGGCCTCGCGCTCCGCCTCCACGACGCGCAACAGCTGGGCGAGCGCGTCCGGTTCGGGCGCGCAGTCGTCGTGCAGCAGCCACAGCCACTGCTCGGGCTCGCCGTGCGGCAGGTCGGGCAGGTCGTACGCGTCGTCGCGCCAGCTGCGGCTGACGGGGTCCCAGCCGCTGGGGCGCTTCAGGTACGGCAGCTCTTCCGGGGTGAGGACCCCGGCGCCGCGCACGGCCTCCTCGACGGCCTGGCCGAAGCCGGTGCGGCGCGCGAGGTGCAGGACGCGCTCGCCGCCGATGGCCTCGCCGACCAGGGCCGCGGAGGCGTCGGCGCTGCCGGTGTCGGCCGCCACCGCGTTCTGCACGGGGCGCTCCTGGCCGAGCAGGCCCGACAGGACGTCGGGCAGCCAGCGGGCGCCGTCGTGCGAGACGAGGACGGCGGTGACGACATGCCTGGGGAACTCGGGGGCGCTGCTCGGGTCGAGCCCTGCGGCGTGCCCCGGGTTGAACGCGGCGGCGGCAGCACCGAATTGGTCTGCCGAGTGGCTGTGCACGGACATCGAGGTACGGGCCCCGGTTCGTCTGGACTGCGGTGGACGCCTGTGCCCGGTGGGGACACGGAGGCGTCTCGGACGGGGCCCCACACTAACGGCTGACAACAACAGCGGCCCGCCGCCTGTGGACAACCCACCCGCGACGAGCCGTATGCATGGCCGAATACTGGGGACTAGACAGCGGCCTTCTTCAGTCGCCGGCGCTCCCGCTCGGACAGGCCGCCCCAGATGCCGAACCGCTCGTCGTTGGCGAGCGCGTACTCGAGGCACTCGGAGCGGACCTCGCACGCCAGGCAGACCTTCTTGGCCTCCCTCGTGGAACCGCCCTTCTCGGGGAAGAAGGACTCGGGGTCGGTCTGGGCGCACAGCGCGCGCTCCTGCCAGCCGAGTTCCTCTTCCGCGTCCTCGACCAGCAGATCCTGAAACGACTCGGTCATAGTGCGCCCCTCGTCTGTCCGTGCGTCCCCGTGATGTTGCCGTTACCGATTTCGGCTGAACGACACGAGTGAAATTACAAGTGTGCCGATCCGGGGCAGTCAAGCCGAGATCTGCTATTGGGCCCCTTATTCACTCTGCGGAACCAAGGCTATGCGGAAAGTGTTCAAATCGGCAAAAACCGTGACACTTGCCAGCGGCCCATGTGGATGTCGCCACCCTCTCGACCCTCCGAGAATCGCTACAAGGAAGGACGCCGCAGAGTTTGATCTCGTTCCTGCTCGCCCGCAGAAGCGAACCGGATCACATTCGAATCACGGGATCGCAACGGCGTTTGCGCGCCGGGTTGCTGCGCCACATGTCCGCCCCAGGCACTGCACAAACCTTTCGCCTGACAGAGATACCGGATGAGGTGAAACATATCTCGCAATCCGGACAATGAGTTGACAGAGGAGGCATGAACCGGTGTCCTGGTGGGCATGTTCGCGAACTTGGCACCGATGACGACCCGCACCGCCGGGTCCGTCTCCGCTGCCCGCGCGTGCTGTAGCTGTTGCTGTTCCAGCTGTTGAGTCGTTGAGCCCGCGAGCTCCGACCGCGTTTCTCCTCTCTGTACGGCCCTTCGCCCCCTCTTGAGCGGGGCATCCCGCACTCCCTTCACGAGGAACCTCCACACCCCATGAACAGCGACAGCGACCTCCAGATCGCCGGCGACATCCTCGAAGTGCAGCACCTGCTGCAGCCCGCCCGCGAACACCCCGAGACCGTGGCCGAGTTCGTCGGCCTGGCGCGCGCCGTGGCCGCCGACCGCTCCCAGTGGGAGCACCTCGTCGAGTACGACGCCACCTCCCGCTGGTACCACCGGCTGCGCACCGGCCCCGGCTACGAGGTGTGGCTGCTGTCCTGGGTGCCGGGACAGGGCAGCGGACTGCACGACCACGGTCGCTCGTCCGGCGTACTGACGGTGCTCGAAGGCGAACTGACGGAGCGTACGGAGAGGGGCGCGCGGGCCCTCTCGGCGGGCGCGCAGCGCGTGTTCGCGCCGGGGTACGTCCACGAGGTCGTCAACGACTCGCTGGAGCCCGCGGTCAGTCTGCACGTCTACTACCCCGGCCTGACCGCCATGCCGATGCACACCGCGGCCTGCTCGGTCGCCGCCGAGGCCACTGTCTGAGACCGGCTGCCGCGCTGTCGGTGCTGCCTGCGATGCTGGGCGCATGCGCATTGTGGTTCTGGCAGGCGGCATCGGTGGTGCCCGGTTCCTTCGCGGTCTCAAGCAGGCGGTCCCGGACGACGCCACCATCACGGTCATCGGCAACACCGGGGACGACATCCATCTCTTCGGCCTGAAGGTCTGCCCGGACCTCGACACGGTGATGTACACGCTGGGCGGCGGCATCAACGAGGAGCAGGGCTGGGGGCGGACCGACGAGTCGTTCGCGGTCAAGGAGGAGCTCGCCGCGTACGGCGTCGGACCGGAGTGGTTCGGGCTCGGCGACCGGGACTTCGCCACCCACATCGTCCGTACGCAGATGCTGGCGGCCGGCTATCCGCTGAGCGCCGTCACGCAGGCGCTGTGCAAGCGGTGGCAGCCGGGCGTGCGGCTCATCCCGATGTCGGACGACCGGGTGGAGACGCATGTCGCCGTCGACCTGGACGGTGAGCGCAGGGCCGTGCACTTCCAGGAGTACTGGGTGAAGCTGCGGGCCTCCGTGGACGCGCACGCCGTGGTGCCGGTCGGCGCCGAGCAGGCGAAGCCCGCGCCGGGCGTCCTGGAGGCCATCGCCGAGGCCGACGTGATCCTCTTCCCGCCGTCGAACCCGGTCGTGAGCGTCGGGACGATCCTGGCCGTGCCCGGCATCCGGGAGGCCATCGCCGAGGCGGGCGTGCCCGTCATCGGGCTCTCGCCGATCGTCGGCGACGCTCCGGTGCGCGGCATGGCCGACAAGGTGCTGGCCGCCGTGGGCGTCGAGTCCAGCGCCGCCGCCGTCGCCGAGCACTACGGGTCGGGGCTGCTCGACGGCTGGCTCGTGGACACCGTGGACGCGGACGTCGTGCCGCGGATCGAGGAGGCCGGGATCAAGTGCCGGGCCGTCCCGCTGATGATGACGGACCCCGAGGAGGGCACCGCGGCGGCCGAGATGGCGCGGGCCGCGCTGGCGCTCGCCGAGGAGGTGCGGACCGCGTGACCGGCACCCCGTCGTTCCGTGCGTGGGCCCTCGCCGGGATCCCCGAGGTACGGGAGGGCGACGACCTCGCCAAGCTGATCGTCGCCGCCGAGCCCGGGCTCGCCGACGGGGACGTCCTCGTGGTCACGTCGAAGATCGTGAGCAAGGCCGAGGGCCGCCTGATGCGCGCCGACGACCGGGAAGCGGCGATCGACGCCGAGACCGTGCGCGTCGTCGCCCGCCGCGGCACCCTGCGGATCGTGGAGAACAAGCTGGGCCTGGTGATGGCCGCGGCCGGCGTCGACGCGTCGAACACGCCGTCCGGGACCGTGCTGCTGCTGCCCGAGGACCCCGACGCCTCGGCCGCCGCGATCCGGGACGGGGTGCGGGACGCGCTGGGCGTGCGGGTCGGCGTCGTGATCACCGACACCTTCGGCCGCCCCTGGCGGAACGGACTGACCGACGTCGCCATCGGCGCCGCCGGTGTGCGGGTGCTCGACGACCTGCGCGGCGGCGTGGACGCGCACGGCAATCCGCTGAGCGCGACCGTGGTGGCGACCGCCGACGAGCTGGCCGGCGCCGGGGACCTGGTGAAGGGCAAGGCCGGCGGCCTGCCGGTCGCCGTGGTCCGCGGGCTCGGCGACGCCGTGGTGTGTGAACAAGACAGTTCCGCACGGGAGTTGGTGCGCAGCGCGCGCGACGACATGTTCCGGCTCGGGACCTCGGAGGCCGTACGGGAGGCCGTGACGCAGCGGCGTACCGTCCGGGCCTTCACCGACGAGGACGTGGACCCCGGCGCCGTGCGGCGGGCCGTCGCCGCCGCCGTGACCGCGCCCGCGCCGCACCACACGACGCCGTGGCGGTTCGTGCTCCTGGAGTCCGAGGAGTCGCGGGTGCGGCTGCTCGACGCGATGCGGGACGCGTGGGTCGCGGACCTGCGCCGGGACGGCAAGAGCGAGGAGTCGATCGAGCGGCGGGTGCGGCGCGGCGACGTGCTGCGCAACGCGCCCTACCTGGTCGTGCCGTGCCTGGTGATGGACGGGTCGCACACGTACGGGGACCCGCGGCGGGACGCCGCCGAGCGGGAGATGTTCGTCGTGGCCACCGGGGCCGGGGTGCAGAACTTCCTCGTGGCGCTGGCCGCGGAGCGGCTCGGTTCCGCATGGGTGTCGTCGACGATGTTCTGCCGGGACGTGGTGCGGCGGGTGCTCGACCTGCCGGACACCTGGGATCCGATGGGCGCGGTGGCCGTGGGGCATCCGGCGGCGGCGCCGGGGGTGCGGCCCGAGCGGGTCGTCACGGATTTCGTCGAGGTGCGCTAGCCGGCCGGTCGGGCGGTGGGGTGTCGGGGCGGTGGGCCGGTGCGTGTCGCCGGGCTCACCACTGAGCGATGTCCACCCGGCGCATCTTCGGCTGCCGGCGCGGGGGCGCGACGCCGCTGAGCAGGATCAGGCGGGCCGCACGGTGGCGCTGGCCCTCGTACGGGGTCAGGAGTTCCAGCATGTCGTCGTCCGTCGCGTCGCGGTTGCCCGCGAGCGCGTAGCCGACGATGCCCGGCAGGTGCAGGTCGCCCGTCGTGACCTCGTCCGGGGCGCCGTTCGTGCGCTGGACCGTCTCCGCGGACGTCCAGGGGCCGATGCCCGGGACCAGTTCGAGGCGGGTGCGGGCCGCCGTCGGCTCCATGTCCGCCGCCTCCTCCAGGCGGCGGGCCACCTTCGCGGCCCGGATGATCGTCGAGGCGCGCTTGTCGTCCACGCCCGCGCGGTGCCACTCCCAGGACGGGACCAGGGTCCAGGCACGCGGCTCCAGCGGGACCCGCATGCGCAGCTCCTGGCCGGCCGGGCCCGGGGCCGGTTCGCCGTACTTGCGCAGCAGCAGGCGCCAGGCCCGGTACGCCTCGTCCGTCGTGACCTTCTGCTCCAGGATCGACGGGATCAGGGACTCCAGGACCAGGCCGGTGCGGGTGAGGCGCAGGCCCGGGCGGCGGTGGGCCGTGCGGGCGACCAGGCGGTGGCGCGGTTCAAAGGGTTCCGGGTCGTCCAACTCACCCATGAGCGCAGGGAGTTGGTCCATGAACCAGTCGGCGCCCGGACCCCAGGCCTGGGCCTGGACCGTGCCGTCGGTCTGTGCCGTCACGCGGAGGGTGCCGGGGCCCTGCGGGGTGCGGCTCGCGCGCCAGACCGAGCCGTCCGGGGT
>NZ_JAMOLN010000246.1 GCF_024448165.1 Streptomyces longispororuber
GGACGTCGTACGCGTTGTGGGACCAGGTCGCCCCCGAACTGTCGAGTGCGCACCGCGTCGTGCGGTGGGATCTGCCGGGGCACGGTGGGTCGGATGCCGGGCTGATCGGGCGCGGAGCGAGCGTCGGGGACCTCGCCGGGCTGGTGCTGCGGCTCGCCGACGAACTGGGGATCCGTCAGTTCGCCTATGCGGGCGTCTCGTTGGGGGGTGCCGTCGGGCTGTACCTCGCCGTGCACCACCCGGAGCGGCTCAGCAGCCTCGCCGTGTTCTGTTCGTCCGCGCACTTCGGCGGGGCCAGGACCTGGGAGGAGCGGGCCGCGCTCGTGCGGAAGGAAGGGACGGCGGGGGTCGCCGAGACGGCGCCGGCCCGCTGGTTCACGGCCGGGTTCCGGGTGGACCGGCTCGTGCGGGACAACCGGGACGCCGACCCGGAGGCGTACGCGGCCTGTTGCGACGCGCTCGCCGCGTTCGACATCAGCGGACGGCTCGGCGAGATCACCGTGCCGACGCTGGTCGTGGCCGGCCGCGACGACCCGGCCACCCCGCCCGCCCACCTGCGCGAGATCGCCGACGCCGTACCGGGCGCCGAGCTCGTCGAACTGGCCGGTGCCTCGCACCTGGCGGTCGCCGAGCGGCCGGACGCGGTCGTCGGACTGCTGCGCGCCCACCTCGGGCAGCGTGCGCGGCGCGGCATGGAGGTGCGCCGCGAGGTGCTCGGGGACGCGCACGTCGACCGGGCGCAGGACCGGCAGACGCCGTTCACGGCCCGGTTCCAGGACTTCATCTCGCGGTACGCGTGGGGCGAGATCTGGACCGATCCGACGCTCACCCGGCGCGAGCGCAGCATGGTCACGATGACCGCGCTCGTCGCGCACGGCCACCACGACGAACTGGCCATGCACGTACGGGCGGCCCTGCGCAACGGGCTCACGCCCGACGAGATCGGCGCCGTGCTGCAGCAGTGCGCCGTGTACGTGGGTGTACCCGCCGCCAACTCCGCGTTCGCGGCGGCCCAGCGGGTCCTCGCCGAGGAGGGCGTCGGGTGACCCCGGCAGGCGTAGGACCAACTGTGCCTCCGGTACGGGGCGATGGTGCGCCTAGCCTGGCCCCATGGCCACACTTCTGATCACCGGTGCCACCTCCGGTCTCGGCCGGCATCTCGCCTTCGCCCTGGTCCGCGACGGGCACACCGTCCTCGCCCACGGCAGGGACCGGGCCCGCACGGACGCGCTCGTCGCGGAACTGCGGGCCGCGGCGCACGACGGCGGGCACGCCGAGGGGTTCGTCGCCGATCTCGCCTCGCTGGCGCAGGTGCGCGAGCTGGGCGCGCGGGTCGCCGAGGCCCGCCCGGACCTCGACGTCCTCGTCAACAACGCCGGGGTCGGCGCCGGACCGCGCGGCTCGGGGCGTGAGCTGAGCGCCGACGGGCACGAGCTGCGGTTCGCCGTGAACCTGCTGGCGCCCGTGGCGCTCACCCGTGTGCTGCTGCCCGTGCTGCGCGCCAACTCCCCGTCCCGCATCGTGAATTGCGGCTCCCTCGGACAGGCTCCGCTCGACTTCGACGACCTGGGCTTCGCCAAGGACTACAACGGCACCGAGGCGTACTGCCGCGCCAAGTTCGCCCTCGCCGCGCACACCTTCTCGCTGGCCCGCGAGCTGTCCGGCACCGGTGTCACGGCGCACGTCGTCCACCCGGCGACGTACATGGACACGGCGATGGTCCGGGACGCCGGGATCCGGCCGTGGAGCAGTGTCGAGGACGGCGCCGCGGGAGTCCTGGCGCTGGCCACCGGGGCGCCGGGCGCCGAGTCGACCGGCCGGTTCTTCGACGGGCCGCGTCCGGCGCGGGCGCACGAGGGCGCGTACGACCCGGCCGTGCAGCGGCGGCTCGACGCCGAGCTGGAGCGCCTCGTCGGCTGAGCCGGGCCGGGCCGACCGCGCTAGCGCAGTCCCCGGCCCGTCTCCAGGACGTCCCTGGCCCGCGCCGCCAGCCCGTCCGCACCGCACGAACGGGCCAGCGTCAGACCGCGGTTGAGCTCCGACAGGGAGCGCCCCGCTATGCCGTACTCGACCCGTGCGAGGGCGTGCTCGTACGCGCAGGGGGATGCCTCCAGGTACGTCACCGCCTTGGCGTACAGGGTGAGTTGCTTCTGGCCGGTCTCCAACGCGGCGGCGCAGCGCAGCGCTTCGCCGATCGCGGTGTCCGTGCCGAACCGCTCGGCCTGGACGCGGGCCTCGGCGGCGAGTGCGGCGGCGCGCCGGGGGTCGCTGACGGCGAGGGCGCGGGCCAGGTCGAGGGCCCACGGTGCCATGATCGTGTTGTGTCCGCCGCGGGCGATGGCGGCCTTGGCCGCCGCCTCCAGCTCGTTGACGCCCTCGTCGATCTCTCCGGTGGCGAGCAGCAGCCGGCCGCGGACCGAGTGCGCGTCGGGCAGCACGATCGTGGACGGGTAGGGCGGTCCGAAGGAGTAGCGGTCCGCGATCTCCATCGCCTCGCCCGCCTTGCCGCGGGCGAGCAGCGTGTCGATCAGCATGCAGGCCGCGTCCCAGTGCATCGGCAGGCCGCGGCCGACGCGGTCGGCGAGGCGCAGCGACTCGCGCAGGAACGCCTCGGCGTCGGTGAGCCGGCCGCGCCTGCGGTGGACGTAGCCGACGAAGGCGTGCGCGAGGGCGAGGTGGCCGCCGCTCCAGCCGGCCGTCTCGTACTCGCGGACGGCCTCGGTGAACAGGCTCTCGGCGCGGTCGAGCCGGTCGGCGAAGAGATAGGCGCTGCCGAGCATGGCGAGGATCTCGAAGCCCCACTCGGGGTCGGTCCAGCCGAGGCCGGGCGCCAGGCGGCCGTTGACGAGGGCCTTGTCGCAGCGCTCGACGACCTCCTCCGCGTTCTCCCCGCGGGTCATCGCGTCGAAGGCGCGCAGCACGAGCAGGACCCGCTCCGGGTTGTCCCGGCCGGCGAGCTGGTCGGCGAGCGCGGCGAGGCTGCGGGAGCGGCCCGGGGAGTCCTCCTCGCCCGCGTGGATGCCCTCCCACATGAAGTGCATGGCCTGCAGCCGCAGCCGCGCGTGGCCCGGTTCGAGCAGGCCGGCCTCGGTGTCGATGAGGCGCAGCGCCTCCTCCAGCTGGTCGTTGTGGACCAGGGCCTGGGAGAGCCGGCAGACGGCGTCGACGCGCAGGTCGCCGACGAGTCCGGGTGCCGAGTCGAGTGCGGCGTCCAGGTGGCCGATGGTGGTGGCGGGCGAGGTGAGGAGCGTGGCGCAGCCCAGCTCGTAGTGCACCTGCGGGCGCACGTCGAGCAGCGGCGGCTCCCGCAGGGCGCGCTCCAGGCAGCGGCGGGCGGCCTCGGGCGCGCCGACGGAGAGGTGCTCGCGGGCCGCGGCACGCATCTGCTCGACGAGCTCGGGGTCGTCGTCCGGGTGGACCTCCAGCAGGTGCCGGGAGGCCGCGGCCGGGCCGTGCCCGGAGGCGGTGACCGCCCAGGCGGCCTGGCCGTGCATGGCGGTGCGGGTGGCCGACGGGATCGCGTCGTAGACGGCGGAGGCGATCAGCGGGTGGACGAACTCCAGCGTGCCCGCGTCCCCGTACGTGGCGTCGGTCAGGATGCGCGCGGCGCGCAGCCGGTCGGCGCAGCGGCCCGCCTGTTCCGGGTTCATCCCGGCGAGGAGGGCGGCGAGTCCCGGCTCGATCCGGGTGCCGAGGATGGCGGCGGCCCAGGCGAACCGGGTCGCCTCCGTGCCGAGCCCTTCGAGGCGGGCGACGAGTCCGCGGCCGCGCGCCGACTTGTTCAGGGCGCGCAGCTGGGCCGCGGAATCCTCTTCGGGACGGAGGTCGCTGTCCTGGACCTTGGCGAGCAACTCGACGGTCTCGTACGGGTTTCCGCCGGTGACCGCCCACACCTCGCGGCAGAACGGGTCGTCGGCGTGGTCGCCGAGCGTGGCCCGGGTCAGGCCCGCGGTGGCGTCCGGGGTGAGGGCGCGCAGCTGGGTGGCGCCGGGCCGGGCGGCGGCGCCCACCGCGTCGAGGCAGGCGGCGGCGCCCGCGTGCTCGGGGTCGCGCTGCACCACCACGACGAGGACGGGCAGGTCGTCGAGGCGCTCGGCGAACGCGGCGAGCCACTCCAGGGTCTCCAGGTCGGCCCAGTGCGCGTCGTCGATGAGCAGCACCAGGGGCCAGTGCAGCCGGGCCAGCCGGGACACGGCGGCGACGAGGCCGTCGCGCACGCCCTGCGGGTCGGCCGGGCGCCCGGTGGGCTCCGCTATCCCGAGGGCGGGGCCCGCGATGTCGTACCAGTCGCCGAAGTACTCGCGGGCCTCTTCCTCGGTGAGGGCGAGCAGCGCGGGCTGCAGCAGTTGCCGTACGACGTTGAAGGGGACGGAGGTGACCGTCTCGCCGCCCCGGGCCGACCACACGGTGGCCCGCCCGGCGGCCATGTCGCTGACCCGGGAGAGCAGCGCGGTCTTGCCGATCCCGGCGACGCCCTTGAACACGACGAGGCTGCCGGAGGACGCGGCGTCCCCGCACAGGTCGTCCAACGCGCGCGCGGCGACGTCGAGTTCGGATTCCCGCTCCCACAGCGGCGGGCCGGAGGAGGCGGCGTCGGCGTGCCGTCCCTGAGTCATCCCGCATCCTCCCGGTGTCGTTCACCATCGGTCGATCGACGTACTGGTGTCGAGCCTAGTAGGCGGGGACGGACCGTGGTGGGGGGTCCGCGGAGCCGGTGACAATTGGCCGGACCTGGGAGTCCGTCAGGTGCGGGCGGACGGTGGCCGGATCCTGGCGGCGCGGTGCGGCGGGTAACGATCGCGACCGCGATGCGGACCCTCTCATCCCCCTTTCACGCTCGCCTCATACTGTTTCGTCCATGACGTCGCAGACTCCCGCAGGCTGGTACCCCGATCCCGGTCAGGTCGCCGACGGCCCGCGCACCGAACGCTGGTGGGACGGCGGCCGCTGGACGGACCGGACCCGACCCGCAACGACCCCGCCGCCGCTCCCGCCGCAGCCGGCCGGTCAGGCCCCCGCGCCGCCCGCCCAGCAGCCGACCGCTCCGGGAACGATTCCGGCGTACCCCAACTACCCCGGCCAGCCCGGCCATTCGGGCCAGCAGGGCTATCCGGTTCATCCCGGCTATCCGGGCCAATTGCCGCCGAAGCCGCGCAACAAGGCCCGGATCGCGATCGCGGCCGGGGTCGCGGTGGTGGTGCTGGCCGGGATCGTCGGCGGCGTCTACGCGCTCACGGCCGGCGACGGCAACGGCGGCAGCGGCAAGGTAAGCGCCGATTCGCAGCGGCCGGACGGCCCGCGCGGGAACGACGGCGGCCCGGGCGGCGGCAGCGGCGGGGGCGAGGGCAGCCCGTCCCCCGAGGAGCCGCAGTCCCCGCAGGCACCGCTCGACAAGGGCTACGCCACCGACGTCACGAACGGGGTCGCGCTGCCGGTCCTCGACGGCTGGACCGGCGCCGACGGCCCGGGCGTCGCCGGCGTGCAGACCGGCACGTACGCGTGCCCGGACGACGTGACCAAGAAGTGCGTGCGGGGCGGCGCCTCCACGTCGTCGGCCAAGGATCTCAAGCTGGACGCGACGACCGCGGAGGCCGCCGCGAAGGAGGACATCCTCAAGAACGCCAAGGCGTCCTACGGCGGCAAGGTCTACGGCGGGATCGTCCAGCACGACCAGCTACTCGCGGAGAAGGTCACCGTCGCCGGGCAGCAGGGCTACCGGGTGCGCTGGAACGTGGACACCAAGTCGTCCGTCGACGCCTGGGTGGAGTCGGTGGCGTTCCCGTCGCCGTACGACCCGAAGACCCTCGTGGTCGTGCGCATCGGCGTCGACATACCCCGGACCGCGAAGGAGAAGGCCGCGGGTCCCGACGACACCGCGATCGACAAGGTCGTCAAGGGGATCAAGAAGGCCCGGGTGACCATGGGCGGCGGCGCGGGCGGCAACGGCCAGGACGTCTAGAGTCCCGCACTTGGGCCGGGCGGGTCCCCCTCCGCTCAGTGGAGGAACCCGCCCGGCCCGGGGGTGCGCGCCGCCCCCGTCCCCACGGTGCGGCGCGGGCAGACCACCGGCCGGCCATCCCTGCGGCCGGTGGCCTCCCGTCTAGGTGGTCCGCCCCGCGGGGGACAGACCGAGTTGCGGAAGCAGCACGTGCTCGACGAAGCCCGACATGTAGTCGGCGTCGGCGTCGCGCCCCTCCAGGATGGGTCGGCTGCGCATCACTCCGAAGAGCTGCGCCGCCAGATAGGGCAGGGCCGGATGGTCGGCGGCGACCTCGCCGCGCGCCACGGCCCGCTCCACGATCGCGTCCACGGACGCGATCTCCGGCTCGATCAGCGCCTCCCGCAGCGCGCACTTCAGCTCCGCGTCCTGCTGGACGGCGTGCCCGAGCGCCTGCATCAGCGTGGTGTCCGGCTTGGCCTGCGTCGCCGCGTTGCGCGCGGCGGTCACCAGGTCACCTGCGAGGGTACCCGTGTCGGCCGCGAAGAACTTCGTGCACCGGCCGGCCCGCAGCGCGGCGGCCACCAGCTGCGGCTTGGTCTTCCACTGCCGGTACAGCGTGGACTTGCTGCAGCACGCCTGCGCGGCGACGCCCTCCATGGTGAGCGCGTCGTAGCCGTTCTTCCGCAGCTGGTCGAGGACCGCGTCGTAGAACTCCTGCGCCCGCTCAGGGGTGATCTTGGAACGGCGCGAAGTGGTCTGCGCCGCCACAGCGGTCTGCTCTCGCGTCGTCATGACCCACTCACTCCTCGCCCGGCGTCCGTGTCGATGAGATCACATCCCCCTATCGATACGCCAGTGTACCGGTACGCGAACGTTTCGGTACACTGGCGTATCGATGAGTACGACGACCGGTCGTGCTCGCCCCAGCGCGCCACAAGCGCGCCCAGGCACCATCACGCACAACCCAGTCGTCACGAAAAGGGGCCGGGGGATGAATTCCCTTACCGAGCCTGCCGAACCGGAGCCGGACGCATCCGTCGCCCGACCGCCCCTGGTCCGCGAGCTCCTGCTGGTCGTAGGACTCTTCCTCGTCTACAAGTTCGGCCGCCAGCTGGCCAACGGACACGAGGCCGAGGCGTTCCACAACGCCGACCACGTGTGGAGCTTCGAGCGCGCCGTGCACCTGCCCGGCGAAGGAGCGGTCCAGGGCGTCCTGCTGCACAGCGACACCCTGATCCACGTCGCGAACACCTACTACGCGACCGTGCACTTCCCGGCCACCCTCGGCTTCCTGGTCTTCCTGTACCTGCGCCGCCCGCGCCACTACGTGTGGACGCGGCGGGTGCTCGCCGCGCTGACGGCCGCGGCGCTCGTCCTGCACCTGTCGTTCCCGCTGGCGCCGCCCCGGATGCTGGACGCCGCGCACCTCGTCGACACGGCGCAGGTGTACGGGCCCTCGGTGTACGCGGCGCAGCCGGCCACCGACACGATGGCCAACCAGTTCGCGGCCATGCCCTCGCTGCACTTCGGCTGGGCCCTGATGGTCGCCGTCGGCCTGATCGTCGCCACCCGGTCGCGGTGGCGGTGGCTGTGGCTGCTGCACCCGCTGCTCACGCTGCTGGTCGTCGTCGGCACGGCGAACCACTACTGGCTCGACGCGATCGTCGCGACGGCCCTGCTCGGCATCGCGCTCGCCGCGATCCGGATGCCGCTGACGGTGGGCGGGTCCGCCATCCGCCGCCATCTGCTGCCCGCGCCCGCCGAGCCGGTGGCGGCCGTCGCCGCGACGGCCCGGGGCGCGCTGCCGTCGGCGCCGTGGGTTCCGTCGGCCGCGTTCCGCACGCCCCCGGACGCGCTGTCCGCGTCCGACGTCCTGGAGCGGATGCCGATCCGGATACCCGTCCAGGTGTCCCCCGAGCCCGGCTCCACGTCGGTCGCGACCGCGCCGCAGCTCGCCTCGACCGGGGCCCGCCGATGAGCGCCACACTGCTCGCCGTCGCGCTCTCGCTCGTCTCCGCGGTGGCGTACGCCGCCGCGGCGGTGGCCCAGGAACGTCTCGCCGCCCGCACCGCCGGCGCCGGGGCGGGCCTGTGGCGGCTGCTCGGCACCGGCGCCTGGTGGTGGTCGGTCGGGCTCAACGCGTCGGCCGCGCTGCTGCACGTCGCCGCGCTCAAGTACGGTCCGCTCACCCTGGTCCAGCCGCTCGGCGCGCTCACGCTCGTCGCGGCCGTGCCGCTCGGCGCCCGGATCGCCGGGCGGCGCGTCTCGTCCGGCGAGTGGCGGGGCACGGCACTGACGCTGGCCGGGCTCGGCGCGATCCTGGTGACCGCGTCCGGGCCCGCCCCCGACGACACGCTCGCGCTGCCCGAGGCGCTCGGGGTCGCGGGCGCGACGGCCGCGCTCATCGGCGTCCTGTCGCGGCGCGGCACCAAACCCGGACTGCGGCACGCCACCGCCTCCGGCGTCGCGTCGGGTGTGGCGTCCGCGCTCACCCAGACCGTCACCGTCGCCGCGACCGACCGGTCGGGGCCGCTGCTCTCCGTGCAGGTGATCGTCGTGGCGCTGCTGGTCGCGGCGTTCGCGGCGGGCGGGCTGCTGCTGTCCCAGACGGCGTACCGGGGCGGGCTCGGCGCGCCGCTCGCGATGGTGACCCTCTCGAACCCGCTGGCCGCCGCCGTCATCGGCGTCTCACTGCTCGGCGAGCGCCTCCAGGGCGGGGTGGCGGGGCTGGCCCTCGCGGCGGGTGGCGCCGCGCTGGCCGGTCGGGGCGTGCTCCTGCTCACCCGTACGACGTCGGCTCCGCCGGCGCCGTCCCCCGCGGACGTGCTGCCACTCCCCGCGATCCCCACCCAACCGGACCCGGAACCACTCGCCCTGCGGGCGTCCTGACGACTGCATCTCTGCGAGCGCACCACCGTCGTGGTCGCTCGCGCGGTTCCCCGCGCCCCTAACGGGCGCGGATTCCGTCCAGGGCGTAGCCGAGGACCCGGTCGCGTTGGGCCTCGTCCACGTAGGCCGCCGCCGTCACGCCCGACACCATCCGCAGCAGGTCGTCGAAGGACAGGTCGGCGCGGGCCTCGCCGGCCTCGCGGGCGCGGCGCAGCAGGGGTTCGCCCGCGTCGAGCATGGCGCCGCGGCAGGCCGTGAAGATCTCGGACTCACCGCTGAGCGCCTCGCGGATGGCGCGCTTCGTAACGGTGTAGTCGACGAACCGGCGCAGCCACGCGACGAGCGCCTCCCACGGCTCCGCCGTATCCGCCAGCTCGTCCGCGAGCCGGCACAGCGCGTCGACCTCCTCCGCGTAGACCGTCTCGAAGAGGGACTGGCGCGTCGGGAAGTTCCGGTACAGCGTGCCGATGCCGACCCCGGCCCGCCGGGCGATGTCCTCGAGCGAGGCCTCGGCCCCCTTGTCCGCGAAGGCCGCACGCGCCGCGGCCAGCAGCGCGTCGAAGTTGCGCCGGGCGTCCGCGCGGCGCGGGCGCTGCGCGAGGACGACACCTCCGACGCGCTCCCTGTCCGTGGTCATGCCTCTCCTCTACGCCCATGAGGTTGAACCGGAGGCACCCCTCCGGTATCGTTCCTTAAGTCGAGGGCACCCTCCACTTTAGCAAGGGTGCCCCTCCCTCCACCTGTCTCCACCGGACTCCGTCCGCCTTCATCCTTTCAGCCCGCGCAGCTCCGCGGGCCGCGGGCCCCTGCCGCCTTCCGCTCGGAAAGAAGCCGTCTTGAACCGGAACAACCGCCTCACCTTCGCGGTCCTCGCCACCGGTGCCGGTGTGTTCTCGATGATGCAGTCGCTGGTCGCACCGGCGCTGCCCACGATCCAGCACGCCCTGGACACCTCCCAGGCCACGTCCACCTGGGTGATGACCGCCTATCTGCTGTCCGCCTCCGTCTTCACGCCGATCCTGGGCCGGATCGGGGACCTCGTCGGCAAGAAGCGGACCATGGTCGCCGCGCTCACCGCCCTCACCGTGGGCTGTCTGCTCGCCGCGCTCGCCCCGAACATCGCCGTCCTGATCGTCGCCCGCGTCGTCCAGGGCATCGGCGGCGCCCTCTTCCCGCTGTCGTTCGGGATCATCCGGGACGAGTTCCCGGCCCACCGCGTCAGCCCCAGCATCAGCAACCTGTCCGCCGTGATCGCCGCGGGCGGCGGCGTCGGCATCGTGGCGGCCGGGCCGATCGTGGGCGCGCTCGACTACCGGTGGCTGTTCTGGCTGCCGTCCGCCGTCGTCGCCGTCACCGCGCTGATCGCCCTGCGCTACGTGCCCGAGTCCCCGAACCGCGGCACCGGCCAGGTCAACTGGACCGGCGCCGTCCTGCTGTCCGGCTGGCTCGTCGCCCTGCTCCTCCCCCTCAGCCAGGCCACGTCCTGGGGCTGGGGCTCGGGCAAGGTGATCGGACTGCTCGCCGCCGCCGTCGTCCTGTTCGGCGCCTGGGTCCTCGCCGAGGCGCGGGCCACGAGCCCGCTGATCGATCTGCGCGTGATGCGGCTGCCCGCCGTGTGGACGACGAACACCGCCGCGCTGCTCTTCGGCGCCGGCATGTACGCGGTCTGGTCGTACCTGCCGGGCTTCGTGCAGACCCCGTCCTCGGCCGGGTACGGCTTCGGGTCGAGCGTGACCGGGGCCGGGCTGCTGATGCTCCCGATGCTCGTCGCCATGTTCCTGGCCGGCGTGGTCAGCGGCCGCCTCGAACCGGTCGTCGGCGCCAAGCCCCTGCTCACGACGGGCGCCGCGCTCGGCGCCGTGTCCTGCGCGATGCTCGCCCTGTGGCACGGACAGCAGTGGCAGATCGCCGTGGCCGCGGGGGTGTTCGGGCTCGGCATCGGGCTCGCCTTCGCCTCGATGGCCAACCTGATCGTGCAGAACGTACCGGCCGCCCAGACCGGCGCGGCCACCGGCATGAACGCCAACATCCGCACCATCGGCGGCTCCATCGGCGCCGCCCTGATGACCAGCCTGGTCACCGGCAGCCTCCAGCCCTCGGGCCTGCCGTACGCCTCCGGCTACACGCACGGCTTCACGCTGCTGGCCTGCCTGTGCCTGGCGGCGGCGCTCGCCGCGCTCCTCGTGCCGGCCGGACGCCGCACCGCCCTGGTCGCCCGGGCCGCGTCGACGCCCGCGCCCCGGCGGGAGACCGCCGACCACTGACGGCCGGCGACACCACGAAGGGGCGGGTCCGACGACGGGCCCGCCCCTTCACGCATGCGCAGTGCCGGTCACCCGAAGCCGCGCGAGTCCTGCTTCAGCGCGGTGTCCACCGTCAGGGCCGTCGCCACGACGAGGCTGAGCAGCGGCTCGGGCAGCTGGAAGTGGATCTGCAGCACGTAGTTGTCCGCGGTCGTGAACATCGTCTTCGCGAGGCCCTCCCACGTCTTCGTGATGCGGGCGACCTCCTGGTCCGCGTGGTCGACGATCGCGAAGTTCCAGGCGCGCCAGTTCTCCGCCTTGATCGCGCCGATCTGCTGACCGTTCGCGTTCATCGCGAAGTTGATCTTTCCGATGGCGTTCTGCTGGACGATCTCACCGACCGGCGAGCCGTCCGGGCGCTCGACGAGCACCCGCGACTTGATGAACTTCGCGGGACGCGTCAGCACCAGCTGCGGCTGCCCGTAGGCGTCGCGGATCTCCAGCTTGTGGGTCATGAACTGGTCGACGCTGGAGACGAAGCGCAGCGCCTTCTTCAGGCCGCTCTGGCCGATCTCGGTGACCGAGCCCAGCTGGTTGCCCTGCTGGTCCATGACGCTGTACTCGTTCGTCAGCTCGATCAGCTTGGCCTTCTGGTTCACGACCAGGACCGGCTCGGTGAACAGCGTGCCACCGCCCTGTCCGGTGGCCGCGACGCCGGCCTGCTGCTGGACCTGGCGCTGCACACGGGCCTGGTCCGCGTGCTGCTGGGCCTGCGCGGCGTACTGCTGCTGGGCGGGCTGCTGCTGAACGGGCTGCTGCTGGCCGAACTGTCCCTGCGCGGCGTGCTGCTGCACGGGCTGGGGCTGCTGCGCCTGCGGCGGGACCTGGCCCGCCGCAGGCGCCTGGGCCTGACCCGCGTGGGTGTGCTCGGTCCACTGGGCACCGTCCCACCACCGCAGCGTCTGGGCGGCGCCCTGGGGGTCCGGGTACCAACCGGCAGGGGTGTTCGATTGCGTCGTCACCGGGGCACACTATCGCGAGGCCCCAGGAATGCATCCAGGCCACAGGAATGTGATGTGCGCCCCTCCAGTCGCACCGGTGACCGGAGGGGCGCGGTGCTCACGCGGTCGCGATGCCCGGGTCGCTGACCCCGGCCTGACCGTTCTCCACGTGTCCGGCGAGGCGCCGCAGGTATCCGGCGCTGCCGTCGAGGACGACCTTCAGGTCGTACCAGCGCTGGGTGGCGCGCAGGTCGACGGTCTGCTGGACGGTGGCGCCGGCCCGCACCGTGTACGTCTGCGGCGTCCCCCCGTAGGCGTTCGTGACGGTGAGGTGGGCGTCGGCGGTGCCCGGGTTGCGCAGGGTCAGCAGCAGATTGCCGGTGGCGCCGTCGTGCCGCGCGGTGACCTCCGGCTCGGCCACCTTGTTGTTGCCCTTGAAGGCGCGCAGGAAGCCGTTCGGACCGTGCGCGGTGAGGTCGTAACTCCCCGCCGAGTAGACCGAGTTCCAGCTGTCGGAGATCGACTTGGCGGCCTCCGCGGTGTACGTCCACGGTCCGTCGGTGCGGTTCTGGGAGCGGACCTGGAAGGCCGCCCCCGCCAGCTGGCCGCCGCTGAACGTCAGCTTGTACTTGCCCGTCGCCAGGTCCGCCGCCCCGTCGACGTAGGGCGCGTACGCGAGCGGGCGGCTGGGCCGGGAGCCCTTCTCCTGCTTGGGCAGCGCGCCCTGCGCGGGCGGCTTGGGGACGTAGCTGGAGTGCCGGTCGTGGTCGGGCGGGAGGTAGCCCGCGGTGTCCGGCAGGTCCGCCGGGTCGGTGACCTTGAGGGAGAAGTCGAAGGCCGAGGTGAGGTCGCCGCAGATCGCGCGCCGCCACGGCGAGATGTTGGTCTCCTTCACCCCGAACCGCTTCTCCATGAACCGCAGGATCGAGGTGTGGTCGAAGGTCTCCGAGCAGACGTAGCCGCCGGTCGACCAGGGCGAGACGACGAGCATCGGGACCCGCTGCCCGAGACCGTACGGGCCCGCGGCGCGGCTGCCGCCCGGGTAGTAGTCGAGCTTCGTGTCGACCGTCGACAGACCCTGGTTCGCCGAGGCGGGCGCGTACGGCGGCACGACGTGGTCGAAGTAGCCGTCGTTCTCGTCGTACGTGATGAACAGGGCCGTCCTGCTCCACACGTCGGGGTTCGAGGTGAGCGCGTCGAGGACCTGCGAGATGTACCAGGCGCCGTAGTTCGCGGGCCAGTTGGGGTGCTCGGAGAACGCCTCGGGCGCCGCGATCCAGGAGATCTTCGGCAGCGTGCCCGCCTTCACGTCGGCCTTCAGGACGTCGAAGTACCCGTCCCCCGCCTTGGCGTTCGTGCCGGTGCGAGCCTTCTCGTAGAGGGCGTCGCCCGGCTTGGCGTTGCGGTAGGTGTTGAAGTAGAGGAGCGAGTTGTCGCCGTAGTTGCCGCGGTACGCGTCGTCGATCCAGCCCCAGCCGCCCGCGGCGTCCAGGCCGTCGCCGACGTCCTGGTACACCTTCCAGGAGACGCCCGCCTTCTCCAGGCGTTCGGCGTACGTGGTCCAGCCGTAGCCCGCTTCCTCGTTGCCCAGGACCGGTCCGCCGCCGGTGCCGTCGTTGCCGACGTACCCGGAGAGCATGTAGTAGCGGTTCGGGTCGGTCGCGCCGATGAACGAGCAGTGGTAGTCGTCGCAGACGGTGAACTTGTCGGCGAGGGCGTAGTGGAACGGGATGTCGCCGCGCGTCAGGTACGCCATCGTGCCGGTGCCCTTGGCGGGGATCCAGTTGTCGTACTTGCCGTTGTTGAAGGCGCTGTGCCCGCCGGCCCAGTCGTGGTCGAGTCCCGCGATGAACTGCATGCCGAGGTCGGCCGCGTCCGGGTGGTAGGGCAGGGTCTCCTTGCCGCCGCTCGTCTGGTTCCACACCGGCTTGCCGCTGGGCAGCGTCACCGGACGCGGGTCGCCGAAGCCGCGGACGCCCTTCATGGACCCGAAGTAGTGGTCGAAGGAACGGTTCTCCTGCATCAGCACGACGATGTGCTCGATGTCCTGGACGGTGCCGCTGCGGCGTGCTGCCGGGATCGCGGCGGCCCGGTCGATGGAGCCGGACAGGGCGGTGAACCCGGCCGTGGCCCCGGCGATCTGGAGGAAACGGCGCCGATTGAGTTCGGTCATGAGTGTGGGGGTCTCCTGTTGCTTCGGTGGTGGTCGGTCCACGAAGAGGGGCAACGGGAGTGTTCAAGACGAGCGGGGTTGAGGGAAAGG
>NZ_JAMOLN010000247.1 GCF_024448165.1 Streptomyces longispororuber
CCGCCCTGCCGCCAGGCGGCGACGGCACGGGCGAGGTCGGCGGGGGTGCGGCCGGTGCCGCGGGCCAGCGACGCGTACAGCGCGCGCGTCGCCGCGGTCAGTCCCGAGCCGGGGTGGGCGGCGGCCAGCCGGACGGCGTCCTGCCACGGGGTGAGGCTCGCGATCGGGTCCGTGCCGGTGGTGAGGAGCGCGTGGGCGCGGCCCGCCGCCTCGGTGGCGAGCAGGTCGAGCGCGAGCGGGTCGGGGGCGCCCGGCGCCTGCGGGTAGGACGGGGGCCGCTCGGGGAGTGCGGGGGCCGGGAACTCCGGTGGCAGCGGCGGCCGCTGCGCGCCGGAGGTGAGGGCCTCACGGGCGGGCACCGAGTCGAGCGCGGGCGCGGCCGCCTCGGACCGCTCCGCCGCGGCGTGCGTCGCGTTGCGCCGGGTGAGGTCGGCGAGGAGCTCCTGCTCGCCCCGGCCGCGCAGCAGGAACAGGACGAACGGGTCCTCGTCGACGAGCCGCGCCGTCTGGTAGCAGAGCGCCGCCGCGTGCTTGCAGGGGTGCGCGCGGTCCGGGCAGGTGCACTCGGGCACCACGTCGTCGACGGTGGGCAACAGGTCGACGGCGGCGGCCAGCGCGTGCGGCAAGTCCTTGTCGAGCAGGGACGCCATGTGGTCGGGGCGGGCCGCGGCCGTCTCCAGGAAACGCTCCCACGCCTCCTCCGACAGGGTGCGCAGACGCAGCTCGGCCCGGTACGGGCGGGGGCGCGAGCCGTGCACGTAGGCGACGACGCGGCCGGGGGTCACGGTGATCGCGTCGACGTGGCCGCGGTCCGCGTAGGACCGGCCGCGCGCCAGGCGGGCCGGGTCGAGGGCGGTGTCCTCCAGGGCGTCCACCCAGGCGGTGCCCCACCAGGTCAGGGCGGCGCCGGCGGACTCCGCGCGCGGCGGCAGCGGCGGGAACGTGCGGCGCAGGTCCGTGTGGCGGGCCTGCGCCTGCTCCCCGGCCCCGGCCCGGCTCGGGATGTGCGGCCTTCGCGCCGGGCTCATCGGGTCGCCTCCCGGCGCAGCGACACCAGGTCGGACAGCTCCCGGTCGGTCAGCTCGGTCAGCGCCGCCTCGCCGGAGCCGAGCACGGCGTCGGCCAGCGCCCGCTTGGACGCGAGCAGTTCGGCGATCCGGTCCTCCACGGTGCCCTCGGTGATGAGCCGGTGCACCTGGACCGGCTGGGTCTGGCCGATGCGGTAGGCGCGGTCGGTGGCCTGCTCCTCGACCGCCGGGTTCCACCAGCGGTCGAAGTGCACGACGTGGCCCGCGCGCGTGAGGTTCAGTCCGGTGCCCGCCGCCTTCAGCGACAGCAGGAAGACGGGGACCTCGCCGGACTGGAAGCGGTCCACCATCCGCTCGCGCTCGGCGACCGGGGTGCCGCCGTGCAGCAGCTGGCTGGGGATGGCGCGGGTCGCCAGGTGGGTGGCGAGGAGCCGGGCCATGGACACGTACTGGGTGAAGACGAGCACGGAGCCGCCGGAGCCGTCCTCGGCGACGATGGTGTCCAACAGCTCGTCGAGCAGCGCGAGTTTGCCGGAGCGGCCCGCGAGGCGCGGGCGGCCCGACTCGGCCTCCTTCAGGTACTGCGCGGGGTGGTTGCACACCTGCTTGAGGGACGTGAGCAGCTTCATGATGAGGCCGCGGCGCCCGATGCCCTCGGCCGCCTCGATCTGTGCCATCGACTCGCGCACCACGGCCTCGTACAGCGACGCCTGTTCCCGCGTGAGGGGGGCCGGGTGGTCGGACTCGGTCTTGGGCGGCAGCTCGGGCACGATGCCCGGGTCGGACTTCTTGCGGCGCAGGATGAACGGGCGGACGAGCCGGGAGAGGCGCTCGATCGCCTCGGGGTTCACCCCGCCGTGGCCCTGCAGCGGGACCTCGCCCTCGACGGCGCGCGCGTGCCGGGCGCGGAACGCCTTGAGCGGTCCGAGGAGTCCGGGTGTCGTCCAGTCGAGCAGGGCCCACAGCTCCGACAGGTTGTTCTCCACGGGGGTGCCGGTGAGGGCCACGCGCGCGGGGGCGTCGATCATCCGCAGGGCCTTCGCCGTCGCCGAGTTCGGGTTCTTCACGTGCTGCGCCTCGTCGGCGACGACCATGCCCCAGGTGTGCCCGGCGAGCTCGGCGGCTCGGGTGCGCAGCGTGCCGTACGTGGTGAGGACGAAGCCGCCGCCGAGGCCCTCCAGGGTGCGGTCGGCGCCGTGGAAGCGGCGCACGGGGACGCCGGGCGCGAACCGCTCGATCTCCCGCTGCCAGTTCCCGAGGAGCGAGGCGGGGCAGACGACGAGGGTGGGCTGCGGCCGGTCGCGGCGCAGGTGCAGGGCGATGAGCGTGACGGTCTTGCCGAGGCCCATGTCGTCGGCGAGGCAGCCGCCGAGGCCGAGCGAGGTCATCAGGTCGAGCCAGGCCAGACCGCGCAGTTGGTAGTCGCGCAGGGTCGCGCGCAGGGCGGCGGGCGGCTCGACGGTGTCGAGGCCCCGGGTGAGCCGGTCGCGCACCTCGGCGAGGCGCCCGGTCGGCACGGCGGCGACCCGCTCGCCGTCCACCTCGGCCTCCCCGGTGAGCGCCACGGCCAGCGCGTCGACGGGCTCCAGCAGGCCGAGCTCCCGCTTGCGCGCCTTGCGGACGAGGTCGGGGTCGACGACGACCCACTGGTCGCGGAGCCGGACGACGGCGCGGTGCGACTCGGCGAGCTCGTCCATCTCGCGCTCGGTGAGCGGGTCCCCGTCGAGCGCCAACTGCCAGTTGAAACTGAGCAGTTCGTCGCTGTCGAAGAACGTCGTCCCGTCCGTCGCCGAGCCGGGGGCCGTCTGGGCGCGGACGACGGCGGTCGCGGTGAGCGAGCGGGCCAGCTCGCGCGGCCAGTGCACGGCGACGCCGGCCTGCGCGAGGCGGGCCGTGCCCGGGCCGAGCAGGTCGATCAGCTCGCTCTCGGCGAGGGCGAGCACGTCCGGCACGTCCTGCTCCAGGAGGCGGGCGAGCGGGGGCCAGGCGGCCGCGGCGCGGCGCACCGCGAGGATCGCGTCGATGCGGGTGCGGGGTCCGAAGTGATCGCTCGCCTCCCCGGCCCACAGGCGGGCGGCGTCCACCACGCGTGTGGGGTCGGCGAGGCTGTGCACCTGGACGACGGCCGCGCCGGCCCGGCGGGCGCCGGGGTCGTCCGCCGCGTCGGTCTCCTCGGCGCCGTCGAACAGGGCGTGCTGCGCCAGGTCGAGGCGGAGCGACACCTTCACGCCCGCGTCGAGTCCGGCGGCCGCCTCGACGGCCCAGGGGCGTGCCTGCGGAATGTGCTGGGCCGCGGCGGCGGCGAACGGGGCGCCCGCCGCGTGGGCCGCGGCGGGCGTGCGCGGCAGTGCGTCGGCGACGGCGTCCAGGAACGCGCGCACCAGCGCCTCGGGCTCCGGGAGCCGCACCGGCCTGCGCCCCGGCACCGGGGTCGCGAACCCCTCGGGCGGCAGGGCGGCGGCGATCCCCCGGATCTGCGCGACGTCGTCCTCGTCGAGCGGTCCCGCGCGCCATGCGTCGTGGTCGGACGCGGTGAGCCCGGGCAGCAGACGGCCGCGGGCCACGAGGTGCAGGGCGTGTGCGGCGGCGGCGCCCCAGGCGGCCGCGGCGGGGTGGGCACCGCGGGTGCGGCGGGCCCGGACGAGCAGCGGCAGCGCGGCGACGACCGGCAGCACGAGTGCGGGCACCTTGCGGCCGCGCACCCCCGAGCCGTGCGGGCGCACCACCGTGATCTCGTCGTCGGCGCCGGGGAAGGCCGCGCCGTCCGGCGCCCAGAACGCGATCCGGCCCTCGCGCGGCAGCGGGGCGGGCAGGAAGACGGCGGCGGCGCCCAGCGCGACGCCCGGCAGCTCCGGCACGGTCGCGTCACCTCCCCTCTGTCCGCTCGTCCGGCTCACGAGGAGCCCTCACCTGTACGACCTCAGTACGGCCTCGGTTCGGCCGCAGTACGACCTCGACCGACCTCTATGACCTTACGGGCCGGGTCTGACAATCCTTGATCCGCGCTTCGGGGAGAATGTCCGGGTCCCCTTCCGACCTCTCAGGAACAGGCGCGAACCTTGGGTGATCTGCTTCTCGTCCGGCACGGTGAGACCGCGTGGGCGCTGACCGGCCAGCACACGGGACTCACCGACATCCCGCTGACGGACAACGGCCGGGAGGAGGCGCGCCGGGTGGCGCCGCTCGTCGGCAGCTATCACGTGGGGGCCGTGTTCGTGAGCCCGCTCCAGCGGGCCCGGGAGACCGCCGAGCTGGCCGGTCTCAGCCGCTTCACGGTCGATCAGGATCTGCGCGAGTGGGACTACGGCGCCTACGAGGGCGTCACCACCCGGGAGATCCAGCGCACGGATCCCGACTGGTACCTGTTCGACGACGGGGTGCCGCCGGGGCCGCCGGACCACCCGGGCGAGACGCCAGAGCAGGTCGGCGAGCGGGCGGACCGGATGCTCTCGAAGGTCGACGCGGCGCTCTCCAACAACGAGGGCAGCGTCGTGCTCGTCTCGCACGGCCACTTCCTGCGGGTCCTGACGGCGCGCCGCCTCGGGCTGCCGCCGTCGGGCGGATCCCACTTCCTGCTGGCGACGGGCACGGTGAGCCGGATCAGCACGGAGCACGGCCGCCCGGTCATCTCCGGCTGGAACCTGCGGCCCTGAAGCCGCGGGCCGGGGGCGGTTGTCAGACCCCTGGTGCAGCATCGTCGGCAGGAGGTGCGCCATGACCAGACCGCCGACCGCCGCGCAGCTGCGCGTCATCGAGGCCGCCGAGCCGGAGACGGGCCGGATCACCGGGAGCCCGGCGCTGCTCGCGCGGCTCGTCGTGCTGAAGCTGGCGTTCCGGCATCCGCGGCCGCCGCACGACCATTTCCTGACGCCGGAGGGCCACCGGGTCCGTGAGGCGGGCACCGCGCCGGACGCGACGGACGCGACGGACACGGACCCGACCCGGCCGCAGCAACAGCAGACGGCGGAGGCTTCTCCCGGGGTGTTCGCGGCGCGGCTCGGCGGGGAGCCGGACGTCGTGGCCGGGCCCGCGCGGACCCGTGAGGTGCGCACGGCGTGGCAGGGGCTGCTGGAGATACGCCGGATGACGAACCCGGGCGGGGTCACCGACCGCCCGTGCGCCTGGGAGCGCGGCCGCCTCACCCATTCCGCCGCGCTCGCCCTGGAGGCGGCGGGCCGTGCCCCGGCGGCCGGTTCGGCGCCCGGCTACCGGGTGACGGACACCCCGCAGCCGGAGGCCGTCGCCGTGGGGCACCCGGATCCGGCGGAGCTGGCCGCCTGCGCGGCCGCGCTGGAGCAGGCGGGCTGGCAGGTCAGCGAGCACGCCGGGGCGCGGGGTGGCGGGCGCTATCTGCTGGCGTCGCCCAGACGCGCGTAGGCGGTCGGACTCGCGCAGGCGGTTCAGGAATGTCCGGCAGGACCGGCCTGTTGGAACCGTCACCGGCACCTGAGCAAGCGCTCAGGTGCGCATCGCATCACTGTCGACAGAGTCGAAGGGAACGTCGTGACAGAGCCGTTTTCCGTCCGGATCGGGGTCCGCGGATACGAGACCGACACGCAGGGGCATCTCAACCAGGCGGTGTACCTGCAGTACGCGGAGCACGCGCGCTGGTCGGCGCTCCGGCACGGCGGCATCGAGCAGCAGGACCTGCTCGCCCGGGGCGTGGGGCCCGTCGCCCTGGAGACGACCATCCGCTATCTGCGGGAGCTGCGCGCCGGCGACGAGGTGGAGGTGACCTGCGTCTTCGAGTGGGGCGAGGGCAAGACGTTCCGGATCCGCCAGACGGTGACGAAGACCGACGGCACCGTGTCGGCGGAGGTGACCGCCGTGGGCGGTCTGCTGGACCTCACCGAGCGCAAGCTGGTCAAGGACCCGCGGGAGGTCTTCAAGGAGCTGGCGACGGATCCGGACGTCTTCGGCCTGTAGGCCGGTGCGCGCTCGACCGTCGGGCGGACGGCCGGGAGCCATCGGCTACGCGAACGCCTCCCGGTGCTCCTGCGCCCACTGCGCGAAGGTGCGCGGCGGACGGCCGAGGACCTTCTCCACGTCGTCCGTGACGACGGCGTTGCCGCCCGCGCGGACGAACGCGAGGCCCTCCAGGACGCCGTCCGCGAACGCCTCGGGGATGCCGCTGCCGATGACGAACGCCCGCGAGTCCGCCTCGCCCACCGCCACCGACGCGACGGTGCGGCCGAGCGCCTCGCCCACCAGCGCCGCCATCTCGGGGACCGCCAGCGTCTCGGGCCCGGTCAGCGTGTACGTCCGCCCGTGGTGGCCCTCCGCGAGCAGCGCCTCGACGGCGACGGCCGCGACGTCGGCCGGGTCGACCACGCCCTGCGCGCCGCCGCCGTACTGGTCGGGCACCGGGCGCCCGGCCCTGATCTCGTCCGCCCACCACAGGAAGTTCGAGGCGAACATCGACGGGCGCAGCACCGTCCACTCCAACGGGCCGTCGGCGAGGGCCCGTTCGCCGGGGACGTGCCACTCGCTGAAGCGGCCGGAGGCCGGCTCCCCCGTGCCGATCGCGGAGAGCTTCACCGCGCGCCGCACGCCCGCCCGTTCGGCGGCGGCGAGCAGCGCGGCGTCGTGGGCGCCGGGGGCCGCGGCGCCCGGCGTGTTGACCAGGAAGACGGCGTCGGCCCCGGCGACGGCCGTTGTGAGGGAGGCCGGGTCGTCGTAGTCGCCGCGCACCACGTCCGTGCCGGGTCCGAACCGGGCGCGGGCCGGGTCGCGGGTCAGTGCCCGGTGCGGGACGCCGCGCTCGGCGAGGAGGCGGACGACGTGGCTGCCGATGGTGCCGGTGGCACCGGTGATGAGGATCATGCGGTCCACGCTGCCGCCGCAACCGGCCCGCGGGATAGGAAAATTCGGCACGCCTTCACCGCCCGCACGCCCCCGCCCGCTGGTTACGGTGGACGGGTGACCACGGTGACCGAACCCTCCCGTACCGACCTCGCACGGCAGACGGCGATCAGGACCGCCGCGGGGACCTCCCAGCTGCCGTCGCGCCTGGTCGAGCCGCCCGAAGCGCTGCGCCCGTGGATCACCGACATCGGGGTGATCGCGCACGCCCCCGACGGCCCCCGCTCCGTCACGCACGTGCCGGACGCGGCGGTGCGGCTCGTGGTGCGGACGCTGCCGGAGGGCGGCAGCGACGTGCTGGCGGTCGGGCCGCGCACCCGGGCCTCGTACAACACGGGCAAGCGGCTGCCGCTCTGCCTCGACCTGCGGATCCGGCCGGGTGCCGCCCGACCGCTGCTCGGCGCGCCCGCCGGTGATCTGGTGGGGCGGGTGGTGCCGCTGAAGGAGCTGCCCGGCCGCTCGACGGCGCGGATCGACCGCGCCCTGCGGGAGTGGGGCCACGACGCCCCGGTGGATGTGGCGCTCGCCGAGCTGGCGGAGCTGCTGCCGCCGGCGTTCGAGCAGGGCGCTGCCGCCGACCGGGACAGGGAGGCCCTGGTGCGCTCGGCGGTTTCGGCGCTGTCGACGCGGCCCGGCCGCCCGCGGCCCGCGCCCGTCCCCGAGGTGGCCCATGCGCTCGCGGTGAGCGAGCGCCAGCTGCGGAAGCTGTTCACGGACGGCGTCGGCGTCTCGCCCAAGCACTTCGCGCGGATCGACCGGGCGCGCCAGCTGCTCGCCGGCGCCCGGGACGGCGCCGGGGCCCCGGTGCCATGGGCGGGCCTCGCGCAGGCCACCGGGTACTACGACCAGTCGCACATGGCGGCCGAGTTCCGGGCCCTGTTCGGGGTGGCGCCGTCGGCCTTCTTCAGCGGAAGGCTCCCGGCGGGCACGCCCTGCCCCTCCCGGGCCGGCCGCTGAGCCGCCCACTACGCTTGCCGGCCCATGGAGTTCCACATCCGTTCCTACGGGCATCCCGACGCCGCGCTCCTCAGCGACCAGGTGCAGGCGGAGTACCGCAGCCGGTTCGGCTACGACGACTTCACGGCCCTGCACCCGTCGCACTTCGATCCGCCGCACGGCCTGTTCCTCGTCGGCTACGACGCCGGGGAGCCGGTCGCGTCGGGCGGCTGGCGGGCCCAGGAGTACGACGGCCTGGGGTACGCGGACGGGGACGCCGAGCTGAAGCGGATGTTCGTGGTGGCGCGGGCCCGCCGCCGGGGCCTGGCCCGCCGGGTGCTCGCGGCCCTGGAGGACAGCGCGCGGGACGCCGGGCGGGTCCGGATGGTCCTGGAGACGGGCGTCATGCTGCCCGAGGCGGTGACCCTGTACGAGTCGAGCGGCTACCGTCCGACGGCTCCGTTCGGCCCGTTCCGCGCCTACGAGGAGAGCCGCTTCTATGCCAAGTCCCTCGGCCCGGACGGTTCCTGACGGACCGGCACCCGGCAGGTCCGTCCGCGTGGCGCCGCGCGTACCGGGACCGTGACGGGTAAGCAGACACCATGCCCCTGGCTCGCCGTACGTTCCTGACCGCGCTCGCCGGGTCGGCCGCGGTGTCGTGCACCGGCGGGTCCGACGACCGGGAGGACCCCGTGCCGGGCACCTCGACGGCTGCCGCGGCGGCCGCCCGCCGGCTGCTCGGCCGGCCCGCCGCCGGCCAGCTGACGTTCCCGCCGCCGTCCGGCCCGGGCGACACCTACCGGGTCACCGGCCGGCCGGGCCGGATCCGGGTCGACGGCACCTCACCGGCCGTCCAACTCGCCGGTCTGCGGCGTTACTTGAAGGACGTGGCGCACGCGAACGTGTCCTGGGCGGGCGAACAGCTGCGCCTCCCGACGACGCTGCCCGCCCCGCCGCGCCCGCTCACCGGCCGGGCGAACGTCCCGCACCGCTTCGTGCTCAACGACACCAGTGACGGCTACACCGGGGCGTACCACGACTGGTCGTACTGGGAGCGCGAGCTGGACGTGCTCGCCCTGCACGGCTTCAACGAGGTGCTGGTGTACGTCGGCGCCGACGCCCTGTACCACCGCACGCTCCGGCAGTTCGGCTTCACCGACGGCGAGTTGAGGTCGTGGATCCCCTCCCCCGCGCGCCAGCCGTGGTGGCTGCTGCAGAACATGGCGGGTCCGGCGGGCGGCCCGGTCTCCGCCGCGCTGCTCGCCGCGCGGGCCCGGCTCGGCAGGCGGATCGCCGACCGGATGAGGGAGTTGGGGATGGAGCCCGTGCTGCCGGGCTACTTCGGGACCGTGCCGCCGGGCTTCGCGGACCGCAACTCCGGTGCGCACGTATTGCGGCAGGGCGACTGGTACGGGTACCGGCGGCCCGACTGGCTCGATCCGCGCGGCGAGCACTTCGCGGCGGTGGCGGCCGCGTTCTACCGGGCGCAGGAGGAGATGTTCGGTCCGGCCCGGCTGTTCAAGATGGATCTGCTGCACGAGGGCGGCAGGCCGGGCGACGTGCCGGTCGGCGACGCGGCGCGTGGCGTCGAGAAGGCGCTGCGCGCGGCGCACGAGGACGCGGTGTGGGTGATCCTCGGCTGGCGGCACAACCCGCCGAAGGCGCTCGTGGAGGCCGTCGACCAGCGCCGGATGCTGGTCGTCGACGGCATCTCCGACCGGTTCCCCGCGGTCACGGACCGCGAGGCGGACTGGTCCGGCACCCCGTACGCGTTCGGTTCGATCTGGAACTTCGGCGGGCACACGACGCTGGGCGCCAACACCCGTGACTGGGCGGAGCTCTACGACCGGTGGCGCACGAAGCCGGGGAGCGCGCTGCGCGGCACGGCGCTGCTGCCGGAGGCCGCGGACAACAATCCGGCCGCGTTCGAGCTGTTCTCCGAACTGGCCTGGCTGGAAGGCCCGTTGGACCTGAAGGCATGGTTCGACGCGTGGTCCGTGGCGCGCTACGGGGGCCGTGACGCACGGGCGGTCGCCGCCTGGGACGTGCTGCGGCGCACCGCGTACGGCACGACGCGCGCGGACGGCTGGGCGGAGGGCGCGGACGGGCTGTTCGGTGCCCGCCCGTCCCTCGCGGCGCGCTCGGCCGCCACCTGGTCACCGAAGCGACTGCGCTACGACGCGGCCGAGTTCGAGCAGGCCCTCGGCCATCTGCTGGCGGTGCGTCCGGCGCTGCGGAACTCCTCGGCGTACCGCAGGGACCTGCTCGACGTGGCGCGCCAGGCGCTGTCGAACCGCAGCCGCGCCCTGCTCCCCCGGATCAAGGCGGCGTACGACGGCCGGGACGCGGCGGCCTTCGGCCGGCTCACCCGGGACTGGCTGGCGCTGATGGATCTGCTCGACCGGCTCCTGGCCACCGACTCCCGTCACCTGCTGGGGAGTTGGCGGGCCCAGGCGCGCGCGTGGGGGCACGACGCGGCGGAGCGGGACCGGCTCGCGTACGACCAGCTGTCGATCGTCACGGTGTGGGGGACGCGCGAGGGGGCCGAGGCCGGGCTGCACGACTACGCGAACCGGGAGTGGGCGGGGCTCGCCGGCGGTCTGTACCGCAGGCGCTGGGCCGCGTACTTCGACACGTTGCGGGCGGCCCTCGGTGCGGGCGGTGCGCCGCGGACGATCGACTGGTTCGCCTTCGACGACGCCTGGATCCGTGATCCCGGACCGCTTCCGGCCCGCACGACCGGGGACACGTACGAAATCGCTGTTCAGGTGCGCGAACGGCTGCGTGGCGCGTAGTTCGACCGGAGTCCGGCACTCCAACTCCCCTCCCTCCACCTCTCCTTGACGGGTATACGTCACCCGGAATTTCTGGTAGGAAACCTTCCTAACAGTCGGCGGTCCGACGAATCCCGCCGGCGGACTCCCTCAAGGAGGACCCGTGCCCACCCCCCACATACGCACGTCACGTCGCACCTTGCTCGCCTTCCTCGGCGCCTCCGTCGTGGCGGCCCCGCTCCTGACCACCCGCTTCGCCGACGCCGCGCCCGTCGCGGCGGGTGCGGGCGGGCTCGACGACCCGGCGAAGAAGGAGATCGCCATGCAGCTGGTGTCGAGCGCGGAGAACTCCTCGCTCGACTGGAAGGCCCAGTACAAGTACATCGAGGACATCGGTGACGGCCGTGGCTACACGGCGGGCATCATCGGCTTCTGCTCCGGCACCGGCGACATGCTCGACCTCGTCGAGCTGTACACCGACCGCGAGCCCGGCAACGCGCTCGCCGGATACCTGCCCGCGCTGCGCGAGGTCGACGGCACCGACTCGCACGAGGGCCTCGACCCGGACTACCCGAAGGACTGGGCCGAGGCGGCCGGGGACGGCGCGTTCCAGCAGGCCCAGAACGACGAGCGCGACCGGGTCTACTTCGACCCGGCCGTCGCGCAGGGCAGGGCCGACGGCGTCGGCACGCTCGGCCAGTTCACGTACTACGACGCCGTCGTGATGCACGGCGACGGCTCCGACCCGACCAGCTTCCGCAGCATCCGCAAGCGGGCGCTGAACCAGGCGAAGCCACCCGCCCAGGGCGGCGACGAGGTCACGTGGCTGAACGCCTTCCTCGACGCCCGGGTGTGGGCGATGAAGCAGGAGGAGGCGCACAGCGACACCAGCCGGGTCGACACCGCGCAGCGGGTCTTCCTCGACCGGGGCAACCTGAACCTGGACACGCCGCTCGACTGGAAGGTGTACGGGGACAGTTTCCACATCGGGTAGCCACGCCCGGTGCCGCGCGGGTGGTCAGCCGATCGTGACCACCCGCGCCCAGTCCGGCGGCCCGTCCGGGACGTAGTCCGGGTCCCGCTCGTTCACCCGCCGGCCGATCCGCGGGAACAGGCCCACGACCGTCCGACAGGGCGGCTGGGCCGACGGCCACGGCGTCTGACCGTCCGTCAGGGCCACGATCACGTCGGGCCTGGCGCGCAGGGCGCGGTCGAACCCGGAGCGCAGATCGGTGCCCCCGCCGCCGATCAGCTCCATGCTCTCGGCCCGGCACAGCGGGACGGCGACACCGGCCGCCGCGTCGCAGGACACCACCGACACCAGATCACGCCGGCCGCCGACCGCCCGCGCGATCGCGGCCACCTCCAGGAGCGCGCTGCCCAGTTCGGCGTCGCTCACCGACCCCGAGGTGTCGATCACCACGCAGACCCGGGGCGGGGTCCTGCGCAGGCTCGGCAGGACGACGCCGGGGACGCTCGCCGAGCGCCGGGAGGGACGGCGGTAGCTGTGGTTCTCGCCGACGCCGGGCGCCCCCGCCGCCGCGCGGACCGCCGCGCCCAGCAGCTGCCGCCAGGGCTGCGGGGTCTGGAACGCCTCGTCGGCCCAGCGCCGCCAGCCGTCCGGGGCGTCGCCCGGGCGGCCCTTGATGCCCTCGGCGACCCGGAAGCGGACGGCGTCGCGCTGCTGCCTGGTCAGCCCGTGCGCCCCTTCGGGACCCAGTTCCCACGGCCTGCGCTGCCCGTGGGCGCCGCTGCCGCAGTCCAGCCAGAGCCGCTGCGCCACGATCCCGGACATCGACGACCTGCGCAGGTACTCCTCCATCAGCAGGCCGGAATCCAGCCGCAGCAGCGACGGCAGCACCGCGCCCGCGGGCCGCGGCAGTCCGTCGCCGTAGATGTCGTCGTTGATCTCGAAGTCGGCGGCGATGTTGCGGCGCAGCCGCTCCCCCGGCCCGTACTCCTCGTTCTCGCGCGCGTACCGCTCGCCCCGGGCGTGGTGGTCGCGCAGGAGGTGGGAGACCTCGTGGACCCAGACGCCCGCCAGTTCCTCGACGGACATGCGGGCCACGAAGCCGGGCGAGACGTAACAGCGCCAGTGCGCGTCGACCGCCATCGTCGGCACCGAGCTGTCCTCCACCACGTGCAGCGCGAAGAGCGCGGCGGCCAGGTAGGGGCGGACCCGCACCGCGTGCAGCCGCGCGGTGAGCAACTTGTCCATGTCCAGCGGGACCCGGGGCGCGGCGCCGACGGCGGGCGGCCGGGGCGGGGCCGCCCGGACCGGGCGCGGTGGGGCGGGCTTGGGCATCGGCCGGGGCAGCGGGCGCCGCGTGGCCGCCGTCATCGGCGCGTCCCGGCGACGGCGACGGGTTCGACGCGCCGCACCGACCGGTCGGCCCCCTGGGCGAGGCTGATCACCCCGGTGAGCCGCTCCACCGCGGCGGGCACCTCCCAGTCGTCGCGCCGCAGCCCGGCGAGCGCGGTGGCCGGGGCGACCAGCAGGTCGGGGGCGCCGGTCTCCAGGGCCCGCACCAGGACCGCCCAGCCGGCCTCCCACCGGTCCCGCTCGGGCCGGGCGCCGACGGCCGCGACCACCGCTTCCAGTGCGGCCTGGCGCAGGTCGCCGCGGTCCGGCAGGTCGGCGGCGGCCGGGTCGGCGAGCAGCGTCTCGGGGTCGGGGAGGTCCATCCGGTCCAGGTGGGCGAGGAGTTCGAGTCCGGGGCCGTCGCCGACCGCGCCCCGCACCAGGAGTGCGAGGACCTCCCGGGAGACCCCGGCCGCCGTGCCGAAGGCGAGCAGGGTCAGGGCGGCCTCCCAGCTCCGGGGCGAGGGCCACGCCCCGCCGCGCCGGGTCTCGGTGCTGGGCAGCCGGTGGATCAGTGTCGGGCGGGCGGCCAGGAAGCCGCAGACCGCGCGCCGGGCGAGCGCCACCGCGTCGGCGAGCCGCTCCGGTTCGAGGCGGGGCAGTTCGGCGCGGGGCCAGACCCCGCCGAGGCCGCGCACCACCACGTCCCGGTCGTGCACCCAGTACAGGTGCACGAAGCGGTTGGCCAGCGGCGGGCTCAGCTCCCAGCCGTCGGCGGCCGACGCGCGCGGGTTGGCGGCGGCCACGATCCGTACGCCCGGCGGCAGTTGGAGGGAGCCGACCCGGCGCTCCAGGACGACGCGGAGCAGCGCGGCCTGCACGGCCGGGGTGGCGGTGGAGAGTTCGTCGAGGAAGAGCAGCCCGCGTCCGGCCCTGACGAGTTCGACGGCCCACTGCGGCGGGGCCATCGGGACGCCCTGGACCGCCGGGTCGTCGCCCACGATCGGCAGACCGGAGAAGTCCGACGGCTCGTGGACGCTGGCGATCACGGTCGTCAGCGGCAGGTCGAGGGAGGCGGCCAGCTGGGTGAGGGCCGCGGTCTTCCCGATGCCGGGCTCTCCCCAGAGCAGGACGGGCAGGTCGGCGGCGACGGCCAGGGTGAGCGCTTCGAGCTGCTCGTCGGGGCGCGGCTCGGTGGTCGTGCGGCGCAGCAGGGTCAACAGATCGCCGGCCAG
>NZ_JAMOLN010000248.1 GCF_024448165.1 Streptomyces longispororuber
AAAAGCCGCAACTCCCGAGCATTAGCTCGGGAGTTGCGGCTTTTTTGCGTTGTGCGTCAGGAATGCCGGTGCCTCGGCGCCCGCAGATTGCCGACTCACGCCGAGTCGGCCAGGCGTTCCGCGTCCTTCGTCGGGTGGCCGGCCACCGACAGGACCGCCACGACCGCGGCGCGGGCGGCGTTCTCGGGTGCGAGCGCGCCGTCGTTGACCGCCTCCATCAGTCCGAACAGCACCTGCTCCTGCACGTACGCCAGCGCCTCCGCGGGCAGCGGTGAGGTGAACTCGCCGTTGTCCTGGGCCTGTTGGATCAGTTCCGTGCAGACCTCGCGGACCGGGGCGAGGCGCGCCCTGATGCCCTCCATCGTGACGCTGCGCTGCGCGAGGTGGACCAAGAGGCGGTAGCGGTCGGCGATCGGCCAGATCGCCCGGATCGAGCGGGCCACCGCCTCCGCCGGGTCGTCGATGCCCTCGCGGCCCGCCCGATGCGCCTCCGCGACGGCCTGCGCCGCGTCGTCCACCAGGGCGCCGACCAGCGCCTCGCGGCTCGGGAAGTGTCCGTAGACCGTGCGGCGCACCACCCCCGCGGCGCGTGCGATCTGGTCCATGGAGGCATCCGGGTCGCGCAGCAGCTCGGCGAGCGCGACGTCGAGGATGCGGCGGCGGTTGGCGTCGGCTCGTACGGAAGTCACGCCGTTCATTGTGCCCGGCCGCCGGGGGTGTCCGGCACCCGAGAGGCGTTGCGGTTTTGCACACTGCTGTGCAACGGCGTAGATTGCACATCGCTGTGTAATTGCACATGGCTGTGCAAGTCGCTGAGGTGGCTTGTGCGGGTCGTGTCCTGCCACCCGGGAGGGTCTCCGCGCCATGCGTCTCGTCATGAACGAGCCGGTCGAATCGATGGACCGGCCGTACGCCCGCCGCTGGTGGGCCCTGCTCGTGCTCTGCCTGAGCCTGCTGATCATCGTGATGGCCAATACGGCCCTGACGGTCGCCGCACCCGACATGACTCAGGACCTGGGGCTCTCCAGTGCCGACCTGCAGTGGGTCATCGACGGCTACACCGTCCCGTACGCGGCGCTGATGCTGCTGCTGGGCGCCATCGGCGACAAGTACAGCCGGCGCGGGGCCCTGCTGCTGGGGCTCGTCGTGTTCGGCGGGGGCGCTGTCGCCGGATCGCTCGTGGACAGCTCCGGGGGCGTCATCGCCGCGCGCGCCGTGATGGGTGTCGGCGCGGCCATGATCATGCCCGCGACGCTGTCGCTGCTCGCCGCCACCTTCCCGCGGGCCGAGCGGGCCAAGGCGATCGTACTGTGGACGGCGACGGCGGGGCTCGCCATCGCGGCCGGGCCGCTGGTGGCCGGGGCGCTGCTGCGCGACCACGGCTGGGCGTCCACGTTCCTGATCAACGTGCCGGTCGCCGCCGTCGCGATCGTCGGCGCGCTCGTCCTCGTACCGCCGTCGAAGGCCGGGCACCACGACCGGATCGACTACGTGGGCGGGGTGCTGTCCGTCGTGTGGGTGGGCGCGCTCGTCTACATGATCATCGAGGGGCCGCACTTCGGCTGGGGCGTCAAGGCGGTCTCGGCCGCCGTCGTGGCGGGCGTCGCGCTGGTGGCGTTCGTGCTGTGGGAGCTGCGGCACCCGCGGCCCGTGCTCGACGTGCGCCGGTTCGCCAACCGTCGGTTCGCGGGGTCGAACCTGGCCGTCGCCCTCTTCTTCCTGGCCGTCTTCGGTGCCTTCTACTACCTGACCCAGCACCTCCAGTTCGTCCTCGGGTACGACGCGTGGGAGACCGGCGTGCGGATGCTGCCGCTGGCCGGTGCGGTGTTCGTCGGGTCGGCGCTCACCGGGTACCTGACGCCGCGCATCGGCATGAAGGTCACGGTGACCGCGGGCATGGTCGGCGGTACGGCGGCGCTCGCACTGCTCACCCGGATCGACGCCGGGTCGACGTACAGCGACTTCGTGCTGCCCCTCGTGATCCTCGGCCTCGCGATCGGGCTCGCGCTCTCGCCGTGCACCGACGCGATCATGGGCGCGTTCCCGGAGTCCGAGCTGGGCGTCGGCGGTGCGGTGAACGACACCTCGCTCGAACTGGGCGGGTCGCTCGGCATCGCCATCCTCGGCTCCGTGCTCGCCGGTTCGTACTCCTCTCACCTCGCGGACGCCGCGTCCGGCACCAAGCTGCCGGGCGACGCGCTGTCCACCGCGCAGGACTCGGTCGGCGCCGGGTACGCCGTCGCCCAGCACGTCGGGGCGCAGGCCCAGAAGCTCGCCGAGCAGGCGGCCGGGGCCACCGACCCGCAGCAGGCCGCCCAGCTCAAGGCGCAGGCCGGTCAACTCGCCGACGGGGCACGCCAGATGGCCGACGCGGTCGGCTCGTCGTTCTCCGACGCCGTGGCGCACACCAGTGTCGTCGGAGCGGTGATCCTGGGCGTCGGCACCGTGCTCGTGGCGGTCCTGCTGCCCCGGCGCGGCCGGGGCGCGGACGCCGAACCGGCCGAGCGGGAGGCCGGACCGGAGCAGCAGGAAGCCGAACTGGCCGACGCCAAGGCCTAGCCGAGAGTCGGCCGGGACCCGGAACCCAGAAACGGGTCGAGCGCGCTTTACGCGCTCGCTCTCTCCGGTGTGTCGTCCCCGGCCGTGTCGAGCAGGATCCGTGCCAGCTCGCGCGGCCGGGAGAACATCGGCCAGTGGCCCGTGTCCATCTCGACCAGGTTCCAGAGTTCGCTGCTCTTGAGCAGTTCCGCCGCCGCGTCGGGCGGTACGTCACCGTCGAGCAGGCACTTGATGTACGTGGCCGGGAGGTCGCCGAGCGGGCGGGGGAGCGCCGCGGGTTCGGTGAGGGCGGCGGCCGGGTGCGGGGTCCCGAGGCTCGTGAACCGGGCGATCTGCTCGTCCGTCAGGTCCTGGCCCGCGAACTCCTCGGCGGCCGGGACCGCCCAACCTCCGTCCTGGGCCGCCAGCACCGCCTCGAACGCGGCCTGCCCCTGCCACCAGCCCGAGGCGAACGACTCGCCTTCCTGCGGCACGCACGCGTCGACGAACACCACGCGGCGCAGCCGGGACCCGAGCCGCCCGGCGGCCTGGGCGACCGGGATGCCCGAGTAGCTGTGCCCGACCAGGACGACGTCCCGCAGCCCGAGCCGGTCGACCTCGTCGACGATGTCCCGGACGTGCGTGTCCTGCCCGGCCGGGGTCCCGCTGCGCTCCGCGAGCCCGGAGAGCGACAGCGGATGGGCGCCGTGGCCCGCCCCGGTCAGCTCGGCGACCACGTCCTGCCATGCCCAGGCACCCAGCCAGGCGCCCGGGACCAACACGTAATCAGTCATGGCCGCACCGTATCCGCGACCACTGACAATCAGCCCGCCAGCGCCCGCAGTTCCTCCCCGCTGAGCCGGATCGCGCCCGCCGCGACGTTCTGCGCGAGATGCTCCGGGTCGCCGGTGCCCGGGATGGCGAGGACGTTCGGGCCC
Source organism: Streptomyces longispororuber (assembly GCF_024448165.1). Taxonomy (GTDB): domain Bacteria; phylum Actinomycetota; class Actinomycetes; order Streptomycetales; family Streptomycetaceae; genus Streptomyces; species Streptomyces longispororuber_A. The sequence continues at coordinate 3,477 of NZ_JAMOLN010000248.1, forward strand.
TGGTGCAGCGTCCACGCGAGCCGGATCTGGGCGGGCGACGCACCGTGCGCCGCGGCGATCCGCTCGACGGCCGGGGACTCCGCGGTGCCGGTCGCGCCCGCGTGCCCGCCGCTGCCCGCGATGGCGAAGAACGGCACGAAGGCGATGCCCTGGCCGGCGCAGGAACGCAGCAGGTCGGCGTCGCCCGGCCGGCCGGTGCCGAGCCCGAACCGGTTCTGCACGCACACCACGGGCGTCACCTTCTGGGCCCGGGCGAGCAGCTCGGTGTCGACGTCCGAGACGCCGACGTGCCGGACCAGACCCGCGTCGCGCAGCTCGGCCAGCGCCCCCACGTACTCCTCGATGTCGGCCGAAGTCCGCTCGTTCATGCGGAAGTTGACGACGTCGACGTGGTCGCGGCCGAGCTGGCGCAGGTTCTCCTCGACGTCGCCGCGCAGCTCCTCGGGGCGGGCCCAGGTGGTCCAGGCGCCCATCCTGTCGCGGCGCGGGCCGACCTTCGTGACGATGACCAGGTCGTCGGGGTACGGGGCGAGGGCCGCGTTGATGAGTTCGTTGGCCGAGCGGAGCGACGAGAAGTAGAAGGCGGCGGTGTCGATGTGGTTCACGCCGAGCTCGACGGCGCGGCGCAGTACCCGGACCGACCGGGTGCGGTCGGCGACGGACGTGTTGTCGAACGCGATCCGGCCCGGGAGCCGCATCGCCCCGAAGCCGATCCGGCGCACGGGGAGGTCGCCGAGGGTCCAGGTCCCGGAGGCCTCCGCGGACACGGGGACGTGATCGTCGGTCATCTCTTCGCTCCTGTCGGGTCGTTCGCCACCGCCCGAGTGGCGTGGCACATGAGGGGCACATGAAGGGCACATGAGTACGAGGCCTGAGTACCGGCACTCAGGTGCGGGGGCCGCCCGCACCCTTTGATGGAGCCATGATCGACGAACTCGCCGCAGACTCCGCCGTACGTCCCGCGCCGCGCTCCCGTCAGTGGGTCGCTCCGCTGGTGTCCAGCCTGGTCACGCTGCCCGCGGCGCTGGTCGCGTACGCGGTCGCCGGTCTGTCGCCGATGGCCTGCGACGCGTGCACCGACGCCCAGGTGGCCCGGTTCGAGCCGAGCTACGAGCGGGCGTTCACCGTCTTCGGCTGGGGGCTCACGATCTCCCTGCTCGTCCTCGCCACCGCGTGGCTGCTGCCGTGGGAGGAGCGGTTCGCCGCGCGCCGGACCGGCTTCGCGGCGGTGGCGCCGTTCGCCGTGCTCGTCACGTATCTGGTGTTCGCGGGGATCGTCGACTGGCCGTAATCCGGTGGTGGGCCGGGTCCCCGCCTTCGTACGCTCGCCCGCATGACCGCCGCCGCCCCCCGCCTGCTGAATGTCATCGACGTCGAAGCGACCTGCTGGGACGGGCCGCCCCCGCCCGGAGCGGTCAGCGAGATCATCGAGGTCGGGCTCACCGTCGTCGACCTGGACGCGGGCGAGCGGCTCTCCCGGCACGGGATCCTGGTCCGGCCCGTCCGCTCCACGGTCAGCGACTTCTGCACCGAACTCACCGGCCTCACCCAGGCCGAGGTCGAGCGGGGTGTCGGCTTCGCCGAGGCGTGCCTGCGGCTGAGCGGAGCGTTCGCCGGGCGGACGCGGCCGTGGGCGAGCTGGGGCGACTACGACCGCCACCAGTTCCGCCGGCAGTGCGCCGCGCCCGGCGCCCCGTACCCCTTCGGCCCGGTCCACATCAACGCCAAGGCCGTGTTCACCGAGAGCCACGGGCTGCGCAAGAGGCCGGGCATGGCGCAGGCGCTGACGATCGCCGGGCTGCCGCTGGAGGGGCGCCACCACCGGGGCGAGGACGACGCGTGGAACATCGCCGCGCTCGTGCTGCGGATCGCGGAGCGCGGCGACTGGCCCACTGCGTACGGCAATTGACCGGACGTCAGAACGTGACGGTCGCGCCCGGCTTCAGCAGGTGCAGACGGTCGCTCAGGCCCGCCTGCGCGAACGCCGCCGTCAGCGTGGGCCCGTCCTGGGTGAAGTGGCCCCAGTGCTCGAAGTGCAGCGGCACCACCTGGCGGGCGCCGAGCAGCTCCGCGGCCTGGGCGGCCTGCGCGCTGGTCAGCGTCAGCGTGGCGTCGGGGACCAGCGGTGTGCGGGCCGCCCCCGCGAAGAGCACCGCGACGTCCACCGCGGGGAACCGGTCGGCGATCTCCCGGACGTGGTCGAGCGACGCGTTGTCCCCGGAGACGTACACCGTGGGCAGCCCTTCGCCGGACAGCACGAAGCCCGTGACCTCGCCGACCAGCGGCTCGCTGCCCTCGGGGCCGTGCAGGGCCGGCACGCCGGTGATGCGCAGGGTGCCGCCGCCGGGGCGCTCGACGTCCACGTGCTGCCAGTTCGGCAGGGCGGTCGCCGTCTCGCCGAGCCGCCCCCGGGCCGCCGCCGTCGTGAGGACCAGCGGGGCGTCGGACAGCAGGGCGCGGCCCGCGGTGTCCAGGTTGTCGGGGTGGTGGTCGTGGGACAGCAGGACCGCGTCGACCGGGCCGATCTCCCGCGCCGTGACGGCCGGGCCCGCCGTCTTCACCAGCGACCGCGAGCCGACCGCGTACTCGCCGGGGGCGTCGAACGTCGGGTCGGTGAGCAGACGCAGGCCGCCGATCTCGATGACGGACGTGGGTCCGCCGACGTAGCGGATGGCGATCGCGGTCACGGGGGCCTCCGGGGCTGCCGAGTCGTCTCGTATTCGGGCACGGGTCGGTGCCGGTCACTGGCCTACAAGTGTGCGCGGCGGGTCCCTATTCCCGCGACGCTCCCGCGACGGCCGTCCCGTCCACGCCTGCCTCCCTCCCGTCCATGCTTACCTTTCGGTGAGTACCTCACCAAATAGTGGGTTCTTGTGGGGAGTTGAGGGCGCCGCACACGATGGCGGCATGACGAACGAGATCACCGCAACCCCCGTCACCGTCCTCGGCCTCGGCGCCATGGGCCACGCCCTCGCCGATGCGCTGCTGACCGCAGGACACCCCACCACCGTCTGGAACCGCTCTCCCGGGAAGGGCGAGGAACTCGTCGGACGCGGCGCCCGCCGGGCCGCGACCGCCGCCGACGCCGTGCAGGCCGCCGACGTCGTGATCGTGTGCGTCGTCGACCACGACGCCGCCCACGCGATCCTCGCCCCGCTCGCCGCGGACCTGTCCGGCAAGGTCGTCGTCAATCTGACCTCGGACACTCCCGAGCGGGCCCGCGAGGCCGCCGCATGGGCCGGCCGGCACGGCATCCGCTACCTCGACGGGGCGATCATGGTGCCGGTCACCGTCATCGGATCCGAGCAGGCCCTGATCTTCTACGCGGGTCCCGAGGACGCCTACACCGCGTACGAGCAGGTCTTCACGGCCCTGGGCGGCCGGGCCACCCACCTCGGCGCGGACCACGGGCTCGCCGCCGTCTACGACCTGTCGATCCTCGACTACTTCTGGACGACCATGTCCGGCATCGTGCACGCCTACGCCCTCGCGGGCGCCGACCGGGTGCCGGCCGCGAAGCTGGCGCCGTTCCTCATCGCCAACCACGCGATCGTCCCGGACATCGCCACGTACATGGCCGAGAACATCGACAGCGGCAAGCACCCCGGCGACCTCGCCAACCTCGCCATGGAGGTCGCGGGCATCGACCACATCGTGCACGCCGCCGAGCACCGGGGCCTGGACACGACGGTGCTGCGCGCGGTGCGGGGGGTCGCCGGGCGGGCCATGTCCCTGGGGCACGGGGCGGACGACTGGTCCAGCACCGTCGACGCGGTGCGACAGCCGGAGCAGTCCCGGTAGTTCCAGAGTTTTCAGCAGTCCGAGCGGACCGGCGGCCGGCCCGGCGGAAAAGGGGTCGGCCCGCGGCCTTGAATGACCCAGAATGCCCCGCATGGGCACAACATTCTTCGTCAGTGGGCCGAGCGGGCCCGAGGGCTCCGAGCGGGCGCGGATCGAGTCTCTGTTCGCGGAGTTCCTGGAGGCCGTGGCGCGCCCGCCGGCCGCCGAGCCCGACGCGCGCAGCCTCACCGCGAAGCTCCGCGGGCACCTGGGCGCCGACCCCGGTGAGACGCCGATCGTCAAGGCCGCGTACGCGCCGTACGACCACCCCAACGTCCATCTGGCGGTGCAGCGCTGGTTCGCCGACCGGCCCGGGCAGCCGTACGAGCTGCTCGGCATGGCGGGCGCCCGCAACCGCAGCGACCTCGACCTCACCGAGGTCGTCGAATCCGCCGACCGCTACGAGCAGTTCAAGCTCGGCGCGGTCGACTACGCGCAGCTGCCCGTCTCCCCGGACGACGAACTTGCCTGTGTGCACGTCGGGTTCTACCTCGGCCGCACCGACCGGGGCCTGCCGTTCGCGGCGCTGCTGCGCGGCCCGACCGACGACTACGACAACCGCAAGGTGCGCCTGGAGGTGATGTGCGCCGACAAGGACGCCGCGCAGACCTTCCTCGGTGAGGTCGACGCCCTGGTGCGCACGCACAACGTCTTCCGCGGGCAGGTGCTCTCCTTCGAGGGCGGCGAGTTCGGGCAGGGCCTCGGCCCGTTCCGCTTCCACCGCCGCCCCGGCCTCGGCCGCGACGCCGTCGTGCTGCCCGACGGGCTGCTCGACCGCGTCGAGCGGCAGGTCGTCGGCGTGGCCAGGCGTCGTGAGCGGCTGCGCGCGGCCGGTCAGCACCTGCGCCGCGGTCTGCTCCTGTACGGGCCGCCCGGCACCGGCAAGACCCACACCGTCCGGTACCTGCTCTCGCACCTGCCGGAGTTCACGGTCATCCTGCTCGCGGGCACCAGCATCGGCGCGATCGGCTCGGCCTGCGCGCTCGCCCGGATGCTGCAGCCGGCCCTCGTCGTCCTGGAGGACTGCGATCTGATCGCCGAGTCGCGCGACCACGGCGGCGGTGAACAGCCCCTGCTCTTCCAGGTGCTGAACGAGATGGACGGACTCGGCGACGACGCCGACGTCGCGTTCCTGCTCACCACCAACCGCGCCGACCTCCTCGAACCGGCCCTCGTGCAGCGGCCGGGACGCGTCGACCTCGCCGTCGAGGTCCCGCTGCCGGACGCGGAGGGGCGGGCCCGGCTGCTCGCGCTGTACGGCGGCGCGCTCGACCTGGACGCCGCGCTCACCGGCGAGATCGTCGCGCGCACGGAAGGGACCACCGCGTCGTTCGCGAAGGAGCTGGTCCGCCGGTCGGTCCTCATCGCGGCCGAGCGCGAGGCGGCGACGACCGAGGCCGTCGACGTACGGACCGCGCTCGACGAGCTGCTCGGCGACCGCGATCTGCTGACCCGGCGGCTGCTGGGCGCGCAGGCCCCGCCGGAGGACTGAGCGGACGCTGGCCTTGACGCCGGGGTCAAGGTTTACCGTCGTGGCATGCGCATCGGAGAGCTCGCGGACCGCGCCGGCACGACCACGCGGACGCTCAGGTACTACGAGTCGCGCGGGCTGCTGCCCGCGCGGCGCGGCGGCAACGGCTACCGGACGTACGACGAGGACGACCTGCGGGCACTGCGGCAGATCCGCACGCTCCAGGACTTCGGGTTCGACCTGGAGGAGACCCGCCCGTTCGTGGAGTGCCTGCGGGCCGGCCACCCCGAGGGCGACTCGTGCCCGGCGTCGCTCGCCGTGTACCGCACCAAGCTCACCGAACTCGACGCGCTGATCGGCGAGTTGACCGCCGTGCGGGAGAAGGTCGGCGCGCAGCTGGCGCGTGCCGAGGAAGCCATGGAGGCGCTGGTGGTGGAGGAGTCCGCGCCGCGCTGCGAACTGCAACCAGGGGAGTGACCATGTCCATGCGTGACGTGACCGACGCGGACTTCGACGCGGAGGTGCTCAAGAACGGGCGGCCGGTGCTCGTGGAGTTCACCGCCGAGTGGTGCGGGCCGTGCAAGCAGCTGGCGCCCGTGCTCAGGTCCATCGCGGAGGAGGAGAGCGAGCGTCTCGACGTCGTGGCGATCGACGTCGACGCCAATCCGGACACGGCCGTGAAGTACGGGGTGCTGTCCATGCCGACGCTGATGGTCTTCAAGGACGGCCAGCCGGTGTGGTCGCGGGTCGGTGCCCGGCCGAAGCGGCGGCTGCTCGAGGAATTGGCCGAGGCCCTCTAGGAAATACCGCGAGCGGATCCGGAGCCGGATCCGGGATTGGAATTGCGCCCCGCCCGGGGTATATTCGGTGTTTCTGTGTGCCCACAGAAAAGGCCCCTCACCGGGGGCCAACTAAACACACCGTACCGGGCAGGGAGCAGTTTTGTCAAGCCGGGAATCCGCCGCATCGCAGAAAGAATTGCAAAAGGAACAGGAATTCATCGACCGGCTCTACGCGCGGGTCGACGCGCTGCGCGGCCTGGCCGCGGACTCGGTCACCGACGCCCTGACGCCGGTCGGCACCGGCCAGCAGGCCAGGCTGGAGCGGGATCTGCTGGTCGTGGAGCGGTCCGGTCTGCTCGCCGCGCTGAACGCGGTCGACGGCTCGCTCTGCTTCGGCCGCATCGATCTCACCGACGGCGTGACGCATCACATCGGGCGCCTCGGAATTCGTGAGGACGACACCGAGCACACCCCCATTCTGATCGACTGGCGCGCGCCGGTCGCCCGCCCCTTCTATCTGGCGACCGGGCATACGCCGATGGGCCTTCGTCGGCGCCGTCACCTCACCACCGAAGGCCGTACGGTCACCGAACTCCACGACGAGATCCTCGACCTCGGCGACGCCGAACGCACCGGCTTCGAGGACCCCACGGGCGACGCCGTGCTGCTCGCCGCCCTGAACTCGGCGCGCACCGGCCGCATGGGCGACATCGTGCAGACCATCCAGGCCGAGCAGGACCGGATCATCCGGCACGACCACCGCGGGGTGCTCGTCGTCGAGGGCGGTCCCGGCACCGGGAAGACCGCGGTCGCCCTGCACCGTGCCGCGTTCCTGCTCTACGAGCACCGCGAGCTGCTCGCCAAGCGGGCCGTGCTGATCGTCGGCCCCAACCCGGCGTTCCTCTCCTACATCTCCGAGGTGCTGCCCGCCCTCGGTGAGACGGGCGTGCTGCTCGCCACGGTCGGCGAGCTGTTCCCCGGGGTGCACGCCACTGCCGTCGACACCCCGCGGGCCGCCGCCGTGAAGGGCGCCGCCGCGATGGCCGACGCGCTCGCGTTCGCCGTCCGCGACCGGCAGCAGCTGCCCGAGCCCGGCGCCCCGATGGTCATCCGGCACGACGACGGCGATCTGATCCTCGACTGGGAGATCGCCTACGAGGCGCGTCAGGCGGCCCGGGACACCCTGCTGCCGCACAACCTCGCCCGGCCGCACTTCGCCTTCCGGATCCTCGACGCGCTCACCCAGCAGCTCGCCGAGCGGATCGGCGCCGACCCGTACGGCGGCCCGAACTTCCTCGGCCCCGACGACCTCGCCCAGCTCGGCAAGGGCGTCGCCGCCAGCGCCGACGTGCACGCCGCCATCGAGGAGCTGTGGCCGACGCTCACCCCGGAGGGGCTCGTCGCGGACTTCCTCGCCGAGCCCGTCCAGCTGGCGCAGGCGGACGCCGACGCCATCCGGCGGACCACGACCGGGCCCACCGACTGGACCCCGGCCGACGTGCCGCTGCTCGACGAGGCGGCGGAGCTGCTCGGCCACGACGACAGCGCCGAGCGGGCCGCCGCCGAGGCCGCCCGGCAGGAGCGGATCGCGTACGCGCAGGGCGTTCTCGACCTCTCCCGCGGCTCGGAGACGTACGAGTTCGAGGACGAGGACGAGTCCGAGGTGCTCGCCGCGCACGACATCGTCGACGCCGAGCGCGTCGGCGACTGGTACGCGGAGGAGGACCACCGCAGCGCCGCCGAGCGGGCCGCCGCCGACCGGACCTGGGCGTTCGGCCACATCATCGTCGACGAGGCGCAGGAGCTCAGCCCGATGGCGTGGCGGCTGCTGATGCGGCGCTCGCCGACCCGGTCGATGACGCTGGTCGGCGACCCGGCGCAGACCGCCGAGGAGGCGGGCGTCGGATCGTGGGAGAAGATCCTCGCGCCGTACGTCGAGGACCGCTTCGAGCACACCCGGCTCGGGGTCAACTACCGCACGCCGGCCGAGATCATGGACGTCGCGGCGGCGGTGCTGCGGGCCGAGCACCCGGACTTCGAGCCGCCGTCGTCGGTGCGGTCGACCGGGGTCCTGCCCTGGCGGCGCGAGGTCACGGGTGACCTCGTCGCCGCCGTGGCCGAGGCCGTCGCCGCCGAGGTCCCCGACGAGGGGCGGCTCGCGGTGATCGCCCCGCGCCGGCTCCGGGAGGCGCTGGCCGCGCGGCTGCCGGGCGTCGACGCGGCCGGGCTCACGCCCGACCTCACCCGGCAGGTGGTGCTGCTCGATCCCCGGCAGGCCAAGGGTCTCGAGTTCGACCGCGTGATCGTGGTCGAGCCGGGGGAGTTCGGGCTGAGCGATCTGTACGTGGCGCTGACCCGGGCGACCCAGTCCCTGGGGGTCGTGCACTCCGGGGAGCTGCCTCCGGCGCTCCTTCGACTGGCCGTGGCCGGTTCAGGGGCGTAGCCACACCGTCGCCAGGGGCGGCAGGGTGAGGCGGATGCTGGCCGGGCGGCCGTGCGCGCCCTCGTCGTCCGGCTTCACCGGGTCGCGGTTGGTGACGTCGCCGCCGCCGTAGCGCGCGTGGTCCGTGTTCAGGACCTCGTGCCAGGCCGGTACGTCGTCGGGGACGCCCAGGCGGTAGTCGTGGCGGACCACCGGGGAGAAGTTCGACACCGACAGGAGCGGCGAGCCGTCGGCGGCGTGGCGGAGGAAGGCGAAGACGTTGTCCTCCGCCGCGTCGCCGGTCACCCAGGAGAAGCCGGCCGGGTCGGTGTCCCGCTGCCACAGGGCCGGTTCGGACCGGTAGAGCGTGTTGAGGTCGCGGGTGAGGTCGCGCACGCCGCGGTGGTCGGGCTCGGCTCCGTACGCCGGGTCGAGCAGCCACCAGTCGGGGCCGTGCGCCTCCGACCACTCGGCGCCCTGCGCGAACTCCTGCCCCATGAACAGGAGTTGCTTGCCCGGGTGGGCCCACATGAAGCCCAGGTAGGCGCGCAGGTCGGCGCGCTGCTGCCACCAGTCGCCGGGCATCTTCGAGACGAGTGACCGCTTTCCGTGCACCACCTCGTCGTGCGAGATGGGCAGCACGTAGTTCTCGCTGTACGCGTACACCATCGAGAACGTCATCTCGTTGTGGTGGTACTTGCGGTGCACCGGCTCGTGACTCATGTAGTCCAGCGAGTCGTGCATCCAGCCCATGTTCCACTTCAGCCCGAAGCCGAGCCCGCCGAAGCCGCCGGGGCCGACGTGGTGGGTGGCGCGGGTGACGCCGTCCCAGGCCGTGGACTCCTCGGCGATCGTCACGACGCCCGGGACCCGCCGGTACAGGGTCGCGTTCATCTCCTGGAGGAAGTCGACCGCGTCGAGGTTCTCGCGGCCGCCGAACTGGTTCGGGGTCCACTGCCCCTCTTCGCGCGAGTAGTCCAGGTAGAGCATGGACGCCACCGCGTCGACCCGCAGGCCGTCGATGTGGAACTCCTCGCACCAGTACAGGGCGTTCGCCACGAGGAAGTTGCGGACCTCCTTGCGGCCGTAGTCGAACTCCAGCGTGCCCCAGTCGGGATGCGCGGCGCGCAGCGGATCCTCGTGCTCGTACAGGGTGCGGCCGTCGAACTCCGCCAACGCCCAGTCGTCGCGCGGGAAGTGGGCCGGGACCCAGTCCATGAGGACGCCGATGCCGGCCTGGTGCAGCTTGTCGATCAGGTACTTGAAGTCGTCGGGGGTGCCGAGGCGGGCGGTCGGTGCGTAGAAGCCGGTGACCTGGTAGCCCCAGGAGCCGCCGAACGGATGCTCCGCGACCGGCAGGAACTCGACGTGCGTGAAGTTCAGGTCCGCGACGTAGGCGGGGAGCTGGTCGGCGAGCCGGCGGTAGGTGAGGCCGGGGCGCCAGGACGCCAGGTGGACCTCGTAGACGGAGAAGGGCGCCTCATGGACGGGGCGTTCGCCGCGCCGCGCGATCCACTCCTCGTCCCCCCAGGTGTGGTGGGAGGCGTGCACCACCGAGGAGTTGGCGGGCGGCGTCTCCGTGCGGGTGGCCAGCGGGTCGGCGCGCATCGTCCGGCTGCCGTCGGGGCGGGTGATCTCGTACTTGTACAGCTCGCCCTCGCCGATGTCCGGGACGAACAGCTCCCAGATGCCGGACGAGCCGAGCGAGCGCATGCTGTGGGCCGCGCCGTCCCAGTAGTTGAAGCCACCGACGACGCGGACGCCGCGGGCGTTGGGCGCCCACACGGTGAAGCGGGTGCCCTCGATGCCCTGGTGCGTCATCGGGCGCGCGCCGAGCACGGTCCACAGCTGCTCGTGCCGGCCCTCGGCGATCAGGTGCAGGTCGAGTTCGCCGAGGGAGGGGAGCAGGGCGTAGGCGTCCGCGACGGTCTGCACGGTCTTGTCGTACGTGATCTCCAGTCGGTGGTCGGCCGGGACCTCGCGGAGCGGGAGCAGCGCGGAGAAGAAGCCGTCGCCGTCGTCGTGGAGGTCCGCACGCAGGCCCTCCGGGGTGGTGACGGTGACCTTCTCGGCGTAGGGGCGCCAGGCGCGGAAGGCTGTGCCGCCGGGGTGGGGGTGTGCGCCCAGCACTCCGT
>NZ_JAMOLN010000249.1 GCF_024448165.1 Streptomyces longispororuber
AACGCGGCGGCGGGCCCGTGGGCCTGTGCGAGGCGGCCCGCCACGGCGAGCGTGACGGCCTGCCCGCCGACGAACGCGCTCGCGGCGACCGTCATGCCCTCGGCGAGCCGGGCGCGCGGCACGGCGCGCTCGGTGAGCCCGAACCCGGTGATCAGGTTGGGGGCGAACAGGGCGCCGAAGAGGGTCACGACGACGTACAGGAGCGGCATGCTGTGCGTGACGATCAGCGGCAGCGACAGGAGCGCGGCGGCGCCGGTGGCGACGCGCCAGCGGGCGGGCAGCGCGAACCGCTCGGGCACCGCCGCCATGGCCAGGCCGACGACGGCGCTCATGACGCCCATGGCGGCGTAGACGAGCCCCGCCTGGTCCTCGTGACCCAGCTCCTGGGTGAGCGCGGTGATGCCGGCGCCGCAGCCGCCCAGCAGGACGCCGAGGAGGACGAGCCCGACGCGCACCACGTGGACCTGGCGCGGCATCCGGGTCCGCTCCCCGCTCCGCGCGCGCGGCCGGCCGTCCGCGGCGGCCCGGGGCACGGCGGCGGCCGTCGGGTGCACGGCGAAGGCGGTGCCGCAGACGGCGACCAGGAGGGCGGCGGCGCCGAACGCGTAGGCGGGGTGCGCGACCACGGCGGCGACGCCGATCAGGGCGGGGCCCAGCACGAAGGACAGTTCGTCCATCGTCGACTCCAGGGACAGCACGGCGTTCACGGCCCGTTCGTCGCCGCCCGCGCGGCGCACGAGGGCGACGCCGCGAGCGCGCGCGAGGGGGCCGATCCCGGGCACGGTGGCACCCGCGAGGACGCCGAGCGCGACCAGCAGGGGCGTCGGCAGGTCCCGCAGGGCGCCGAGCGTGTAGCCCGCCACGGCCAGGGAGTTCGCCAGGGCGAAGGCGAGCACGACGAGGCGCTGGCCGCGCCGGTCGGCGAGGCGTCCCACGAAAGGGCCCATGGCGACCTGGCCGAGCGCGAGGGCGCAGGCGACGGTGCCGCCGGTGGCGAGGGAGCCGCTGGTGCGGGTGACGAGGAGGACGCTGCCGAACTGGATCACCGCCACCGGCAGCCGTCCCAGGAAGGACACCAGGGGCAGCAGCCGCCCGGTCACCGCCAGCACCTGCCGGTACGTGTCGAGGGTGCTCGGTGCTTTCGTGGAGGTGCCGGTCATCGTCCGAAACTAGCGAGGTCCATTCGGGGCCATGTATGCGGTGATGACACGAAACGCGGCCCAAGGGGTACGTAGGTTCGCATGACGCCTCAGCATCCGACGGCCACGTACCGGCTCCAGCTCCAGCCGGACTTCGGCTTCGCGGCGGCCGCGGCCGCCGTCCCGTACCTCGCCTCCCTCGGGGTCTCGCACCTGCACCTGTCCCCCGTCCTGGAAGCCGTGCCCGGGTCGGTCCACGGGTACGACGTCGTGGACCACGCGCGCGTGCGCGAGGAGCTGGGCGGCGAGGCGGGGCTGCGCGCGCTGGCCCGCACCGCGCGGGGGCACGGCCTCGGACTGGTGGTGGACGTCGTGCCCAACCACATGGCGGCGTCCGTGCGGCACAACGCACCGCTGCGGGACGTACTGCGGCACGGCCCTTCCTCGCCGTACGCGCGCTGGTTCGACATCGACTGGGCGGCGCAGGACGGCCGGGTCCTGCTGCCGGTGCTCGCCCGCCATGTGGGCGACGAACTGGACCACTTGACGGTGGACGGCGACGTACTGCGCTACTACGAGCACGAGTTCCCGCTGCGCGACGGCACGCGGGGGCTGCCGCTGCCGCGGCTCCTGGACGCCCAGTGGTACCGCCTGTCCTGGTGGCGGCTCGCGCGCACGGAGCTCAACTACCGGCGCTTCTTCACGATCTCGGACCTGATCGGCGTGCGCGTGGAGGACCCGGAGGTCTTCGACGCCACCCATGCGACGGTGCTGCGGCTGCTGCGCGAGGGGGTCGTGGACGGGCTCCGGGTCGACCACCCCGACGGACTGGCCGACCCGGGCGCCTACCTGCAGCGGCTGAGCGAGGCGACGGGCGGCCGGTGGACCGTCGTCGAGAAGATCCTGGCGGACGGCGAGCCGCTGCCCGCGGCGTGGCCGGTGGCCGGCACCACCGGCTACGACGCGCTGCGGCACGTCGACGGCCTGTTCGTCGACCCGGCGGGCGCCGACCAGCTCCTCGGCCTGTTCCGGCGGTTCACGGGCGCCGCGGCCGACCAGGGCGGCGAGTGGCCGGCCACCGCGCGGCGCGCCGGGCGGCGGGTCGTCACGCACGAGCTCGCGGCGGAGGTGGACCGGCTGACGCGCGAGGCGGTCGCGCTGTGCGCCGTGGAGCCGGACCTGCGCGACCACGCGCCGTGGGCGCTGCGCGCGGCCCTGTGCGAGCTGCTGGTGCGGGTGCCGGTGTACCGGCCGTACGCGACCGGGGGCGCCGACCCGGGGACGGTCCTGACGGCCGCAGCGGCGGCGGAGGCCGAGGAGGCGTTCGCGGTGCCCGAGGAGGCGCGGGCGGTGCGCGCCGTACGGGAGTTGGCGCTCGGCCGGCGCGGCGAAGGACCGCGGCACACGGCGTTCCGCGCCCGGTTCGCGCAGACCGCGTCGGCGCTGCGCGCCAAGTCGGTCGAGGACGCGGCGTTCTACCGGTTCACGCCGCTCCTGTCGGCCCTGGAGGTCGGCGGCTGCCCGGAGACTCCCGCGGTGCCGGCCGGGACGTTCCACGCGTACTGCGCGCGCGTGCAGCGGGACTGGCCCTACACGGCGACGGCGCTGTCCACGCACGACACCAAGCGCAGCGCCGACGTGCGGGCGGGCATCGCGGTCCTCACGCAGTGCCCGGAGCGGTGGGAGACGCTGCTGGCCGAGGTGACGGAGCGGACCGCGCACGGCGGCGGCACGAGCGCACCCGACCCGCAACTGGCGTGGGCGGCCTGGCAGTCGGTGGCCGGGCTCGGCCCCGCCGAACCGGAGCGGCTCCAGCAGGCGATGCTCAAGCACGCGCGCGAGGCGGGCCTGTTCACCACGTGGACGGAGCAGGACGCCGCCTACGAGAGCGCCGTGCGCGACTTCGTGGCGTCCGGCCCGTGCGGCCCGCCCGGGGACGCGGTGCTGCGCCTGATGGCCGGGCTGGAGCCCCACGTGCGGGCCAACGTCCTGGGCGCGGCCCTGGTCCACCTCACGATGCCGGGTGTGCCGGACCTCTACCAGGGCACCGAGCACGAGTACCGCGCCCTGGTGGACCCCGACAACCGGGCGCCCGCCCGGTTCGACGGGAAGGACGGCGGGCCGCTCTCCGCGGAGAAGGCGGCGCTCACCGGGACCGCCCTGCGGCTGCGCGCGGAGCACCCCGAGTGGTTCGGCGGCGCGGGCACGTACGAGGCGCTGCCTGCCGAGGGCCCGGGCGCTGCGCACTGCCTGGGCTACGGGCGGTCGGGCCGGGTGGTCGTGGCGGTGACCCGGCTGTCGCTGCGGCTGGCCGGGGCGGGCGGCTGGCGGGACACGGAGCTGCCGCTGCCGGACGGCGAGTGGTCCGAACTGCTGGTTCCCGGAAGGCGGTTCAGCGGGCGCGTACGGGTGGCCGAGCTGTTCGCGGGGCTGCCCGTGGCGCTGCTGGTCAGCGCAGCCGGACCAGGAGGGCGGCCGGCGACCGGGTGAGCAGGCCTTCGTGGACGGGCCGGAAGCCCGGGGCCCAGGCCATCGCGGGCAGCGCCGCGAGGAGGGCGCGCAGGCCCGACCCCGCGGTCAGGCGGGCGAGCTGGACGCCGAGGCAGCGGTGGCGGCCCGCGCCGAAGGCCAGTTGGCCGGGGGCGGCGCGGAACACGTCGTAGCGGTCGGGGTCGGCGAACCGGGTCGCGTCGCGGCCGGCCGAGCCGACCAGGCACGCCACGGTGGCGCCCGCGGGTATCGTGCCGCCGCTGACCGCGACGGGGGCGAGGGCGCGGCGCAGCACGACGTGGACGGCCGGGTCCCGGCGCAGCGACTCGGCCCAGGCGGCGTCGGCGAGGTCGGGCCGGGACCGGACGAGCGCCAACTGGCCCGGGTGGTCGAGCAGGTTGGCGAGGAACGAGGCCAGGGCCCGGTCGGTGGCCTCGCCGCCCGCGCCGAGCAGCGTCGCCACGAGTCCGGTGACCGCCTCGTCGGACAGCGGGCGCCCGTCGGCCCGCGCGGTGCACAGGACCGACAGGAGGTCGTCGCCGGGGCGCACCCGGCGGCGGGTGACGTGGGGGCGCAGGAAGGCGTCGAGGTCGCCAGGGGCGCCGCCCAGGTGGGTCAGGCCCGCGCGGCACCACGCGGTGACGCGGGCGGTGTCCTCGGGGGGCAGGCCGAGCGCGGCCACCACGGCGGCGGCGGGCAGCCAGTGGCAGAACTCCTCGACCAGGTCGGCCTCCTGGTGCCGGACGAGGCGGCGGGCCAGCACGTAGGCGGTCCGTTCGACGCCCGCCTTGAGCACGGCCAGGGCCCGGCCCTGCAGGGCCGGGGAGACCAGCGCGCGGTGCGCTGCGTGGGTGGCCTCTTCCAGGTGGGCGAGCGTGCGGCCCGGCGGCGGGGCGACGAGGCGCGGGTCGGCGAGGGCCGAGCGCACGTCCACGTAGCGGCTCAGGAGCCAGGCCCCGAAGGGCTCGTCGTACAGGAGGGGCCGGGTGTCCCTGAGCGTGCGGTACAGCGGGTACGGGTCACGGACGACGGCCGGGTCCACGAGGCTCGGCGGCGCGGCGGCCGGGGATGCCGCGGCGCGGGCTGACGCGGGCCGGGAGGCGGGTCCGGGAGGGCACAGCACCGCGGGCCTCCCACTCTCTGCGTGCTTCTGCGTGTCGCTGGTGTCTCTGGATGTCTCTGGTTCCGCTGGATGTCTCTGGTTCCGCTGGGTGCCTCTGGGTGCCGGTGTGCGCACCGTGCTCCGCGCGGCTGCTTCCCAGCGGACCACCGCGGGCCGCGCCGCGCCCTCCCCGTACGGCCGTACGAGTGACGGGGGCGACGCTCCGTGGCGGTCGTGCGGTGCCGCGCGGCGGCGGTCGGGCACCCGCCACGGAGGGCCTTGAGCCCGCCGCTGCGGCCCTCGGGGCGGTCGGGCGGGACTCTGTGCCACCGGGCCGCCGGAACCGCCGGAGACGGCCGTGGCGGGATCCGCGCCGTCGCCCCGTCCGCACGGTCGCGAAGACCGGGCGAACGACCTGCCTGTGACGGACGCGGCCGGGGCATGCTGCAAGAAAAGGGAGATGACGTGAGGATCGTCGCGGCGCAGGGCGTCGGCGGGCCCCAGAGGCGTCCGACCGGCCCCCGACGGGCCGGAGACGATCGCGGCGGGCGGGCCCCGCGCCGGGCGGGAGACCGGAACAGGGGACGTGACACGGCACATCCACGTGCTCCCCGCCCGCCTCGGGGCGGACCGGGAAACGTTCCCCGCGCGCGCGGGGCGCGACCCGCGCCTGCCTCGAGCATCGGTATAGGCCTTCTTGACAGGCGTGGCCCGGCGTGGGGTACTGCGGATTGCTGACGCCGGGAGCACCAACGGGGGTGAGTCACCTGACGGAGCAGCGGTACCCCACCTCGGCCGAACTGGTCCAGTCAGCGCGGGAGCTGGCGACTCATCGACCCGACCTGTGCCGGCTACGCACGGTCGGCACATCACGCGCGGGACGCGATCTGTACCTGCTGTCCGTCGGGCACGACCGGCGGACGGTCCTCGTCGTCGCGGGCGCGCACGCGAACGAGCCGACGGGCGGCCCCACCGCGCTGCACCTCGCCGAACGCGCCCTCCTGGACCGGGCGTTGAGAGCCGACCGGTCCTGGCACTTCCTGCTCTGCGCCGACCCCGACGGCGCGGCCCTGCACGGCACCCCCGCGCCGCGCAGCCTGCTCGACTACCACCGGCGCTTCTTCCGCCCCGCGGGTCCCGAGCAGCCCGAGTGGTCCCCCTCGGTGCTGCCGCCCGACCGGCTGCCGCCCGAGACGAAGGCGCTCACCGGCGTCATCGACGCACTGCGCCCCTACCTCCAGGTGTCCCTGCACGGCACCGAACTGGGCGGCAGCTGGGTGCAGTTGACCCGGGACATCCCGGGGCTCGCCGAGCCGTTCGCGAAGTCGGCGGCGGAACTGCACATACCGGTCGAGACGGGCGCGTCGGACGCGGCGGGCTGGCCCGCGTCGGGTCCGGGCGTCCACGTGATGCCGGACCCGGACGCGCAGGCCGCGTTCCCGAGCCTGCCGGACGACGCCCGGCACTCCACCTGGCACCACGCCCACCGCTACGGCGGCTCGACGGCGATCGTCGAAGTGCCGATGTGGGCCAGCGACCTGGTCGACGACCCGGCCCCGCACCCGTCGCCCGAGCGGGCGCTGCGCAGGCTCTCGGCCCGGCTGAGCCGGGACACCCGGCTCGTCGAGGAGATCCTCGCGGAGGCGCTGCCCCGGCTGCCCGACACCGGCGGTCCGCTGCTGCGGGCGGCGCGCTGGGCGCTGAGCCTGGTGCCGGGGCTCGCGGACGACTGGGTCCAGCCGCCCCCACCGGACGCGACGATGGCGTACGTGGGCAGCATCGACGCGTTCGCCCGGCGGCTGCCGCTGCGCGCCGCCTCGATGCTGCTGCGGGTCCTGGAGGAGGCCGACGACCTGGCCGCGCCCCGGCTCGACGCCCTGGTGACGCGCTGGTGCGACGTGTACGCGGACCGGTTCGGGGCGCGCTGGGTGCCGGTGGAGCACCAGGTCGAGCACCAGGCCAGGACGACGATCGCGGCGGTCCGGCACGCCCAGGGCTGACGGGCGGGCAGGTCAGGTCAGGTCACTGGTCGAACGTGAAGACCGAGCCCGTGGAGGCGTGCAGGGTGCACGCGTTGGCGAAGTTGTGCGCGTAGACGACGCGGCGGCCGTTCCACATGCCGAACGCGTACGCCGTGACCGGCTGGTAGACCATGGTGCAGGCGGTGTCCGCGACCGGGATCGCGGCGATGTCGCCCCCGGCGGCGGCCAGTTCGCGGCAGGCCCGCTCCCCGCCGGAGCGGCCCGTTCCGACACCCTCGTCGGCTCCTTCACCTGCGGGGCAGCGCAGCAGCGCGTGCCGGACGTCGCCGGTGGGGCCGTCGCCCTGCATGACGGAGACCCGGACCCAGTTGCCGGCCGGCGGCTCGGGCGGGGCCGCCTGCGCGGGTCCGGCGAGCGCACCGAGCAGGGCGCCCGCGGCCGCCGTGACCGCCAGGACGCCGCGGGTCTTCGTGAGCGTGGCAGAGGCCATGGATGTCACCGTTCCTCGCGTTCGGGATGCGCGGGCGTCCGCCCGTGCCGCTGGATCCCTCGCCACGGCGGACCCGCGACACAGCAGGCGCGGGGCGTCATCCACTCGAACGGGACGCCGGGAACGGTCAGTCGGCGGAGAGCCGGAACGACATCCGGCCGAAGGCGACCTGGTCGCCGTCCTGGACCACCGCGGCGCCGATCACTCTGCGGCCGTTCACGGACGTGCCGTTCGTGGAGCCCAGGTCGCGCAGCACCCACATGCCGCCCTGGCGGCTCAGCTCGGCGTGCACCCGGGAGACCGACTCGTGACTGAGCCGCAGCCCGTTGGCCGGGTCGCGGCCGATGCGCAGCGGGTACGGGTTGACGACCGGCGGCAGCAGCAGCTTCGGCAGCCGCTCCACGGTCCACGCCCTGCGCAGTCGCACCGTGAACCCGGAGACCGCTCCCACGGCGCCGAACAGCGCCCGCGTCCAGCCCTTCTCGGTGTGCAGGTCGGCGGTGAGCGCGGCGAGTTCGTCGGTGCGGCGGGCGGTGAGCGCCAGCTCCACGCGGCGCACGAACGTGTCGTGCGAGAGCCGGCCGAGCGCGACCCCGTCCCTGAGCACCTTCAGCGCACGGTCCCGCTCGGCGTCGGACAGCCGCGCCGGGTGCGTGTGGTGTTCGAAGGAGGACGTCACGGTGGTGATTGTCGGGCAGCGCGGCCGGGGTGTCCAGAAAACGAAGTGCGTCACCCCCGTCCCGGGTCCCGCGCGGGACGTCCCTTTTCGTGTGAGACGGGCCGCACCTCGCGGAATCGGCCCCGCGACGATCAAGCGTGACGCACCATGGACGCGCAGTCACCGGCCACAGACGAGGGGAACCGTCCGTGCACTTCGAGGTGTGGGCACCACAGGCCGAGCGGGTCACGCTCCACGGAGCGGGCGTCACCGGCGCGTTGGAGCGGGACCGGGACCGGCCTGGCTGGTGGGCCGGGCAGGCGGACGCCACGGACGGGACGCGGTACGGCTTCGCGCTCGACGACGGGCCCGTGCTGCCCGACCCGCGCTCGCGCCGCCAGCCCGACGGTCCCGACGGGCTGAGCGCGGTCGTCGACCACCGCAGGTACGCGTGGCGCGCCGACTGGGCGGGGCGCGGGCTGACCGGCGCCGTCCTGTACGAGCTGCACGTGGGCACGTACACGCGGGAGGGCACGCTCGACGCGGCGGCCGAGCGCCTCGGCCACCTGGCCGAACTGGGCGTCACGCACGTCGAGTTGATGCCGCTGTGCCCCGTGCCGGGACGGCACGGCTGGGGCTACGACGGCGTCAGCCTGTGGGCGGTGCACGAGCCGTACGGCGGGCCGGAGGCGCTGAAGCGTTTTGTCGACACCGCGCACGAGCACGGTCTCGGGGTCGTCCTCGACGTCGTGCACAACCACCTGGGCCCGTCCGGCAACCACCTGTCCGCGTACGGCCCGTACTTCACCGACACCCACCACACACCGTGGGGCAGCGCGGTGAACCTGGACGCGCCCGGCTCCGACGAGGTCCGCGCGTTCCTGATCGGCAGCGCGCTCGCCTGGCTGCGCGACTACCGCGTCGACGGGCTGCGCCTGGACGCGATCCACGAGCTCCACGACCGGCGGGCCCTGCCGTTCCTGGAGGAGCTGTCGGCGGCCGTCGACGGGCTCGCCGGGCAGCTGGACCGTCCGCTGTTCCTGATCGGCGAGTCCGACCTCGGCGACCCCCGGGTCGTCACGCCGCGCACCGAGGGCGGTCTCGGTCTGCACGCGCAGTGGAACGACGACGTGCACCACGCGATCCACGCCGCCGTCACCGGTGAACGGCAGGGCTACTACGCGGACTTCGCGCGCGCCCCGCTCGCGGCCGTCGCCAAGACGCTCACTCACGGCTTCTTCCACGACGGCACGTTCTCGTCGTTCCGCGACCGGCACCACGGGCGTCCGCTGGACCGCACCCGGGTCCCGGCGCACCGTCTCCTCGCCTACACGCAGACGCACGACCAGGTCGGCAACCGCGCGCAGGGCGACCGGCTCTCGGCCTCCCTCTCCCCCGGTCTGCTGGCGTGCGCGGCGACGCTCGTCCTGACGGGACCGTTCACGCCGATGCTGTTCATGGGCGAGGAGTGGGCGGCCGGCACGCCGTGGCAGTACTTCACGGACCACACGGATCCGGGGCTCGCCGATGCCGTGCGCAAGGGCAGACGGCGGGAGTTCGCGGCGCACGGGTGGGCCGAGGAGGACGTGCCCGATCCGCAGGACCCCGCCACGCGCGAGCGGTCCTGTCTCGACTGGTCCGAGCCCGGGACGGGGCACCATGCGCGGGTGCTCGCGTGGTACCGGGAGCTGATCGCCCTGCGGCGCGCCCGGCCGGATCTGCAGGATCCGGATCTGGCGGCGGTGCGGGTCGCGTACGACGAGGAGGCCCGGTGGATCGCCTACCGGCGCGGTGATCTGCGGGTGGCGGTGAACCTGTCCGGCTCACCGGTGTCGATTCCGCTGGGCCGGCCCGTGGCGCAGGTCCTGGCGGCGTGGGACCCGGTGGAACTCCCCGGCCCCGCCGGCACCCTGACGGTCCCTCCGGAGTCGAGCGTGATCGCGGTGGCCCCGTAGCCCACCCGGCCGGGCGAGCGTCCGCGAAGGGCGACTGCGTCTGCCGCGCGGATCTTTCGTCGCGGGCTGCGGGCCGGTGGGGGCTGGTCGCACAGTTCCCCGCGCCCCTGGGGCATGCGGCTTCGCCGCTGCCCCGTCGGGCGCCCCCTGAGATGGCGCACGAAGTGTGCCTTCAGGGGCGCGGGGAACTGCGCGAGCAACCCCCGCACACCCGCAGTCCGCGACGAAAGACCCGCCCGGCAGACGCAGTCGGCATGTCAGGGGCCGGGGAACTGCGCGAGAAGCCCCCACCGGCCCGCGGCCCGCGACGAAAGAGGAACCCGGCAGACGGAGACGCTCACCCCTCCGACACCAGCTCCAGCAGAATCGCCTCCCACGCCCGCTCCAACTGCACGCGCAGCAACCCCACCGGACTCGCCCCGTCCGCCCCGTACAACCGATCCGCGAGCCGCACCACCGCATCGCACCGCGCCAGCCACAACCCCCGCAGACACACCCGCGGCCCGTACCCGGCGAGCGTCGCGGACCGGACGGCGGCCCGCGCCCCCACCGCGATCGCCAGCCCCGCGATGTCCTCCGCCGGATCACCCACCACCGCGTCGGCCCAGTCCAAGACCCCCCGCACCCGCCCGTCCGCCGACACCGTCAGGTGCTCGCCCTTGAGGTCGTGGTGGACGAGCACCGCGTCGGCCTGCGGCCCGAGCTGCACCACGGCGTGCCCGGTCAGCTGCCGCAGGCGCTCCGCGTCGAACTCGCCGTCCCCGTCCAGCTTCCGGGCCGCGGCGCCCGCCGCCCGCCGCAGGTTCTCCAGCGAGCGCGGCGCCGCCTTCGGCACTCCGAGCGCCACGGCCCGGCCGACCGGCACCGCCCGCAACCCGGTGAGCAGCCCCGCGAGGTCCTCCTCGCCGGCCGCGGTGACATCACGCCCCTCCGCCGACTCGCCGGCCAGCCGGGTGTCGAGGGCGTACGCGAGACCCGGCGCCCACTCCCCGGCGGCGACGCACGCGGGCACGGCGACGGTGACGTAGGGGCGGACGAGGTCACGGACGCGGACCTCGCGGCGCAGTCCTGGCGAGATCCGCCCGTCGGGCGCGAGCCGCAGCACGTGCTGGGCGCCGACCCACCAGGTGGAGTGCTCGCCGCCCTCGGTGACGGGGCGCACCTCGATGGCGCCGCCGTCCTGGAGGAGGCTCTCCAGGAGGCGGCGCACCGTGTCCGTGTCGGCGGTCGGCTGTTCCGGGGTCGGCGGCATGGCGGGTCAGCCGACGACGGCCAGCTCGCGCGCGGTGCTGTTGAGGCGCCGGCCGCCGTCCTCGGTGACGGTGACGATGTCCTCGATGCGGACGCCGAAGCGGCCGGGCAGGTAGATCCCCGGCTCGACGGAGAAGCACATGCCGGGCACCAGCTCCTGCTCCTCGCCCTCGATCATGTACGGGGGTTCGTGCGTGGTGACGCCGATGCCGTGTCCGGTGCGGTGGATGAAGTACTCGCCGTACCCGGCGTCGGTGATGACCTTGCGGGCGACGCGGTCGACGTCCTGGCAGGCGATGCCGGGCCGCACGGCGTCGCAGGCGGCGGTCTGCGCCTCGCGGACGACGTCGTGGACCCTGCGTTCCTCGGCGGTGGGTTCGCCGACGTGCACGGTGCGGGTCGTGTCGGATCCGTAGCCGTGCTTGAGGCCGCCGAAGTCGAGGACGACCATGTCGCCGTCCTGGATGACGCGGTCGCTCGCCTCGTGGTGCGGGTTGGCGCCGTTGGGTCCGGACCCGACGACGGTGAAGTCGACCTGCGAGTGTCCGAACTGCCGGAGCAGCGCGGCGAGTTCGCGGGCGATGTCGTTCTCCTCGCGGCCCGCGAACGTGACCTTCCTGATCTCCTCGTACGTGGCGTCGGCGGCGGCGCCCGCGGCGGCGAGGCGCTCCAGTTCGGCGGCGTCCTTGACGGCACGCAGCATGGGGAGCGCCTCGGTCAGGGACACGTACGAGGTGTCGGGCAGCGTCTTCTGCAGGCCCAGCAGGTGCATCGCCCAGGCGTTGTCGCTGACGCCGAAGCGGCCGGAGACGTCGAGCAGCGGGGCGGCGACCCCGTACGGGTCGACGCCGTCGGTCCAGTCGCGCAGCGCCATCGCGCCGGCGCCCGCGGCCTTCGCGGCGTCGGGGGCCTCCAGCTTGGGGACGACGAGCGTGGGCTCCTGTCCCGCGGCGAGGACGAGGAGGGTGAGCCGCTCGGTGTCGGCGGGCACGTGGTAGCCGGTGAGCCAGACCAGGTCGGGGCCCGGCGCGACCAGTACTCCGGCGAGCCCGGCGTCGGCGGCGGACTGCGCGGCCCGGTCCATGCGGGCCTTGTAGTCGGCGGCGGTGAAGGGCGCGGGTGTACCGGTCGTCATGTCCGGGCCTCCGTACGGATGCGGGTGTGCGGGTCTACGGGCAGCATCCTGCCCGCCCGTGCGGGACGGCGCGAGTCCACCCCATGGCCATGGATTCACCCCTCAAGGGCGAGCCGGACACCGAGCAGCAGCAGGACGCCGCCGGAGACCTGCTCAAGGCGGCGGCGCACTCCGGCGCGGGACAGCACGTTCTTGAGCCGGCCCACGCACCACACGTAGAGGCCGTAGTAGCCGACCTCGTAGACGGCCCAGAGGGCGGCGAGGCCGATCATGGCGGGCAGGTGCGGGGCGCCGTGCGGCACGAACTGCGGCAGGAAGGACATCGCGAAGACGGCGGCCTTGGGGTTGGCGAGGTTGAGGAGCAGTCCGCCGCGGTAGGAGGCGAAGCCGCTCCTGGCCGGGGCCGCGGCGGTGTCGCCGAGCCCTTCATCCTTGGTGCGGCGGGCCTGGCGGAGGGTCTGGACGCCGAAGGCGACGAGGACGACGGCGCCGACGACACGGGTCACGGTGTACGCGGCCTCGGACGCGGCGAGCAGGGCGCTCAGCCCGAACGCGGCGACGACGCCCCACACGAAGACGCCCGTCTCGTTGCCGAGCACGGTCAGGAAGCCGGAACGGCGGCTGCGCAGCGACTCCTTGATGATCAGCACGGTGCTGGGGCCCGGTGAGGCGGCGATGAGGGTGCAGGCCCCGAGGAAGGCCAGGAGGGTGCTCAGCATGTGGCCATGGTGCGGTCGGAGCGGCCACCGGCACCAGTCATCAAGCAGGCGGGGCAGCCAATTAATGCATGGGCATTGCCCAGGCATTAGCTCTAATGGTTAGATCCTGGTTAACCGTTAGAGATCTCTGGAGCCCGAAGGACGTACGCCATGCTTGTGCTGGCCCAGATCAGCGATCTGCACCTGGACGGGACCCCGCGCGCCACGGAGCGGGCCCGCCGCGTCATGGACCACCTGCGGGCGCTGCCCGGTCCGGTGGACGCACTGCTCGTCACCGGCGACATCGCGGACCACGGCGCGGAGGCGGAGTACGAGGAAGCGGCCGAACTGCTCGGACTGCACGACGCCGACCGCCCGTTCCCCGTCCTGCCCTGCCCCGGCAACCACGACAGTCGCGGCCCCTACCGCAAGGCGCTGCTGCGCGAACCGGCCGGCGACGGCCCGGTCAACCGTGCGCACCGGGTGGGCGGGACGGCGATCCTGCTGTGCGACTCCAGCATTCCGGGCGCCGACGAGGGCGAGCTCGACGCGGAGACGTACGCCTGGATCGAGTCGGAGCTCGACGCGCTCGACGGCGGGACGCCGGCACTGCTCGCCTTCCACCACCCGCCGGTGGCGCTGCACCACCCGCTGCCGGACCGGTACCAGCTCGCCCGGCCCGGCTCCCTGGCGGGTCTGCTGGAGCGGCGTCCGGAGATCGCCGCGGTCATCACCGGGCACGCCCACACGCCGGCCTCGACCACCTTCGCCGGGCGGCCGCTGGTCGTGGGCCCCGGCGTGACGTGGACGCTGCGGCTGCCCTGGGAGGGCGAGCAGATCGCGGACCTGGACGCGCCGGTCGGTCTGGCGTTCCACATCCTGGACGACGAACGGCGGCTGACGACACACTTCCGGACCGTCTGACCGCTCCCGAGCCCGGCACGCGTCAGGTCACGACTCCGGGCGTCACCGCCAACTGCTGCCGCGCGCCGCTGTCATGACGGACCGTCATGACGAGCTGGTGTCCCGGGCGGGCGTCCCCGACGACGGCCGCCAGATCGCTCGCCGAGCCGATCTCCGCCGTGCCGAGGCGCACCAGGACGTCGCCGCGCACCAGTCCGGCCGTGTAGCCGGGACCCGGCACGTGGACGGCGACGACGAGCGCGCCGGGCCCCTTCGGCGCGTCGACGACCTCCACCCCGAGGCTGCCC
>NZ_JAMOLN010000025.1 GCF_024448165.1 Streptomyces longispororuber
CCGTCGCGTCCGGCGCGGCCCGCCACCATGGGGTGCGCCACCCAGATCGCCCCGGGCCCGCCATGCACGGGTCGCGGACCGGCGGACATGGGTGTCGGCCCCGATGGACACACCCCCTGGTGAACGGGGAGCCTGGGCGGTGAGACCACCGCACCCACCCGGCGAGGAGGCCGCGCGTCCGTGTCCCTGTTCTGGCGGATCTTCCTGCTGAACGCCACCGTGCTGCTCGCCGCGGTGGCGCTCCTCCTGCTGGGTCCCGTGACCGTCTCCACGCCCGTGGTGCTGACGGAGACGCTGATCCTGGCGGCCGGCCTCGTGGTGATGCTGACCGCCAACGCGGCGCTGCTGCGGGTCGGCCTCGCGCCGCTGCAGCGGCTGACCCGCGCCATGACCACCACGGACCTGCTGCGCCCCGGCGACCGCCCGGTCGCGTCCGGGCAGGGGGACGTGGCCGCGCTGATCGAGACGTACAACGCGATGCTCGACCGACTGGAGGCCGAGCGGGCCGCCAGCGCGGCGCGCGCCCTGTCCGCGCAGGAGGCGGAGCGGCGCAGGATCGCCCAGGAACTGCACGACGAGGTCGGCCAGACCCTGACCGCGGTGCTCCTGGAACTGAAGAGCGCGGCCGACCAGGCGCCCGACGGCCTGCGCGACGAGCTGATCCGCACCCAGGAGACGACCCGCGCCGGTCTGGACGAGGTCCGGCGCATCGCCCGCCGGCTGCGCCCCGGAGTCCTGGAGGAACTCGGCCTCGTCAGCGCCCTGCGCTCGCTGGCCAACGAGTACACCGACTGGGCCGACACCAAGGTCACCAGCACCGTCGCGGCGCCGCTGCCACCGCTCGACCGGGCGGCCGAACTGGTCGTCTACCGGGTCGCGCAGGAGGGCCTGACCAATGTGGTGCGGCACTCCGGCGCCGCGCACGCCGCCCTGGACATCCGCGCCACCGACGACCGGGTGGTGCTGCGGATCCGCGACGACGGGTGCGGCACCGGCGGCGCGGCCGAGGGCGCAGGACTGCGCGGGATGCGGGAGCGCGCCCTGCTGGTCGGCGCCGAACTCACCGTCCGCGACGGCACGTCAGGGGGCACCGAGGTGCGCCTCGACGTGCCCGTCGCGCCCGCCGGGAGCGGACGATGAGCGGGAGCGGCGACGAGGTGCGGATCCTGCTCGCGGACGACCACGCGCTGGTCCGGCGCGGGGTCCGGCTCATCCTCGACCGGGAGCCGGGGCTGACCGTGGTGGCGGAGGCCGGGGACGGGGCCGAGGCGATCGCGCTGGCCAGGTCCGAGCGACCCGACCTGGCCGTCCTCGACATCGCGATGCCCCGCCTCACCGGCCTGCAGGCGGCCCGCGAACTGGCCCGCGTCCAGCCGGAACTGCGCATCCTGATCCTGACGATGTACGACAACGAGCAGTTCTTCTTCGAGGCCCTCAAGGCCGGTGCCTGCGGCTACGTCCTGAAGTCGGTGGCCGACCGGGACCTGGTCGAGGCGTGCCGGGCCGCCGCCCGGGACGAACCGTTCGTGTACCCGGGCGCCCTCAAGGCGCTGATCCGGGACCACCTCGAACGGATCCGCCGGGGCGACGACGTGCCCGCCCGGACCATCACGGAGCGGGAGGAGGAGATCCTCAAGCTGGTCGCCGAGGGCCACACCTCGCAGCAGATCGCCGACCTGCTGTTCATCAGCGTCAAGACCGTGGAACGGCACCGCGCCAACCTCCTGCAGAAGCTCGGCCTCAAGGACCGCCTCGAACTCACCCGCTACGCCATCCGCGTGGGGCTCATCGAACCGTGACCGGCGCCGCGTGCGGCGACCGCCCGGAGCAGCCGCCGGCGCTGCCCGTCGTCGCACGCGGCCGTTACCGCGGTGAGCGCGAGCGCCGCCGCCCCGTCCAGGACCGCACGGTCGGCGCCCGGCGTCCTCCCGTACGCGGTGAACTCCGCCGTGTGCTGCCTGGCGCCCCCGGTGTCGTAGCCGATGGTGGGATGGATCGCGGGCAGCAGCCGCGACACGTTGCCCATGTCGGTCGACGCCATCGACTCGCCGCGCCGGGACACCGGCGTCCGTCCCAGGCCGCGCGCGGCGGCCGTGTACGCCTCCGTCAGGAACGCGTCCTGCCGCAGATCCGCGAAGTCCCGCCCGTGGGGCTCCAGTGCGAGCCGCGCGCCGGTCGCCAGGGCGCCCGCCTCGAAGCACGACGCGACCCGGCCCTGGACGAGCGCGAGCTGTTCGGCGCTCGGGGCCCGCACCTCGTAGCGGGCGCGCGTGACGTCCGGGACGACGTTCGGCGCGCTGCCGCCGTCCGTGACGATGCCGTGCACCAGGGAGCCGGGCGGCAGGTGCTGGCGCAGCAGACCGATCGACGTCTGCGCGACGGTCAGCGCGTCGAGCGCGTTGACGCCCTCCCAGGGTGCGAGCGCCGCGTGGGCCGGCCGGCCCCGGTAGACGACGTCCCAGGCGCCGATGGCGAGCGACGACGCGGCGACGCTGTCCTCGGCGGCGGCGTGCACCATCATGGCCGCCGCCACGTCGTCGAAGACCCCGGCCTCCAGCAGCAGCACCTTCCCGCCGATGTCCTCCTCCGCGGGCGTGCCGATCAGCCGCACGGTGACGCCGATCCGGTCGGCGACGGCCGCGAGGCCGAGCGCGGCGCCGACGGCCGCCGCCCCGTTCACGTTGTGCCCGCAGGCGTGGCCGATGCCCGGCAGGGCGTCGTACTCGGCGCAGAAGGCGATCACCAGGTCGCCGTCGCCGAACGTGGCGTCGAGGGCCGTGGGCAGGTCCGCGACCGGGCGGCTCACCGCGAAGCCCGCCGTGTCGAGGAGTGCGCCGATCCGGGCCGCAGCGCGGTGCTCGTCCAGGGCCGTCTCGGGATCGTCGTGCAGGGCGTGGCTGAGGTCGACCAGTTGCTCACGGCGGCGGCGGATCGCCTCGTGGACCGTGTCCTGGACCGTGGTCGGCGTCGTCACGTGAGGCCCTCCTTCGTCGGTACG
Source organism: Streptomyces longispororuber (assembly GCF_024448165.1). GTDB lineage: Bacteria > Actinomycetota > Actinomycetes > Streptomycetales > Streptomycetaceae > Streptomyces > Streptomyces longispororuber_A. Next base: position 2,999 of record NZ_JAMOLN010000025.1, read on the forward strand.
TGGCCCGGCCGCGGCGCGGCGAGCGGGTGCGAGGTCGTCCGCGGCCCGGCGTAGGCGAGCGCGCACAGGGCGCCGAGCAGCGCGACCCCGCCGCACAGGCACCAGCTCCACACGAAGCCGGAGAGGGCGATCCGGCCGTCCCCGCCACCGGTCTGGTGGGCCGCGAACACGCCGCCGATCACGGCGGCGCCGATGGCCGCGCCGAGCGACAGCGCGAGCTCGTTGAGGCCCACCGCGAGCGCGGTCTGCCGCTCGGGCACCACCTCCGCCGACAGCGTCCGCGTGATCGACTCGAACAGGCCCGTGGCCAGCCCGACGACCAGGGCCGACGCCACGTACTGGGGGAGCGTGGTGTGGAACAGGGCCAGGCCCAGGAAACCGAGCGCGATCAGCGCGCCGCCCGTCGCGAGCACCGCGCGGTCACCGATCAGCCGGGCCAGCCGCGGCGTGGCCGTCGACCCGGCGAACCCGGCGACGACCATGGCCAGCGACACCGTCGCGATGGCCTGCGGCCCGAGGCCCATGCCGTAGCCCGAGCGGGCCGGATCGGCCCCGAGGAACAGGGCGTTGGCGCCCAGGAAGCCGATCGTGCCGAACGCCGCGCAAAAGGTGTGCGCGCTGATCACGGCGAGCCGTCGGTCGCGCAGCATCCGCACGCTCACCAGCGGATGCGTCGCACGCCGTTCCACCGCCACCCACGCCGTCAGCACGACCACCGCGAGGGCCGCGACGCCCAGCGACCGCGCCGACGTCCAGCCCCAGGCGCCGCCCTGCGCGAGCACCAGGACGAGCGCGATCAGCCCGACCGTGAGCAGGGCGGCGGCGCCGTAGTGGAAGCGGCCCCCGCGCGGGGTGTCGCTGTCCGGGAGCAGAACGCCCGCCAGGACCGCGAGGACCGCCACCGGGACGGCCGTCCACAGCCCCGCCTCGGCGTGCCGCTCGCTGAGCGCGCCCGCCACCAGACCGCCCACGCCGATCGCGATGAGCAGCGCGCCGACCAGCACCGCCATCCCGCTGCGGCCCCGCTCGGGCGCCCGGGAGCGCAGGATTCCCGCCAGCAGCGGGAAGAAGCCGACCACCGCGCCCTGCAGCACCATGCCCGCCGCGAGCGTCGCCACCGTCGGCCGCAGCGCCATCGCCAGCGATCCGGCCGCGACCATCGTCAGGGCCACCCGCAGCAGCCTGCGGTGTCCGAACAGGTCGCCGAGCCGCGACAGCAGCGGCGTCAGGACCGCGAACGCGCACTGCGCCAGCAGATAGAGATTGTTCTGCCCCACCGCCCCGATGCCGAGACGCTGCCCCAACTCCGGGAGCAGCGGCGTCAGATACCCCTGGACGACGCCGCTGAACACCACGACGACCGCCATCGCGCCGACCATCGCGCGACCGGTGCCCAAGCCCGCACCTCTGTCCACCGTGCTCACTCCTTCTGGTGGCCCGAACCGAAAGTGCTGGCTACTGTGCGGGCTGCGGCCGAACCGAGCCGTCACATCGACGGAAACAGGCGCAGAGAGGCTGTCGCATGCGAGAAACGGTCACCGTCAGCGAACTGGACCTGGCCCTCGTCAACGCGCTCCAACTGCGCCCGCGCGCCTCCTGGACCGAGCTGGCACCCCTCCTCGGCGTCACCGCGGGCACCCTCGCGCGCCGCTGGGAACGGCTGACCGGCGAGGGACTCGCCTGGGTGTACGCGGCGCCGGGCCGGGAGTTCTCCCGTACCCGCTGCACCGCGTTCGTGCTGCTGCGCTGCGCCCCGGGCAGCCGGGGCGCGATCGCCGAGCGGCTCTGCGCGTTCGAGGAGGCCGTGACCATCGAACTGACCGGCCCCGGCAGCGCCGACCTCCTCCTGGACGTCCTCGCCCCCGATCTGCCGGCGCTCACCCGCTTCCTGACGGAGCGGCTCGAGACGCTGCCGGGACTCGTCTCCGTCGACTGCCTCTTCGCGACGTCCTTGTCCGTCGAAGGGAGCCGCTGGCGGCTGCGCTCCCTCGCCCCCGACCAGCTCACCGCGCTGGGCGCGCCGGGATCCGGCGCACGCGACGCGTCGCCCACCGTGGAGCTCGACACCGTGGACCGGGCGCTCCTGGACGCCCTCGTCCGCGACGGCCGGCTCGGCCTGGCCGCGCTCGCCGAGCACGCCGACAGCAGCCCCGCCACCGTCCGCCGCAGACTGCGCCGCCTCGACGACTCCGGCATCCTCACCCTGCGCTGCGACATGGCCGCGGCGCTGGCGGGCCGCCCGGTCCCCGTCTCCCTGCTCGGCCGGGCGCCCGCGCGGGACACTGCCGCCGTCCACCGCACGTTCGCCGCGCTGCCCGAGTGCCGGCTCGTCGCCGGCGTCACCGGGCGCGCCAACATCTTCGCCACGCTGTGGGTGCACGACCTCGGCGACATCCAGCGCCGGGAGACCGCGCTGTGCGCCCGGCTGCCCACGCTGACCGTGACGGACCGGATCGTCGGCCTCCACACGGTCAAGCGGATGGGCCACCTGCTGGACGAGGACGGGCGGCGCGTGGGGCTACGGGCGATCCGCCCCTGGTAGCGCACCGGGCCGGGCCGCCCGGATGGTCAGGGCGTGTCCAGCCACGTCATCGCGGCCACCGTGAGCGCCTCCACGCCCGTGCTGAGGGTCGGCTCGATCAGCGGGGCGAAGTACGGCGAGTGGTTCCCGGGCAGCTCGTCGAGACGGCCCTCCTGCAGCGCCGACACCACCGTCTGCGTGTCGAGCCCGCCCCAGAACCAGAAGACCGTGGGCACCCCGAGCGACGCGCCGAACACCCCGACGTCCTCGCTCGCGTTGACCGGCGGCATCGGCATGATCCGCTCCGCCCCGAAGTGGTCGGTGAAAGCGGCCAGCGTCGTCGCGGTGGCCGCGGGGTCGCTGACCAGCGCCGGCACCGCCCCGGACCAGGCGAGGTCGGGCTCGCGCGGCGCGCCGCTCGCGGCGGCCTCGGCTCGGACGATGCGCTCCACCGCCGCCCGCACGAGTGCGCGCGTCGGCTCCGTGGCCGAGCGGATGTTGACGCCGAGACCGGCGCTGTCGGGAATGATGTTGTCCTTGGTGCCGGCCTGCAGCCGGCCGACCGTGACGACCGCCGACTCGGCCGGCGGCACCTCCCGGGAGACGACCCCCTGGAGCCGGGTCACCACGTTCGCCGCCATCAGCACCGGGTCCACGGTGGCCTCCGGCCGCGAGCCGTGCCCACCGCGCCCGTGCAGCGTGACGTCCAGCGAGTCCGCCGCCGCCATCACCGGTCCGCTGCCGTGCCCGACGAACCCGGCGGGCAGCGGTCCCACGTGCTGGCCCAGCACGATCGACGGGGCGGGGAAGCGGTCGAACAGCCCGTCGTCGACCATGTCGCGGGCGCCGCAGCCGAGCTCCTCCGCGGGCTGGAACACCAGGAGCACGGTGCCGCGCCACTGCTCGCGCGCCCCGGCCAGCAGCGTCGCCGCCCCGACCAGGCACGCCGCGTGCATGTCGTGCCCGCACGCGTGCATCACCGGCACGTCGGTGCCGTCGGCGTCCACGCCGCGCTGCTCGCTCGCGTAGGGCAGCCCGGTCTTCTCCTCCACCGGCAGCGCGTCGAAGTCGGCCCGCAGCATCACCACCGGACCGTCACCGCCGCGCAGCACCCCGACGACCCCGGTGCCGCCGACGCCCTCGGTGACCTCGTCCACGCCCGCGGCCCGCAGCCGCCCGGCGAGCAGGGCGGCCGACCGGTGCTCCTGCCGCGACAGCTCCGGATGCCGGTGCAGGTCCTGGTACAGCCCGGCCAGGTCCTCCCGGATCTTCGCCAGCCCCGCCGTCACCGTGTGCGCCATGGTCAAGCCTCTCCTTCGCCGATCGCCGAACGGAGCTCACCGTACGGCGACCCGGCGCCGTCGTCGCCGGGCGCGCCGACGGGAGGGTCATCCGATCGGTCGACCCCGGCCTCGTCCGCTCGGCCCGCCGGCCCGACCCGGAACGTCGACGGGGCGGCCCCGGTCCCGGGCCCAGGATGGAGTGCAGAGCGGGACAGCGCGCCGGACCCACCGGAGCCCGAGCTCGCAGGGCCCGGACGCAGGGTCCGCCCCCACACGTTCGGAACCCCACGGGCGGACGTCGTACCCCCACGATGTCGCCGACGAATCCCAGGAGTTGACCCCCATGCAGAAGCTCTCCCGCCGCGCCCGCGTCGCCACCGGTGCCGCCGTCCTCGCCGCCGTCGCCGCCGGTACCTTCGGCACCGTCTCCGCGACCGCCGCGCCGCAGGCCGCCCCCGCCGCCGCGCAGGCCGCCGACACCACCACGTCCACGCACCTGACGATCGACGCCGCGTCGAAGGCCGCGCAGGCCGCGCTCGACGCCGCGAAGAAGGAGAACCAGAAGGTCTCCGTCGCCGTCGTCGACCGCAACGGCAACACCGTCCTGACGCTGCGCGGCGACGGTGCGGGACCGCAGTCCTACGAGGCCGCGGAGAAGAAGGCGTACACCGCCGTCTCCTGGAACGCCCCGACCTCCGAGCTGGCCGAGCGGCTGGACAAGGCCCCGACGCTGAAGGACATCCCCAACACGCTGTTCCTCGCGGGCGGCGCCCCCGTCACCGCGGACAAGGCCCCGATCGCGGGCATCGGCGTCGCCGGCGCCCCGTCGGGCGACCTGGACGAGAAGTTCGCCCAGGCGGGCGTCGACGCCCTCAAGTAGGAGGGACCGCCGGACGCGGCGCGCGGGCCCCGGGCTCTCGCGCCGCGCCCGGCGTGGTGCACGACTGCCAGGAAGCGGGCCCCCATCCCCGGCAGCGGGTGACAGTGACGCGACGACCGCGCCACGGCCACTCTGCTGTGGCACGTCCCTGAGCCGCTGACGGGACACCGCCTACCCGGGGAGCGTCCGTGAGCACCGTCCGCACCAGCACGCCGCGCACCGCGCGGTCCACCGCCGATCCACACGCCGAGTACGAGCACGAGCCCGTCCCGCAGGCCGCCCGCAAGGGCCTGCTGTCGGTGTCGGCCGTCTGGTTCGGCTTCCCGATGAACCTCGGCAACGCCGTCTTCGGTGGCGTCATCGTCTACCACCTCGGCTTCCTCACCGGAGCCGTCGCGATCGTCCTCGGCAACCTCGTCCTGTTCGGCTACGTCGGCGCGCTCAGCTGGCTCGCCGGCCGCAGCGGCGAGAACTTCGCCCAGCAGACCGCCCGCACCTTCGGCACGCTCGGCGCCCGGATACCCGCGGCGTTCCTGTCGACCGTCGTCATCGGCTGGTACTCCTTCCAGATCGGACTGTCCGGCACCAACCTCCAACAGGCCCTCGGCTGGGCCACGTTGTGGGGTGCGCTGGCCGGCGGCGCCTTCTTCGCCGTGCTCACCGTCGCCGGGATCCGCGCCCTGTCCCTGATCGGCCTGATCGCCACCCCGCTCTTCGTCGTGCTGGCCGCCGTGGCCCTCTGGTACGGCATCGGGGACGTGTCCCTCGGCTCCGCGCTCACTTACGCGGGGCCCGGTACCGCCCTGTCGTTCGGGGCGGCCGTCAGCATCGTCATCGCCGGGTTCGCCGACTCCGGCACCATGACCGCCGACTTCACCCGCTGGGCGAAGAGCGGGCGATCCGCGGTCGTCGCCGCGGCGTGCGCCTTCCCCTTCGCCAACTCGGTGGCCTTCCTCGTCGGAGGGCTCGTCGTCGCGGTCGGCGGCGCCGCCGACCCGGCCGCCGACGGCGGCGGCTTCCTCGGCCTGCTGACCGGCCACGGCCCGTTCCTGACCACCCTCGCGGTGATCTTCGTCTTCGCCAACCTCGGCTCCGTGGCGGCCCATTGCCTCTACAACGGCGCCGTCGGCTGGTCCGCGCTCACCCCCGGCCGGATGCGCCCGCTGGCACTGGTGCTCGGCGCGCTCGGCCTGCTCGCGGCCCTGACCGGGATCTGGGCGCACTTCGTCGACTGGCTGAACCTGCTCGGCATCTTCGTCCCGCCGATCGGCGCGATCCTCATCACCGACCAGGTGGTCCTGCGCAGCCGCACGGCCACCCGCTCCGCCACGGCCTACCGCTGGCCCGCCCTCCTCGCGTGGGCGCTGGGCGCGGGAGCCGCCACCGCCGCCCACTACCTGCTGCCCGGCGCCGTCGACGCGCTCGTCGGGATCGCCGTCGCGGCCGTGGCCTACGCGGCACTGGAACGCCTGCCGCACCGTACGGCCCACCGCGGCGAAGGAGCGGCCCGATGACCGCGGCGCCCGACACGAACCGCGCCCTGTGGAGCCTGTCCGCAACCGAACTCACCGCAGGCGTAAGGGCGTTGGAGATCTCGCCGGTCGAGGTCGTCGACGCCGTCCTCGACCGGATCGCCGACGTCGACGACACCCTCGCCGCGTACTGCACCCTCGTCCCCGAACAGGCCCGCGTCCGCGCCGGGGCCCTCGCCGACCGCCTCGCCCGGGGCGCGGACCCGGGCCCGCTCACCGGGCTCCCGCTCGGTGTGAAGGACCTGATCAGCACGGCGGGCATCCGCACCACCTCCGGGTCACCGGCCTACGCCGACTTCGTCCCGGACGAGGACGACATCGTCGTCGAACGCTCGCTGGCCGCCGGTGCCGTGGTCGTCGGTAAGACCAACGCCTCCGAGTTCGGCTACAGCGCCACCGGCCACAACCCGCTGTTCCCGACCACCCGCAACCCGTGGAACACCGCCCTCACGCCCGGTGGCTCCAGCGCCGGATCGGCGGCGGCGGTCGCGGCCGGGCTCGCCCCGGTCGCGCTCGGGTCCGACGGCGGCGGCTCGGTCAGGGTGCCGGCCGCCCACTGCGGACTCGTCGGGTTCAAGGCGTCCATGGGGCGGGTGCCCGTGTGGCCGGGCTGCCGCGACGAGCGCCTTCCGGGCGTCTCCGGCTGGGAGTCGCTGGAGCACATCGGGCCGCTCACCCGCACCGTCGCCGACACCGCCCTGATGATGTCGGTGCTGGCCGGCCCCGACCCGCGCGACCGGCACTCCGTACCGTGCGCCGACGTCGACTGGACGGCGGCCGCCCCGCCCGCCGACGTCACCGGCCTGCGGGTCGCCTACAGCGCCGACCTCGGTTACCTCGCCGTCGACCCCGAGGTGCGCCGCGTCGTCGGCGACGCCGTGCGCGTCCTGGAACGCGACCTCGGCTGCCGGGTGGAAGCGGCCGACCCCGGCTGGCCCGACCCGGGCGAGGCGTTCGCCGCGCTCATCGCCGCCGACACGGACCTGACCGGCATGCGCCGGCTGATCGACGTGCACGGGGAGCGCATGTCGCCGCACCTCGTCGCGATGATGCGACGGCCGTGGACGGCCGAGCAGTTCACCGACGCCAACCTGGTCCGCAAGGCCGTGGTGAACCGGATGGCGCGCTTCATGTCCGCGTACGACGTGCTGGTGACACCGACGACGGCCGTGCCCGCGTTCCCCGTCGACATCCAGGGGCCCACCGTCATCGACGGCCGGGCGGTGCCCGACACGGCCTGGACCGGATTCACCTTCCCGCAGAACCTGACCGGCCAGCCGGCGATCAGCGTGCCCGCGGGGACGACCCGGGACGGGCTGCCCGTCGGGCTGCAGATCACCGGCCGGCACCTGGCCGACGCCGACGTCCTGCGGCTGGCCGCCGCGTTCGAGCGGGCGGCGCCGTGGGCGGACCGGTGGCCCGCCCCGTAGCACCCGCCCGGTCAGGCCGGATCCGCCGCCGCGGGCGCCGGGGCCGGCGACTCGTCCGCGTTCTTCGCCTCCTTCACGGGGAAGGTGAGCTTCATCGAGAGGTAGGCGAAGACCGGGCCCAGGGCGTTCATCGCAATGACGCAGATCCACGCGGACCAAGGGTTGCCCGCGTCGTAGCCGAAGCCCCCGAAGAACGTCGCGAAGTAGCTCGCGAAGCCGAAGAACATGCCGGGGATCAGCGCCAGCGCCTTGATGCGGCCCGCGTACATCAGCGCGCTGTTGACCACGAGGATCACCAGCGCCTGGAAGCAGTTGCGGGCGAACTGGCCCTCGCCGAAGGCCGTTCCCGCGTGCTCCTCGACGAGCACGATGACGAGGGCGAACGTGGAACCCGCCGGCATGGCGAGCCACAGCCGCCGGGCGTTGGCGAGGGAGGGGCCGCCGAGCAGGAACGTGCCCGCCCAGGAGATGAAGATCGCCCACGGCGGCAGATGCAGTGCGGTGCCGCCGATGAACGCCGTGAGGCCGGCGAGGACGGAGGCGACGATTTCGTGCGGGAGGCGTTCGCGCATGAGGGCTCCTTGGCGGGAGGGGTCGATGGAGGTGCGCAAAGCCGTGCGGGTGCGGGTGCGGGTGCGGTGTGGTGCGAGTCGTGAGGGGTGCGAGTGGTGAGGGGTGCGAGTCGTGAGGAAACAGGTCGTGGGGGGTGCCTCGTGCCCTGAAGTCGCCTCAGGGCACGAGGAGTTCGCGGGTGCGGGTCGAGCGGGCCACGACGCGGCCCGCCTTGATGACCCAGGTCCGTTCGGGCCGGTCGAGCACGATGTCGTCGTACGCGGTGGTGTCCAGGACCAGCAGATCGGCGCGGGCACCGGGCCGGACCCCGTACCCGTCGTGGACGCCGACGACCCGCGCCGCCTCGTACGTCACCATGCGCAGCACCCGGCGCAGATCGGCGGCGCCGGAGAGGTGCCCGGTCTGGGCCAGGAGCAGCGCGGTGTCGAGCGGGTCGGCCGAGCCGTACGGGGTGAACGCGTTGCGGACGTTGTTCGACGAGCAGGCGGTGAGGACGCCCGCGTCCCACAGCTCGCGCACCGGCGCGACGCCCCGCCTGACCGCGGTCGTGTCACCGCGCCCGCCGAGGTACAGATCGGTCGCGGGCAGCGGCACGACGGCCACGCCCGCGGCCGCCAACGCGGCCATGGCGCGGGCCCGTTCGGCGGGCGGGCGCCCTGCCAGGGACGTCATGTGGCCGAGCGCCACCCGGCCGCCGAGGCCGCGGCGCGCGGTCTGCTCCGCGATGAACTCGGCCAGGGCGTAGCGCGGATCGGAGGCGTCGTCGCCGAAGTCGGCGTGCAGATCGGCCGGTACGCCGTGCTCCACGGCGAGGTCGAGGACCAGCTCGACGTGGGCGCGGCAGTCCTCCAGTGTGGCCTCGTTGTAGGTGCAGCCGCCGACCACGTCCGCGCCGGCGGCGAGCGCGGCCCGCAGCAGCTTCTCCGTGCCCGGCGAGCGCAGCACGCCCTCCTGCGGGAACGCCACGATCTGCAGGTCGAGCGCGTGGGCGTACGCGGCCCGCAGTTCGACGAGGACCTCGACGCCGATCAGCCCCTCGATCGGGTCGACGTCGGGATGCGCGCGGATCATTGTGGTGCCGTTGAGGATCGCCGACTCGACGACCCGGCGGGCGCGCGCCCGGACGTTGTCGTGGGTGAAGTCCGCCTTGAGGGCGCCGGTGACCGAGATCGCCCCGGCGAGGGTCCCGTCCGGATTGGCCCGCAGCCCGTCCAACAGCGCCTTGTCCAGGTGGAGATGGGGCTCGACGAAGGCGGGCACGACGACGCGGCCCGCACAGTCGATCTCCTCGCACGTCCCGGCGGGCGGCGCCGCACCGACGGCGCTGATGCGGCCGTCGGTGACGGTGATGTCGCTCGGTGCCGCCGCGTCCTCGACCCGGGCGTCGCGCAGGATCAGATCGGCCATCGGGTTCACGCCTCCGTACCGAAGTCGGCCTTGCGGATGAGACAGTGCACGCCCTTGACCTGGTCGACGACCTGGGAGACCTCGAAGTCGGCGGCGGCGCTCAGATAGGCGTAGGCCGCGTGCCGTGCCATGCCGATGTGCCCGGTGAGGAAGTCGAGGGCCGCGCGCACGGCGTCCCGCATCGCCTCGTCGAGGTCCTCGTGCAGGCCGACGGGTATCCAGTGCGCGTCGGTCTCGGCGAACGGGCGGGCGAGCAGGTGCGCGGCCGCGCCCTTGACGACCGTGAGCCGGACGGTGGCCCGCAGCGGCGCCTCGAACGCGGTGAGCGCCACCTCGCCGTTGCCCTGCGCGAAGTGCGGGTCGCCGATGTGGAAGCCGGCGCCCTCGGTCTGTACGGGGAGGTAGAGGGCGCTGCCGGTGAGGAGGTGGCGGATGTCGAGGTTGCCGCCGTGCGCCCCCGGCGGAATGCTGTTCGGCCGTTCGGCGGTGTCGGTGGCGACGCCCAGGATGCCGGGGAACGGGGCGAGCGGGAAGCGGGCCCGGCGCTCGCGCGAGGCGCCGGAGCCGCTGCCGTACGCGAGGGAACCCGTGTCGCCGTCGGCCCGGCAGAACGTGAACTCCGGCCCGTCCAGGGCGAATTCGTCGGGGAGCGCACCGCGTGTGTGCCGGGTGGAGACGATGCCGTAGTCGGTGCGGCGGTGCAGCGTGAGGATCTCCACCTTGAGCACGTCGCCGGGGTGGGCCGAGCGGACGCGGACCGGGCCGAGGACCACGTGCGGTCCGTCGGCCGCGGGGTCGCGGGCGAGCAGTGACGAGGCCAGCTCCCGCGCGTCGTCCAGCACCTCGCCCTTCGGGACGCCGAACGCCCCGAAGAACGCCACCGGATCGCTGCCCTGGTCCTCCAGGATGCCCTCGTGCGAGACCGTGTCGAAGGTGACGGTCGCCCCGGAGTCGACGGTCAGGACCGCCTTCGTGTCCCGGCACGGCAGCCGCCCCCACAGCACGTTCGCGGGGTCGGCCGCCACGTAGTGGGCGCCGTCGATGGGCCCGTGGCCCGCCTGAAGCAGCATGCAGGGTCTCCCTAGGTCGGTGCGACGGTCGGTGCGGGCGTCGGTGCTGACGCCGGGGCTGCGGTCGGGGAAGCGGTGGCGGTGGCGGAGGCGGTGGTGGCGGTGATCCGGGTGCCGCCCGCGCCGTCGAGCGCCGCCGCGAGCCGGTCCGGTGACGTGATGAGCACGACCCGGCCGGGACCGCCGGCCAGGAACTCCAGGGCGGCCCGGATCTTGGGACCCATGCTCCCCTCGGGGAACTGGCCCTGCGCGAGCAGGAGTTCGGCCTCGTCGGCGCCGATGTGGTCCAGGAAGCGCTGCCCCGGCCGGCCGTAGTCGACGGCGACCCGGTCCGCGCCCGTCGTGATGACGAGGAGCTTCGCGTCCAGGGCGCCGGCCAGGTGCGCCGACGTGAGGTCCTTGTCGATGACCGCCTCCACGCCCCGGAAGCCTCCGCCGGGCGTCTCGCGCAGCGGGATGCCGCCGCCCCCGCCCGCGATGACCGTGAACCCGTCGGCGGCGAGACTGCGGACCGCCTCCGTCTCAAGGACTCGCACGGGCCGCGGCGACGGCACGACGCGCCGCCAGCCGCGACCCGCGTCCTCGGCGACCCTCCAGCCGTGCTCGGCGGCCAGCGCCCGGGCCGCCGACTCGGTCAGGAACGACCCGATCGGCTTCGTCGGACGCGCGAAGGCCGGGTCGTCCGCCGCCACCACGGTGTGCGTGACGAGCGCCGCCACCCGCCCAGGCAGCAGCTCACCGAGCGTGCTCGCCAGGATGTAGCCGATGCTGCCCTGCGAGTCCGCGACGCACATGTCCAGGTCGAGGGAGGGGAGTTCGGGGGCCAGCGGCGCCACCAGGTCGGAGCGGCGCTTGATGAAACCGACCTGCGGACCGTTCCCGTGGGTGACGACCACCCGCTGTCCGCCGGTCGCGAGCGCGGCGAGCGGAGCGGCCAACTGCCGTGCGGCGTCGAACTGTTCGGCGATGGTGGCGCGGGCGCCGCCCCGCAGCAGCGCGTTGCCGCCGATGGCCACCACTGCCGTACGGTGCGCTGTCGGGGGAGTCATGGCCGAACCGTAGGCCGGGGTGGAACGGCAGGTCATGAGCACGTTCTGCCAGCGCCGCCCCCTCCCGGCTGGCAGCACGTGACAGCGACGCGGCGGTGAGCACCGGGAAACACGGAAGTTACGCCGCGGGTATTACCCATCGAACCGGCCCGACGCATAGTGACTGGGCATGACGGTATACGGCACCGGCTCGCAGCAGGACGCACCGCCCGCACCGGGAGCAGGGCTCACCGTGCGCGAAGCCCTGGAACTGCCCTGTCTCAGCGGGGCCAGACTCGTCGCCGGCGCGCGCGGCGACGGCCGGCGCATCCGCGTCGTCAACATAATGGAGGTCCCCGACATCGTCCGCTGGATGCGCGGCGGCGAACTCCTGCTCACCACCGCCTACGCGGTCCGCGACGACGTCGACGCCCTGTGCGCGCTGGTCCCCGTCCTCGCCGAACGTGGCCTCGCCGGACTCGGCGTCAAGGTCGGCCCCTACCTGTCCCGGCTGCCCCCGCGGATGCTGCGCCTCGCCGACGAACTCGGCTTCCCCGTCGTGGAGCTGCCCGGCGGCGTCATGTTCAACGACATCCTCTCGGAGGTCATCGGCACCGTCCTGAACCGGCAGGCGCTGGAGCTGGAGCACTCCCGGGCCATCCACGAACGGCTCACCCGCGTCGCCATCGGCGGCGGCTCCTACCAGGACCTCATGAACGTCCTGCTCGAACTCTCCGGCTGCGCGGCCGCCGTCCTCGACGAGCACGGCGCGGTCCTCGCCTCGGCCGGAGCACCGCCCACCGACGAACCGCCCGCCCACAGCCGCACCGTCCACGTCGACAGCCGCGCCGCGGGCAGCGTCGGCCTGTGGACCGCCACCGACCCCGACGACGACACCGGCCTGCAGGGCCACGCCCACCGCATCGTCGCCCTGGAGCACGCCACGACCGTCGCCGCCACCATCGCCGCCCAGGAACGCGCCGTCACCAGCCGGGAGCAGCGCTACCGCGCCCTGATGCTGATGGAACTGGTCTCCCGGCCGCCCCGAGACCGCGCGGAGACGGTGCGCCGCGCCTCCGCGATGGGCTGGAACCCCTGGCTGCCGCGCGCGGCCGTCCTGCTGGAGGTGACCGACGCGCAGGGTGCCTCGCCGTGCAGCGAACTCGCCCTGGAGGAACGCCTGTTGCCGCTCGCCCGGCGGGCCGCGGGCGACGACGCCGTCATCTGGAGCTGCCAGGGCGGCCTCGCCATGCTGGTCGCCGCGGGCGACGCGCTGACCGACCGCTGCCACGCCGTCCACCGGGCCGTGACCGCCGCCCACCCCGACTGGGACGTCGTCGTCGCCGCCGGCACCGTCCGCGACGACTTCGCCGACTTCCACCACAGCTACGCGGAGGCCGTGGAGACCCTCACCCTCGGCCGCGAGGTGCACGGCCCCGACTTCGTCCGCGGCTACGCCGAACTCGGCGTCTACCGGCTGCTCGGCCACCTCCCCGACGAGGAGCTGCGCCGGCTCGTGGCCGACGCGCTGGGCCCGCTCCTCGACTACGACCGCGACCACGAGGGCAGCCTCGTCGACACCCTCGGCGCCTATCTGCTGCACGACCGCAACGGCGTCGCGGTCGCCGCCCGGCTGCACATCCACTACAACACCCTGCGCTACCGGCTGCGCCAGATCGAACGCCTCACGGGGGGCCTGGAACGCACCCCGATGAGCCGGTTGCAGACCGAACTCGCCGTGCACGCCCGCCGGATGCTCACCGCCCGCGACCGCGGCTGACCCGCGCGCCGAGGTCACTGTCACCTGGTGCCGGTAAACGCCGGGCGAGTGCTGGCAGCCCGGGCCATGCCGCAGCGTGGTGCGTGCTGCCTACAGTCGGGGCCATGGTGCTGCGAAACGCCGTCCACACGAACCTGTACGCCGATTCGGTCACGCTGATGCGAGCGGCCGCGCGGATCGCCGAGCGGCCCGGCGTCCTGACCGCGAGCCTGGTCATGGGCACCACCGCCAACCAGGACGTCCTCGACCGCGCCGGGCTGCTCGCCGACGAGGGCCGCTCCGCCGGCCCCAACGACCTGGTGGTCGCCGTCCGGTGCGCCGACGACGAGGAGGCCACGGCCGCCCTCGCCGCCGCCCTGGCCGCGCTCGCCGAGACGCCCGGGCCTGCGGCCCCGGAGGGCGAGGTGCCGCTGCGCGCCCTGGCCGCCGCCCCCGACGACACCGACCTCGCCCTGATCTCCACCCCCGGCCCGTACGCCGCCGCCGAAGCGCTGAAAGCCCTGCGCCGGGACATGAACGTCTTCCTCTTCAGCGACCACGTCTCCCTCGCCGACGAGCTGACACTCAAACAAGAAGCCGCATGGCGCGGCCTGTTGGTGATGGGGCCCGACTGCGGGACGTCCCTCGTCGCCGGGATCCCCCTCGGCTTCGCCAACGCCGTGCGGCGCGGCGGCATCGGACTCGCCGGCGCCTCCGGCACCGGACTGCAGCAGGTGTCCTGCCTCGTGCACGCGATGGGCGCGGGCGTCAGCCACCTCATCGGCACCGGGAGCCGGGACCTGAGTGAGGAGATCGGCGGCCTCTCCACCCTCGCCGCCCTCGACCTGCTGGCCGCCGACCCGACCACCGAGGTCGTCGTCCTCGTCTCGAAGCCGCCCGCGCCCCGGGTCGCCCGCCGCGTACTGGAACGGGCGGCGGGCATCGGCAAACCGGTCGTCGCCTGCTTCCTCGGCGCCGCCTCCGGCACGGCACCGCCCGGCGTGACCCAGGTCGCCACCCTGGACGAAGCGGCGCGCGCGGCGGCGTCCCTCGCCCTCGGCCACCCCGTGCCCGCCGCCGAGACCGCGACTCCGCGCCCTCCCCGGGAGCCACGGCGCTGGGTGCGCGGACTGTACGCGGGCGGCACTTTCGCGTACGAGGCGGAACTCCTGCTCCGCGCCCGCCTCGGCGCCGTCGCCCGCGAGACACCCGCCCCGCCACCGGGCGCACCGCCCGCCCTGCCCGCCGCTCACCTGGTGCTCGACCTCGGCGACGACGCGTACACCACAGGACGCCCGCACCCCATGATCGACCCGACGGTACGGACCGCGTACCTGACGGCCGCGCTCGACGACCCGTCGACGGCCGTCGTCCTCCTCGACGTGGTCATCGGCCACGGCGCCGCACCGGACCCCGCCGGTGAGATCGTCCGGGTCCTGGCCGGACGGCCGACCCCCGACGACGGCCCCCTCGTGCTCGCCTTCGTGGTCGGCACCGACCGAGACCCCCAGCAACTCGACGTACAGAAGCGCCTGTTGGCAGATGCCGGGGCCGTCGTCATGGGCAGCGGCACGGCCGCCGCACGGGCCGCCGCCGACGCGGTGGCCGTCATCGCACCGCAGGTCGAGGTCAGGATCGGAGAGGGCGTATGACGACGTCAGGACTGCTGGCGGCGGCGCCGCGGATCGTCGCGGTCGGTGTGGACGGCTTCGCCGCACCGGCGGCCGACGCGGGCGCCACCGTGCACCAGGTGGAGTGGCGCCCGCCCGCCGCCGGGGACGAGGACCTCGGCGCCAAACTCGCCCGGCTCACCTCCCACCCGGCGATCGAGCGGGCCAACACCCGCGCCCTGGACGCCGTCCTCGCGGTCCGGCCGCTCCTGGTCGACGTGGCCCCGGCCCAGGACCTCATCCCGCAACTCGCCGAGGAACGCCTCCTGTTGCACGCCGGCCCGCCCCTCCCGTACGAGCGGATGTGCGGCCCCATGCGGGCGGCCGTCGTCGGCGCGGCCCTCCTCGAAGGCTGGGCGGAGACACCGGAACAGGCGGAACGCCTCGCCGCCGACGGCGGCATCCACTTCGAACCGTGCCACCACCACGACGCGGTCGGCCCGATGGCCGGCATCATCTCGCGCTCCATGCCCCTGCTCGTCGTCGAGGACCGGGACACCGGACGCCGCGCCTACTCCAACCTCAACGAGGGGCAGGGACGCTGCCTGCGCTACGGCGCGCTCGGCGACGACGTGATGACCCGCCTGCGCTGGATGGGGGAGCGCCTCGGACCCAGCCTGCGCGCCGCGCTGCGCTCCCGGGACGAACCCGTCGACCTGCGCGGCCTCACCGCACAGGCCCTCCAGATGGGCGACGAGTGCCACAGCCGCAACACCGCCGCGAGCGCGCTGCTCACCCGCGAACTGGCCGCGGGACTCGCCCGGTCCGCCGATCTCGGCGGCGTCGAGGCCCTCGACTTCCTCAGCGGGAACAACTACTGGTTCCTCAACTTTTCGATGGCGGCGAGCAAACTGGCCATGGACGCGGGCCACGGCGTGGAGCACTCGACCCTCGTCACCGCCTTCGCCCGCAACGGAGTCGACGTCGGCATCCGGGTCAGCGGCCTCGGCGACGCCTGGTTCCGGGCCCCCGCCGCCGCCGTCGACGGCCTCTACTTCGCCGGGTTCGGCCCCGACGACGCCAACCCCGACATCGGCGACAGCGCCATCACCGAGACCCACGGCCTGGGCGGCTTCGCGATCGCCGCCGCGCCCGCCATCGTCGGATTCGTCGGCGGCACCCCCGAACGGGCCCGCCGGATCAGCCGCGAGATGGCCGGCCTGACCCTCGGCCGGCACCGCGACTACCAACTGCCGGGACTCGACTTCGTCGGCAGCCCCGTCGGCATCGACATCCGCAAGGTCGTGGACACCGGCCTCGAACCGGTCGTCACCACCGGCATCTCGCACCGCGAGCCCGGCATCGGACAGATCGGCGCCGGCCTCACCCACGCCCCGCTGCGGTGCTTCACCGAGGCACTCGCCGCGTTCCACGAGCCGTGCGACTGACGGGAGTCGTGAGCGAGGCGGTCGCCGACCTGGTGCACGGGCCGGTGCGCCAGGGCCGCGTGGTCGCCGGCACCCGCCTCGCCCTGTACGTGACCACCGGCGACCCCGGCCGCCCGGCCGTGGCCCTGATCCACCCCGACGCCGTCCGCGTCCCCAACGGGATCCTCCTCCCGGGCGCCGTGCCACCGCGGCCCCGACCGGGGACGCCCGTCGTGATCGGCGCCGGCCGCGTCACCGTCGGCCCCTGGTGCGTCCGGGCCGAGGGGTCCTGGGCGCCGCCCCGCGCCCAGGGCCTCCTCACCGGCCCCGTCCGCGCGGACCGGTGTGCGGAACTGGCGCACGCCGCCGGACCGGGCGGCCCCGAACTGGCCGGACTCCGCGCGGCCCTGCGCGCCGACGACCCGGAGCGGATCGTCGGCGCGGGCCGCGCCCTGGTCGGACGGGGCCCCGGCCTCACCCCGTCCGGCGACGACGTCCTGTGCGGCGCACTTCTCGCCCGGCACGCCATGGGCCGCCCCACCGGAGCACTCGCCGCCGCGGTGCGGGACGCCGAGGCGCGCACCCCGCTGGTGTCGGCTGCGCTGTTGCGGCACGCGGTGCGCGGTGAGTGCATCCCTCAACTCGCTTGTGTGCTGGCCGACGTGACGTCACCGTCGATGCTCGACGCGCGCCCGCTGCTGGCGGTCGGGCATCACTCGGGGGCGGATCTGGCGCGAGGGGTGGTGATGGGGCTGGCAGCCGTGGTCAGTACGTGCGACTGTGCAGACAGGATCTGACCCAGTGCACCTCGGCGAGGCCGGATTCATGGTCCAGCTCACGGTAGAGGGCCTCGGCCCGGTCGAGTGCCTCCTCCGCCTCGTCGAACCGGCGCAGCACGTGGAGCGTGCGACTGACGTCGGCCAGGGTCCACGCCTCGCGGCGACGGTCACCGTGGTCGCGGAACACGTCCAGGGCCTTGTGCTGCACGGCGAGGGCGACGGGCAGCAGGGCGCGGACCTCGTGACTGCCGTGGTGTTCCAGGTCCCGGCCGAGATGCGCCAGGACTCGGGCGACCCCGGGCGCCGGGTCGTCCGAGCCGTTCGCGACGTCCAGCACGTTCTGGGCCAAGGTGACCAAGTCGTCGAAGTGGAACCGGTGGGTGAGGTACGGGCCCACGACGAAGGCGAGTGCGGCGCACGCGTTCGCGTGGCCGTGCAGCCGCGCCGACGTGGTCTCGGCGACCAGGTTCGACCGCTCGGTGTCGAGCCAGTGCTTCGCGTCCACCCATGCGGGAAACCTGGCTCCGGCGTTCACGACGGCGAGTCGGCGGCCGTTCCGGAACGAGAACTTGGCTCTGCTGACGGCCTTCGCGCAGGTCCCGAAGTAGTAGGTGCGGAGCCGCTTGCGGGCGCCGGCGCGCTCGTCGTCCGCGGCATGGTGCTCCCCCCTCTCCTCCGCGTACAACCGCACCAGATCGTGCATCCGCCAGCGTCCCCACACGGTCCCCGCCTCGATGAGATGCGCACGGGCGAGGTCCTGCAGCAACTCCTCCGCGTCGTACGCGTCGCAGTCCGCGAGCCGGGCCGCCGCCTCCGTGGAGACGTCGGGACCCGCGTTGACCGACAGCAGCCGGAACATCCGCGCCTGGTCCGCGTCGAGCCGCTCGTAGGACAGGTCGAACGCGCCGCGCACGGCCCGCTCCTGACGCCGTAGCCGCCGCAGTCGTGAGTGCTGCGCGGTGAGGGCGTCGGCGAGGGACGTGAGGGGGCGCCGCGGATGGTCGGCCAGCAGGGCCGCCGCGATCCGCAGGGCGAGCGGCAGGCCGGCGCACGCACGGGCGACGGCGGCCGCCCCGGCCGGGGAGTCCCGCACCCGGGTGTCGCCCGGGCCCCGAGCCTCCTGTACGACCCCGTCCAGCATCCGGATCGCGGCGGACTCGTCCAGGCCGCCGAGTTCGATGACCCGGGCGCCGAGATCCAGGGTGTCCCGGGAGGTGAGCAGCGTGGCCGTCGTGCCGTCCGTCGGCAGCAGGGGAGTGGCCTGCCCGGCGTCACCGGCGTTGTCGACGACGACCAGGATCCGACGGCCGGCCGAGGCGAGCGCGGCCAGCGCGCTGCGGAACAGCCGGGAGCGGCCCTGGAGATCCTGGGGGATCTGCTCGGGCGCCACGCCCAGGGACCGCAGCAGACCGTCGAGCGCGTGCTCGGGCGAGACGCGGCGCTCGGGGTCGTACCCGAACAGGTCCACGAACAGGACCCCGCCCGGGAACCACCCCTCCTCGCGCACCGCCCGCGTCGCGACCTGCACGGCCAGCTCCGTCTTGCCCAGACCGCCGAGCCCGGTCACCAGCGTCGCGGACGGTACCCGTGACTCCCCGGGCCGGAGCCCGGCGAGCAGTTCGCCGATCTCCCGCTCCCGCCCGGTGAACACGGCGGACGCGGGCGGCAGCCCGGACAGCGCCGGCGCGGTGGCCGGGGGCAGGTGCACGGTCACCGTCTCGCCCTGGACCACCGCGCCGAAGAAGACGCCGCCGCTGATGTCGTTGCGCACCCGGTCATCGTGCCCGCTCGCCCGGTGCCGTGGAGGGCGAACGGGCGGCCCCGGCCGGGTGCGGACCGTCACCGCGACCGCAGGTCCCGTACGAGATCGCGCGGCAGACCGTGGGTGTCGTGCAGGTAGTGGAAGTCCTCCTCGTCCAGCGGGCCCTGGAAGCGCGGCCGGGACAGGACGCGCCGGCCCCGCTCAAGGAGCCCGCGGAACCGCCGCTCCTCGTCGCACAGCACCCGCACGACCTCCTCCGGATCCATGTCCTGACGGAAGTGGTCCAGCGTGTGCCGCACCAACTCACCCGGCAGATCGCCGAGTTCGCGCGACGGGTCGTCGCGCCACAGGACGGTGAGGACGCGCCGCAGCAGGCGCCTCAGCACGTAGCCGCGGCCGGTGTTGCCCGGACGCACCCCGTCGCCGAGCACCACGACGGCCGAGCGCAGATGGTCGTAGACCAGCCGCAGCGAGGACTCGTCCAGCGGCCACAGCGGCGGCAGGAGCCGGCGCCACGGGTCGAAGACGTCGCACTCGAAGACCGACGGTCTGCCCTGCAGCAGCGAGGCGAGCCGCTCCAGACCGAGGCCGGTGTCGACGTTGCGCTGGGGGAGCGGGACGAGCGACCCGTCGTCGAGCCTGCGGTGCCGCATCATCACGTGGTTCCACACCTCCACCCAGCGGTCGTCGCCGGTCGGTGTCGACTCCGGCGGGGTGTCGCCGGTCCACAGGAAGATCTCGGAGTCGGGGCCGCACGGACCGGTGGGCCCGTTCGACCACCAGTTGTCGTCGAGCGTCAACTCGACCGGGACGCCGAGCCGTTGCCACACCTCCAGGGAATCGGTGTCCAGGCCGGTCCGCTCGTCACCGCCGAAGACGGTGGCGTGCAGCAGCCCCGGATCGACACCGAGGCCCTCGGTGAGCAGGCCGTATCCCCAGTCGAGGCTCTGCGGCCCCTCGTAGTCGCCCAGCGACCAGGTGCCGAGCATCTCGAAGACGGTCAGGTGCGTGGAGTCGCCGACCTCGTCCAGGTCCGTGGTACGCAGGCAGCGCTGCACGTTGACCAGACGTCTGCCGAGCGGATGTGGACGGCCCTCCAGGTACGGGGTGAGGGGGTGCATTCCGGACGTGGTGAACAGCACCGGGTCGCCGGGCGGCGGCAGCAGGGTCGAGCCGGTGACGCGGTGGTGGCCGCGGTCCTCGTAGTACTCGACGAACGTGCGCACGACGTGCTCGGTCGTCATCGGTTCCGTGTTCATGGTCTGTGGCTCCTTCGCGGGGCGAGCGGGAGGCACCGGACGACGGTCCGCGGGAAGGGCTGGGTGAACGTCGAAGAACGCGAAACCCCGGCGGGCCGTTTCCGGTCGCCGGGGAAAGTGGTGCGTCAGGCGGCGGCAACCGGCGAGCTGGTCGCTCGCGCGGCTGCGGTGGTGGTTCGGCCGGTGACGTTCATACCGTCGACGATAACGCCCCGCTCGGCGCGGGGCGAAAGATTTTTTCGCCGAGGTGTCGATTCCGGGCGGGGCCGTGCGTCGGTGGGTGTAGGAAGCTCACGGACACCGGCACCACACCCGGAGGAACGATGAAGTACATGCTGCTCGTCTGCGCCGACGACACCGTCGAGACCGGTGACACCCCAGAATCACCCGTCGTTCCCATCGAGCAGTGGGTCGAGGAACTGGGCGTCGAACGCCGCGTCCGGCTGCACGGCCACCGGCTGCGGCCCCCGGCCGACGCGGTCACCGTCCGGGTGCGGGACGCTGAAGTGCTGCGCACCGACGGCCCGTTCGCCGAGACCAAGGAGTACATCGCCGGGTTCGACGTCCTGGAGTGCGGGAGCCTGGACGAGGCCGTCGAAGCGGCCGCACGGCACCCGATGGCCGCCGGGGGCGCCATGGAGGTGCGGCCGTTCTGGGACGACGAGGACGCGGAGGCCGAGATCCGGCGGCTCGACGCGGAGCTCACCGCCGCCGGCCAGGACCGTGACGTCGCCCGGGCCATGGCCTGCTACGCGCCGGACGTCGAGGTGTTCCACCCCGTGAGCGGACTGCCGCAGAGCGGGGTCGACGCCCTGCGCAAGGCTGAGGAGCTGTGGATCGCGACGCTGGACGGGCCCGTCGAGCGCGAGGTCCTCGACTTCCACGTCCGCGTCGACGAGAGCATCGCCTTCAGCCACGCCCTCGTCCGGATGCGCGCCCGGCTCGCCGACGGCGGGACGCTGGACAGCACTGCCCGGGTCACCACCGGCTACCGCGCGGCGGGTGACCGGTGGCAGATCGTCCACCAGCACACGTCCGTCCCGCTCGACGTGCCCCTGCCGCCGGACGCGTCGTGAGGTACGTCTTCCTCCTCTGCGCCCCGGACGGCGGCGCGGAAATCGCCCCCGGGACGCCCGCCGGAGTGCGGCTGCGTCCGGCCGACTGCGCCACCACGGTGCGGACGCGCGGCAGTGAAGTCCTCGTCAGCGACGGCCCGTTCACCGCCGGACAGGAGTACGTGGCGGGGTTCGACCTCGTCGAGGCGGCCGACCTCGACGAGGCCCTGGACCTCGCCGCACGGCATCCGGTCGCCGCCGCCGGGGCGGTGGAAGTGCGCCCGGTCCTGGAGCCGGACGAATGAACGGCACGGACGACGTCGAGAAGGCGGTCACGGCCGCCTTCCACGAGGAGTGGGGCCAGGTCGTCGCCACCGTCATCGGGGCGACCGGCGACTGGGACCTCGCCGAGGAGTGCGCCCAGCACGCGTTCACCCGGGCGCTCGACCGGTGGCGGCGCGACGGAGTGCCGCGCCGCCCCGGCGCCTGGCTCACCACGACGGCCCGCAACCGCGCTCTGGACGTGCGGCGCAGGGCGGCCGTCGAGGCGGCGAAGGTGCGCGACGCCGCCGTGCTGGCCCGGCACGAGGACCCGCACGAGGACCCGCACGAACCGGCCGGTGAGGACGAGAGCGGAGTGCCGGACGACCGGCTGCGGCTGCTGTTCACCTGCTGTCATCCCGCCCTGTCCCTGGACGCGCGCGTCGCGCTGACCCTGCGCACGCTCGCCGGGCTGACCACGCCGGAGATCGCCCGCGCCTTCCTCGTGCCCGAGGCGACCATGGCGCAGCGCCTCGTCCGGGCCAAGCGGAAGATCCGCGACGCCGGCATCCCCTACCGCGTCCCGCCGGCGCACCTGCTGCCGGAACGGACGACGGGGGTGCTCGCCGTCGTGTACCTGCTCTTCAACGAGGGCTACGCCGCGGCTTCCGGCACGGACCTGGTGCGCACGGACCTGTGCGCCGAGGCCGTCCGGCTCGCCCGCGTCCTCGCCCGGCTCCTGCCTGACGAGCCCGAAGTGCTGGGCCTGCTCGCCCTGTTGCTGCTGCACGACGCGCGGCGCGGCACCCGGGTGGATGCCATCGGTGACCTGGTGACGCTGGAGGACCAGGACCGTTCGGCGTGGGACCGGGCCGGGATCGACGAGGGCGCCGCGCTCCTGGAGGGCGCGCTGCGCCGGGGCCGCCCCGGGCCGTACCAGATCCAGGCGGCCATCGCCGCCTGCCACACCACGGCGGCCACCGCCGACGCCACGGACTGGGCCGACATCGCGGGCCTGTACGGGGAGTTGGAGCGCCGGGTGCCGTCGGCGACGGTCCGGCTCAACCGCGCGGTGGCGGTCGGCATGGCCGAAGGACCGGACGCGGGCCTCGCCCTGGTCGGGGAACTGGAACGGGAGGGCGCGCTGCCGGACAGTCATCTGCTCCCGGCCACCCACGCCGACCTGCTGCGCCGGGCGGGACGTCCGGCGGAGGCCGCCGCGTGGTACGGGCGGGCCCTGGAGCTGGTCGGCAACGAGGCGGAGCGGCGGTTCCTCACCCGGCGGGCCGAGGAGTGCCGGTCCGCGCACCGGACGGCCGGTCAGCCCTGCTGAGCGTCGAACCCGGCGAACATGTCGAGCAGCGGTTGCGGCGCCCGGTCGTTGAAGATGACCTCCAGGCCGTCGGCGGAGTCCTGCGCCGTCGCCTCGCTGCGGGGGAACAGCACCTCTTCGTACGCGGCCAGCGCTGCCTCGGTGTCACCGGGGTGCGCGGCCAGGCAGCGGCCCAGGTCCGCGCCGTCGATCATCGCGAGGTTGGCGCCCTCACCGGCGAACGGTGACATCAGGTGGGCGGCGTCGCCCAGCAGCGTCACGCCGGGTACGCGGTCCCAGCGGTGGCCGACGGGCAGCGCGTGGATGAGCCGGGGGACGAGAGGTCCGTCCGCGTCGGTGACGAGCCGCCGCAGCTCGGGCGCCCAGTCCGCGAAGTGCTCCAGGAGCGCGGTCTTCGCGGCGTCGGCGTCGGTGAAGTCGAAGCCGTCGAGGTGGTCTTCGGCGACCCGCAGCGCCGTGTACAGGTGCAGGCTGCCGTCGCTCTCCCGGTGACCGAGGAAGCCCTTGTCGTCGCCGAGCGCGAAGAACATGCCGCCGCCCAGCAGACGGGCGCTCTCGGGGTGGCGGGCGTCGGCGTCGAGCAGGTCGATCTCGACGAACGAGATGCCGGTGTACGCGGGCACGGCGTCGGACAGCAGCGGCCTGACCCGCGACCATGCGCCGTCGGCGCCGATCAGCAGGTCCGTGGTGAAGGCGCTGCCGTCGGCCAGCGTGACCTCGTGCCGGCCGGCACCGATCGGCCGGACCGCGGTCGTCTTCGCGTTCCAGCGGATCATCCCGTCGGGCAGGGAGCCGATCAGCAGGTCCCGCAGGTCGCCGCGGTCGATCTCCGGCCGGTCGCCGGTGCCGTCGTCGCCCTCGTCGCGCAGCACCCGGGCCTGCCGGTCCAGGACCCGCAGGGCCTGGCCGCCGCGGTGGACCTTGGCGAGGAACGCGTCGTGCAGGCCCGCCGCGCGCAGCGCGGCCTGGCCGGTGTCGCCGTGGATGTCGAGCATGCCGCCCTGGGCGCGGGCGCCCGCGGAGGCGTCGAGGTCGAAGACGGCGGCATCGATGCCGTTCACGTGCAGGACCCGGGCGAGGGTCAGCCCGCCCAGACCGGCACCGATGACGGCGACGGGATGGTGGGGGAGGGGGCTCACGGGAGTGGTCACGGGAGCGGTCCCGGGTGAGTTCAGGGGCGTGGTGCCGGGTGTGTTCACGGACGTGTTCATGGGAGTGCTTCTTTCGCTGGGGGCGGCCGGCCGGTGGGCCGGGGCCGTCGGTTCAGGTGCGAGGGGTGCCGCCGGTTCCGTTGATCACCGCGCGGAAGGCCCAGGCGAGGCGCTGTTCGGGCGCGCCCGAGTAGAGGTCGTCGCCGAGGGCGGCGATCCGCGGGTGGCGGTCGGCACAGGCGCCGCGCAACGCGGCGATCGCGTCGTCGTGGGCGCGCACGCTGGTGCCGTCGGCCGCGCGGGTGGCGTGCTCGGCGGCGGTGGCCGTCGCCACCTGGAGCAGCACGTCGACGCCCCAGGCCGCCTGCCCGTCGGGCACGCCGCCCTCGTGCAGCAGGGCGAGGATCGTCTCCACCAGGGCCAGGTAGTGCGGCCCGTTCGGACGGACCGCCACCGCGGCGCGGGCGAGCCCGGGGTGCGCGAACAGGACGTGCGTGTACGAGGCGAGGACCTGGACGAGCCGCTCGCGCCAGTCCTCGGCGGGCGGCGTGAGCTCGACGGCGCCGAGCAGCCGCTCCAGCATCGCCGCGTGCAGGTCGTCCGTGTTGGCCACGTACACGTACAGCGAGGCGGGGCCGGTGTCGAGCTCCTGGGCGAGCCGTCGCATGGTGACGCGCTGGAGTCCGTCGCTCTCCATCAGGCGGACCGCCGTGTCGACGATGCCTTCGTGGGAGAGGGCGGGCTTGGCGGGCCGCTCGCGGCGGCTGCGGGGGCGGGGGGCGTTCGAGGTCACCCCACCACCGTAACGAACATGTTCGTAACGAACAAGTTCGTAGCGGGACCGCCGGGCCGACCAAGGTCCGCGCGACTACCGTGAGGCGGCATGAACACCAGGGTCCCGTCGGCCGCCGTCCCCCGCCTCGTCGGAGCCGTGCTCACCGGCGCGGCGGCCGGTGTCGCCGTCGGGATCCCGGTCGACGCGACCCTCGGCGTGCTGGTCGGGATCGCCGTGACGGAGCTCGTCTTCGTGGTGTCGGGCTGGGCGGTCCTGTGGCCGCTGGACGCCGAGGCGACCCGGCGCAACGCGGGCCGCGAGGGCTTCCGGCCCGTCGCCGAGGAACTGGTGGTCGTGGGGGCGGCCCTGTGCGGCCTCGTCGCCATCGTCCTGCTGCTCCTGCGCGGCGGCTCCGACGACACGGGACAGATCGCGGCCGCCACCGCGCTGTGCGGCGTCTTCATGGCGTGGGCCGCGCTGCACCTGATGTACGCGACCCGCTACGCGTCCGTGTACTACGCGTCGGGCGGCGGGATCGACTTCAACTCCGCGCGCCCGCCCGCGTACCGGGACTTCCTCTACTTCAGCTACAACCTCGGCATGACCTACCAGGTCTCCGACACCAGCGTCGCCAGCTCGACGATCCGGTCGATCGTGCTCCGCCACTGCCTGCTGTCCTACGTGTTCGGCACCAGCATCCTGGCGACGGCCATCAACCTGGTGACCGGCCTGGTCACCGGCTGACCCACACCCCGTCGGCGCCGCGCAGCGCGTGCGCGCGCACCGTGGCGCAGCTCTTAGCGATGAGGCGGGACACCTGCATCTGGGAGATGCCGAACCGCTCCGCGATCCGGCTCTGCGTCAGGCCCTCGAAGTAGCTCAGGTACAGGATCGTCCGCTCCCGGCTGGGCAGTTGCTGCAGTCCCTCCCGGGCCGCCTCCCGGTCCGTGACGAGGTCGAAGCCGGGGTCCGTGACGCCGAGCGTGTCGGCGAGGCTGAACCCGTCGGGGCCGCCGGACGTCAGCTGCGCGTCCAGGGACGTGGCGCTGTAGCTGTCCAGGGCAGTCATGCCGTCCCGGACCTCGTCCTTGGTGAGCTCCGCCTGGCGGGCCAGGGCCGGGATGCCCGGTTGCGGGCTGCTGCCCGGCTGGTCGAGGAGCTCGAAGCGGGCCCTGCGGACCTTGGTGCGCAGTTCCTGGATGCGGCGCGGCACCCGCACGTCCCACATGCGGTCGCGGAAGTGCCGGCGCAGTTCGCCCGTGATGGTCGGCACCGCGTAGCTCTCGAAGGCGCCGCGCTCCGGCTCGTAGTGGTTGACGGCCTTGACCAGGCCCATCGCCGCGACCTGCTGGAGGTCCTCGGTGCTCTCGCCCTTGTCACGGAACCGGCGGGCGATCCGGTGCGCCATGGGCAGCCACGCCTCGACGATCTCCTCGGACAGCAGCTCCCGCTCCGGCCCGCCGTCCAGGTGCGCGAAGCGGTCGAAGGCGGCGGCGGTGTCGGGGGCGTCGTGCGGACGTCGATGTGTGCGGGTCGCGCAGGGTGCGGACGTGTGGGCCGGCATCGGAATCGCTCCTCACCGTAGGGGTGACAAGGGATCGCGAGAGCCGGTGGCCGCACTGCCGGACAGCCGTCGGGAGCACTGGGCTCCCGCGAGCGCGCCTCCGGTCCGAAGCACGACATGCTTACGTTCCAGTGTGCGCCGGAACCAGCCGCGCGGCGACCCGAGCCCTGCCGCGCGGCGATCTCGGCACAGGCCCTAGCGGCCGCGGCGCACCTGGGCCGCCTTGCGGGCCTCGGCGAGCTTGCGGGCCTCGCTCGACTTGCGGGAGGACCGGCCGCCGCCCCCGCCGCCGGAGCCGTCCTTCGAGGTTCCCAGGCCGCGGAAGGGGGCGTTCGTGTTCTTGGGCCGGGACGCGCCGGGCGCGCTGTCCAGCGGGGTGCCCGACGGAGCCTTCGCCCCGGTGATCCGGCTCAGTACGGCCTCGCCCGAACGCACCTTGGTGGTCGTCGGCTCGATCCCGGCCTCCGTCGTCACCCGGCTCAGCTCGCGGCGCTGTCCCGACAGGACGAGCGAGACGACCCGGCCGGAACCGCCCGCCCGGGCGGTGCGCCCCGCGCGGTGCAGATAGTCCTTGGGATCGGTGGGCGGGTCGACGTTGACCACCAGGTCGAGGTCGTCGACGTGCAGGCCGCGCGCCGCGACGTTCGTCGCCACCAGGGCGGTGATCTGCCCGTTCTTGAACTGCGCGAGGGTCTTGGTGCGCTGCGGCTGCGACTTGCCGCTGTGCAGCGCCGCCGCGTGGATCCCGTGGGCCCGCAGGTGCCGGGTCAGCTGGTCGACCCCGTGCTTGGTGTCCAGGAACAGCAGGACGCGGCCGTCGCGGGCGGCGATCTCGGTGACGACGGCGTACCGGTCGGGGCCGTGCACGACCAGGACGTGGTGCTCCATGGTCGTGACCGCGCCCGCCGACGGATCGACCTCGTGGACGGCCGGGTCGTGAAGGTACTTGGTCACCAGCTGATCGACGTCGCGGTCCAGGGTGGCCGAGAACAGCATCCGCTGACCGTCCGTGCGCACCTGGTCGAGCGCCTCGGTGACCTGCGGCAGGAAACCCATGTCGCACATCTGGTCGGCCTCGTCGAGCACGGTGATCCGGACGCGGCCGAGGCGGCAGGCCCCGCGGTCGATGAGGTCGTGCAGGCGGCCGGGGGTGGCGACGACGACCTCGGCGCCGTCCCGCAGCGCGGCGGCCTGACGGCCGATCGAGATGCCGCCGACGACCGTGGCCATCCGCAGGCGGAGCGCTTCGGCGTACGGGGTGAGCGCCTCGGTGACCTGCTGGGCCAGCTCGCGCGTGGGCACGAGGACCAGGGCCAGGGGGTGCTTCGGCTCGGCCCGCCGCCCGGCCGTCCGGCTCAGCAGCGCCAGCCCGAAGGCGAGCGTCTTGCCGGAACCGGTCCGCCCGCGCCCCAGCACGTCGCGCCCCGCGAGGGCGCCCGGCAGGGTGGCCGCCTGGATCGGGAAGGGCTCCCGGACACCGAGCTCACCGAGCGTGCGCAGCACCGCCGCGGGCAGGCCCAGGTCGGCGAAGGAGACGGCAGGGGCGTCGTCGGGGCGGTCCGGGTGGTTCATGCAGAGCCTTCCGCAGAGGGACGTACCGAGGAAGGCCCGGCAGAGGAGTGACCGGCCGACGCGTCGCCGGCCGGTGGACCGGCCGGGGGAGTAGCGCGCGGACGTGTACCGCCAACTCTACGTGACGGTCCGGGCCCGGCGGCGCGGAAGGCCGGGCACCCGGCTGCCGTGCGGCCCCCTGGCCCGATTCGCCCGATGGTCGCTACGGTCGTCCTCCGGCGTCCCCACGGCGCGCACCGTGGCCGGACCAGGCGAACGCCCGCGGGGAGTGGTGTCGTGCTTGCTGTCGTCGGATCGCTGTGGGTCGTCGGCGTGATCCTGCTCGCCGGCGCGGTGATCGGGCAGGCCGTGAACCTGGGCGGCGCCGAACTCCCGGCCCTCACCTCGCCGAAGGTGCGCTGGACCGTCGCCGCGATCGGCGCACTCGCGCTGGTGCTGGGCACCCTGCTGTACGTACAGAACCTGTCGTCGACCGGCGGCACCGGCGGTGGCCGGGCCGCCGGGCCGTCGCCGAGCCCCTCGGCCGCACCGGCGACACCCACGGACGACCCGTCCCCGCCGAGCCCCGCACCGGACACGTCGACGCCGGCCCCGACCCCTTCGCGGACACCGTCACCGTCGGTCCCGCCGCCGGATACGTCCCCGGCACCGACGCCCCGCCCCGGGCCCAGCAAGCCGGCCGTGCGGGTGCGATGGCAGGGCTCGCTGCTCCTCTACAGCAACGGGGCGCCCACCGGATGGTGGCTCGACGGCGTGCCACCGGGCCAGGCGGTGATCGGGGATCTCGGGCTGGAGTGCGACTGCCACTCCGGCGAGGTCGTCGCCAACGCCATCGCCCGCTGGGACGGCTCCCGGCCGCCCGACCACCAGCAATGCGCCGACCTGAGCGGTCAGTTGGCGCGGCGGGCGCTGGCCGTGCACGAGGGGACCGTCGCCTGCCTGCGGACCCAGGAAGGGCGCCTCGGCTACGTCACGGTGACCAGCGTGCGGGGCCCGTCCGAGTTCACCGTGGAGGCGACGGTCTGGGACGACTGGTGAGCGGTCCCGCACGGCCGTCGACCGGCGGATGAGATCATGCCGGGGATCGGCAGTCGCGGCGTGACGGAGGCATTCGGATGACCGGCAGCGAGACCCCAGTCCTCAGGCGCGTCGAGGGCCGGGCCGCCCACCTCGTGCTCAACCGGCCCCGCGCGCTGAACGCGATCGACCACGAGATGGTGCGCCTCGTCGACGCGGCGCTGACCGACTGGGAGCACGACGACTCCGTGGAGAGCGTCGTGATCACCGGCGCGGGCGAGCGCGGCCTGTGCGCGGGCGGCGACATCCGGGCCGTGCACGACGACGCCCGGGACGGCGACGGCAGTGCGTCGGCCGCGTTCTGGCGCGACGAGTACCACCTCAACGCCCGGATCGCCCGCTACCCCAAGCCGTACGTCGCGATCATGGACGGCATCGTGATGGGCGGCGGCGTGGGGATCTCCGCGCACGGCTCCGTGCGGGTCGTCACCGAGCGGTCCCGGATCGCCATGCCGGAGACGGGCATCGGGTTCGTCCCGGACGTCGGCGGCACCTGGCTGCTCGCCCACGCGCCCGGCGAGCTGGGCACGTACCTGGCGCTCACCGGTGCGTCGATCGGCGCGGGCGACGCCCTGCTGTGCGGTCTGGCCGACCACTATCTGCCCGCGTCAGACGTTCCGGGCCTCCTCGACGCGCTGGCCACGAGCCCGGTCCGGGACGCGCTCAGCGCCCGTGAACAGGCGGCGCCGGACGGCGAGTTGGCCGCCATGAGGCCGTGGATCGACGCGTGCTTCGCCGCCGACACCGTGGAGGAGATCGTCGCCCGGCTGCTCGACCGCGGCGACACCGAGGCGAAGGAGGCTGCCGAACTGCTCCTGAGCCGCTCGCCCCTCGCCCTGAAGGTCACCCTCGCCGCGATGCGCTCGGCCCGTGGCCTCACGCTGGAGGAGGCACTCGACCAGGAGTACCGGGTGTCCTGCGTGGCCGTGGGCAACCCGGACCTGGTGGAAGGCGTGCGGGCACAGATCATCGACAAGGACCGCAGGCCCCGCTGGCAGCCCGCCCACCTCGCCGAGGTCACGGACGCCGACGTGCGCCGCCACTTCGTGTCCCTCGGCGAGCGGGAACTCGGCCTCGCCTGAACTCGGTCTGGCCCGAACCGTGTTGGTGCCCGGGTCAGCGCAGCATGCCGTACAGCGCCCAGCCCACGAGGAAGAGCAGCACGGCACCGGTGACGATCAGCGTGCCGGTTCCGGTGTGCAGGGAACGCTCCTGGTCGGCACGCTTCTCCTGGATGAACGCCTTGGCGTCCGCCTCCGTGCGGGTACGGACCCACTGACCGTTCTGTCCGGCTTGGAACACCGTGCACCTCCCGTGTCAACTGCCCCGCGCCTTACCGATGGTGGCGGGATCAAACCCCACCGGCGCCGTGCGGACGTGCGAACCGGCGGCGCTGCGGGATCATGGAGGGCATGCCGGACGCAGCGCTGACCATCGAGCCCTTCTCCTCGTCGGCGGACCCCGCCGCCCTGGCCGACCTGCGGGCGCGGCTGCGCGCGACGCGCTGGCCCGACGCGCCCGAGGACGCCGGCTGGTCCCTCGGTACCGACCTGGACGAGCTCCGTGCGCTCGTCGCCCACTGGGCGGACGGGTTCGACTGGCGGGCACAGGAGGCGGAGCTGGCCCGGCTGCCCCGGTACCGCGCCCGGCTCGGCGGACTCGGCATCCACTTCGTGCACGCCCGGGCCGCCGCGTCGGCAGGACCCGCGCTGCCGCTGGTGCTGTGCCACGGCTGGCCGGACTCCTTCTGGCGCTACCAGAAGGTGGTCCCGCTGCTCACGGACCCGGCCGCGCACGGCGCCGACCCGGCCGACGCGTTCGACGTGGTCGTCCCCGACATGCCGGGCTACGGCTACTCGGACCGGCCCGCCGGCGCCCCGCTCGCCTCACCCGCCGTGGCCGGACTGTGGGCAGAGCTCATGGCCGGGCTCGGGTACCCGCGGTTCGGCGCGGCGGGCGGCGACATCGGCAGTCACGTCAGCCGCTATCTCGCCCTCGACCACCCCGACCGGGTCGTGGCCGTGCACCGGATGGACGGCGGCCTGCCCGTGTTCACCGGTGACCGGGCCGAGCTGACGGCCGAGGAGCGGGCCTGGTTCGACGAGGTCGGCGCGTGGGGTGCCGCCGAGGGCGCGTACGGCGCGATCCACCGGACGAAACCGCAGACCGCCGCGTTCGGGCTCACCGACTCGCCGGCCGGGCTCGCCGCGTGGATCGTCGAGAAGATGCGCGCGTGGAGCGACTGCGACGGCGACATCGGGCGCAGCTTCACCAAGGACGAGATCCTCACGAACGTCACCCTGTACTGGCTGACCGGCACCATCGGCTCGTCGATGCGCATGTACCACGCGAACGGCGCCCTCCCGGTCGAGCAGCTCACGCGTCGCGTCGACGTCCCGTCCGGCTTCTCGCTGTTCCACGGCGACATCCTCCGCCCGCCGCGGGCCTGGCTGGAGCGCATGACGAACGTGGTCCGCGTGACGGAGCCCCCGCGGGGCGGCCACTTCGCCCCGTTCGAGGAACCCGAGCTGTACGCGCAGGAGGTGCGGGACTTCTTCCGCCCCTACCGGACGGCCCGGTGAGGCGGAGGGGGCGCGCCCACGCCGTCGTGGGCGCGCCCTGAGCTCCGGGGCTCAACTCAGCGGTTCCACCCGGATGTTGCGGAACCGCACCTTGTTGCCGTGGTCCTGCAGCCGGATCGCCCCGGCCGCCGGGCTCTCCGGCGCGCCCGCGCCGGTCGGCCCGTCGATCGCGACGTCGTCGTGGACCTTCGTGCCGTTCCACACCACGGTCACCCGCGCGTCGGCGGTCTTCTTGCCGTCGGCGTCGAAGCGCGCCGCCCGGAACGTGATGTCGTACGTCTGCCAACTCTCCGGCGCCGTCGCCGCGTTGATGTCCGGCGCCTTCTTCAGATAGATCGCCCCCGCCTCGTTGTTGTCGAGCGTGGTGTCACCGAACGAGTCGAGGATCTGGATCTCGTACCGCTCCTGGAGGTAGACGCCGCTGTTGCCCCGGTTCTGTCCGGTCACGTCGTCCGGCAGCTGCGGCACCCGGAACTCCACGTGCAGCTTGAAGTCCTCGTAGGCATCCTTGGTGCGGATGTCGCCGCAGCACACCTCCATCGACTTCTCGTCGGTCAGCGGCCATTCGACCTTCCGGCCGTCGGTGTGCTGCCACTGCGCCTGGGAGGCGGCCGTGCCGTCGAAGAGACCGACCGGGTCGCCGTGCGGGCGCACGGTGATCAGGTCGAGGTTGACGTGGCCGGTGTCGCCCGGGTCGAAGCGGTAGGCGACGGTGTTGCGGCCCGCCTTGAGGGTGACGCGCTCGGTCCGGGTCGACCAGGCGTCCCAGGTGCCCGTCGAGGCGAGGGTCGTCTGCCGGAGCTTGGCGCCGTTGGCGTACAGGGAGAGGGACTTGGTGCCCTGGAAGGGGTTCGGGCCGTTCGAGTAGCGGAGGTTCACGTCGTACTCGCCCGCCTTGGGGACGGTCACGTCGAACGTCGTGGCGACCTTGCCCTCGGTGTTGTAGCTGTCGACGAAGCCGCTGCCGGAGTAGCCGGGGTGATCGGTGTTGATGCCGGCCGTTCCGGTCAGGCGTGCCTCCTCCGCCTCGTAGAGGGTGGCGGGCGGCGGCTGCTCGCCGGGCAGCGCGTTGAGGGTGTACCAGGCCTCGGTGCTGAACAGCGGTTCACCGGAGTCGGACGCGAAGGGGCGCGGGGAGCGGACGTGCACGACCCGGCCGGGCTTGAGGCCGTCCAGGCGCAGCCGGACCGTGCGGCCGTCGTCGGCGAGCGTGGCCGACCGGACCGCGAGCCGCTCCTCGGCGATCTTCGGGCCGCCGTAGTCGGACGTCGGGGTGTAGCGCCACTGCTCGGCCTGGTAGCGCTTGGCCAGTTCCTCGGCCGTGGCCTGCGACAGCGGCTGGGTGTACTCCAGGTCGAAGCCGCCGGGGACGGCCCGCATCTCCTTGACGTCGAAGGTGTTGCCGCCGTTCGGTGCCAGTTTCTGCAGGCCGAACTTGAGCTTCCCTTCCTGGCCCCAGTTGCCGTCGGCGCCGAGCCCGCCTGCGTAGATCGCGCCGTCGGGACCCATCGTGATCCGGTTGACTCCGGCCTCCAGGCCCTGCGTGTACCGGAACACGGCGCCCTGGTACTGGCCCTTCACCTTCTCCAGGTAGCCGCGCTGCAGTCCGCCGTAGGTGACGTCGCCGAAGAGCATCTGCCCGGCGAACCGGCCTTTGGTCAAGTACAGCGGTGTGCTGGGGGAGTTGGCGATCTCGTTCTGCGGCAGCCACAGCACCGGCTGGGTGACGGGCTTGTCGTCGAACGGGCCGGACGGTTCGGTGTAGTGGTTGAAGAAGCGGTCCTGTCTGATCTGGACGAGCTTCGACGCGGGCAGCCAGCCGCCCTGGTTGTCGGTGGTGAAGATGTCGCCGCCGGGGCCCCAGCCGATCCCGTTCGGGGTGCGCAGACCGCCCGCGACCGCGTGGATCTTCCCGGTCTTCCGGTTGACCTTGTACGTGGTGCCGCGGCCGGGCGCGGGCTGCGGAGTGGTGGTGGCGCCGCCGTAGTTGATGGCGACGGACAGGTTCACGTAGAAGAAGCCGTCGCGGTAGAGCAGGCCGAAGGCGAACTCGTGGAAGTTCTTGCCGTACGGCCAGGTGGCGACGGTGCGGTACTCGTCGGTGACGGAGTCCTTGTCCGTGTCGACGAGCTGGGTCAGCTCGTGCTTCTGCGACACGTACAGCGAACCGTCGACGTACTTGATGCCCATCGGCTCGCGCAGCCCGCTCGCGACCTTCTGCACCGTCACCTTGTCCCGGCTGGTCGTGCCGGTGACGTGGTCGAGGAGGTACACCTCGCCCTTGGTGGTCTCGGAGCCGCCCCACGTGCTGATGGCGAGCCGTCCGTCGGGCAGCCAGTCCATGCCGGTGACCTGCGGTTCGAAGCCGTCCGGGCGCAGATCGGTGAGGTCGAGGTCCGGGCGGACGTCGGTCAGCGGCAGTCCGTCGCCGGGGCTGTCCGCGCCCGACTCGCACTCCTTGCGTCCGGGCGCGGTCACCCGGACGACGCCGGCGTCGGTGCTCAGCGCCTCGCGTGGGACGACGGTGAAGGCGTCGGCGCCCGGCGGCTGCCAGGCCAGCGTGAGCTGCTGTCCGCCGCCCCGCTCGAAGTAGTCGATGCGGAACGGGTGGGAACCGGCGGTGAGTTGGACGGTTCCGTCCTTGGGCTCGGCGCCGTGCAGGCCGTCGTGGTCGATGACCTGCCTGTCGTCGATGGTGAGCCGTGAGCCGTCGTCGCTGGTGAGGCGGAAGGCGTACGTCCCGTCGCTCGGGATCACCAGGTAACCGGACGCCTCGGCCGAGAAGTTGTCGGCGAAGCCGCCGAAGTCGTCGGTCGTGGACCAGTCGACGGTCGGCATCAGCTTGTCGTGGTTGGGCGTCTGCCCGGGCTTGAGCGTGCACAGCTTGCTGAGCGGGGTCTGCGTGTCGAAGACGCGCAGGGTGACCCCCGGCTCCTGGGGCGGGATGTCGGCCTCGGCGGCGGGGGCCGGTGGCGCGATCCAGACGCCTCCGGCGAGAAATCCTCCGACGAGCAGGGTGGCGAGCCGTCTTCGGGCGTGCGGGAACAGCCGTGGATGCATCGGTCCTCCAGGACGGGACCGGAGGCCGCCGGATCGCACCCCGGTCGAGCGGAACTCCTACGGTTGCGCCGTCACGCTAGGGGACTTCTGCTCAACACGTCCATACTTTGTCATCAATGAGTTCAAAGTCCTGTGACGGAGCGGAAGTCGGTGGTCACCTCACGCACCCGCGGCGCGCAGCAGTGCGGCGATCTCGTCGTGGCCGCGGTCGCGCGCATGGGCGAGCGGGGTGACGCCCTCGCCGTCCGCCAGCGACGGGTCCGCGCCGGCGTGCAGGAGCAGTTCGACGACCCGCTGGTGGTCCGTGCCGCCGTCGCCGAGGATGATCGCCTCCAACAGGGCGGTCCAGCCGAGGTCGTTGACGTGGTCGACGTCGATGTCGGTGCCGCGCAGCACCTCGCGCACATAGTCGGCGTGGCCGTGCTCGCCCGCCGGGATCAGGGACGTACCGCCGAAGCGGTTCTCCAGCGTGTAGTCCGGGTGGGCGGGGATCAGGGCGCGCGCCATCGCGGCGCTGCCGGTCACCCCCGTCACCAGCCAGGCACTGTCCTGCCTCTCGTCCTGTGCGTCCGGGTCGGCGCCCGCCTCGACCAGGACCTTCGCGGCCGCCACGTGGTCGCCGAGGGAGGCGAGCAGCAGCGGGGTGCGGCCGGTGTCGTCACGGGCCTCCAGGTCCGCGCCCGCCTCGACGGCCGTGCGGACCCCCTGGGCGTCACCGCGCCCGGCGGCGCGCAGCAGATCGGCCGAAGCGCCCCGGACGGCGGTCGAGGACGTGCCCGTTGCCCGGCCGTCGTCCGTGGCGGGTGCGCCGCAGGCGGCGACGCACGCGATGAACGCCAGGCCCGTCGCGAGGGCCGCCACCGGTCCCGGGCGCCGGCGCCTCTTTCCGTGCGTGCTGCCGTGCCTGCTGCCGTGCGGCGTCGTCACGTCGTCCTCCTCGTGGCGGGATCTGCGGATACCCCGATCCTGGCCGCGGCGACAGCGACCGGGCACCACCCGTCGGAGCGCGTTCCGCGCATGAACGGGCGACCTCCGGGTCGGCCGATCGGTCGATGCGGGCGGCGCGGCGGACGTGCGGGGTGGCGGGGCGGGTGCGCCCGGCCCGTCCAGGAACCCGGCACCGGACCCCTGGCCGCCCCGTGCCCGGGGTGCGGACCGGCGGACGGCACGGTCCACTGGATCGAGGGCCCGCGGAGCGCGGCGCCCCGGCACACGGCGGCACCGGAGAGGGAAGCCCAGCCATGGAGGACTCTGCGACGCCCGCCGGGCCCGGGCAGGACGGTGTCGCCGCCGTTCGCGCACTGCTCGGCGCGCAGGCGGAGACCGCACGGCGCGCCGCCGTGGTCAGGATCGGCGAGGACGCGGCCCGGGCGGCCGCGGAGGCCGTGCCGTGCGACCGCGTGGAGACCCCCGACTGGGCCGGTCCGCTGGCGGACGCGCACCCGATGCCCGCGGTCGTCTTCGCCCCGGTGCGCGACGACGCGGGCCGGATCGTCGACTTCGTGGACGTCGCGGCGAACACGCCCGCTCGCCGCTACGCACCCCGGCAGGGCAGCCCCGTCGGGCACCTGCTCACCGTCACCCAGCCCACGGCCAGGACGTCGGGCGTCTTCGACACGCTGTGCCGGGCCGTCGAGACGGGGGAGACGATCGCGCCGCAGGACTGGGCGGACACCCTCCTGATCGACGGACACCCGCGCCACGTCGCCGGCCGGCTGACCGCCGCGCCGCACCGCGGCCATGTCCTCGTGATCATCGACATGGACGCCGAGCGCTACCGGCGCATCAGCCGCCGGGCCGAGGAGGACGGCCTCGGCGGCTGGGCCGAATGGGACCTCCCGGCGGCTGCCACGGAGTGGTCGCCCGGCCTCCACCGCATGTTCGACCTGCCCGAGGGGGCGCCGCCGCTCGGCCTCGACGCCCTGGCCGCGTTCGTCGTGCCCGAGGACCTGCCGGGCCTGCACACCGCCCTGGAGTTGCTGCTGCACGAGGGCCGGCCGTGCGACGTCGACGTGCGGGCCGAACTCCCGTCAGGGGAACGGGTTCTGAGGTTCGTCATGGAGGCGGTGCAGGACGAGGACGAGTCCGGCGCGGTGTGGGGCGTGCAGGGCTACATCCGCGACGTCACCCAGGTCCATCAGGTCCGCACCCGCCTCGACGCGGCCCTGCGCGACGCCGACCGCCGGCGCGAACAGGCCCGCGCCGAGGCCCGCGTGACGGCCCGGCTGCGCGAGGCCCTGCTGCCCGCGCACCCGCCCGAGCAGGCCTACAACGGCGTCGTCTCCGCGCTCGCCCACCGCCCCGCCGAACTCGGGGTGCTCGGCGGCGACTGGTACAACGTGCGCCCCCTGCCCGACGGCCGCGTCCTGTACGCGCTCGGCGACGCCGCGGGCCACGGCCTCGACGCGGTCGCCCACATGACGTCGCTGCGCAGCGGACTCGAAGGGCTCGCCTTCACCGAGCATCCGGTGGAGACGCTCGCGGCCTGGCTCAACCGCCTCACCACCGAGACCCACCCCGACCGCACCGCCACCGCCGTGATCTGCCGCTACCACCCCGACCGCCGGCTGCTGCGCTGGGTCAGTGCGGGGCACCCGCCACCGGTCCTGATCCGCGCCGGCCGGGCCCGCCTCCTCGACGTCCCCGAAGGGCTGTTGCTCGGCGTCCTGCCCGACGCCGTCTACCGGGCCGCCGAACTCGACCTGCTGCCCGGCGACACCGTGCTGCTGTACAGCGACGGCCTCGTCGAGCGGCGCGGGTGCGATCTGTCCGACGGCTTCGACGCCCTCCTGAACGCCGCCGAGGAGTACGCGGAACTGCCGTTGCACCTCCTCACGGAGAAGCTCACCGACCGGCTGCTGCCGAGCGCGCCCGAGGACGATGCCAGCCTGCTGGCCCTGCGCAGGTCAGGCCCCTGACGGCGCACCGCCCGCCGTCGTGCCGGCTCGCAGCAGCGCGGCACCGAGCGGGGTCAGCGAGTGCAGCACGGACGAGGCGTGCCGGCGGCTGGTGATCAGGCCGGCGTCCCGCAGCGCCGTGGCGTGCTGACTCGCGGACGACGCGGACACCCCCGCGGCGCGGGCCAGTTCACTGGTGGTGGCACCGAGCGCGACGGCGCGCAGCACGATCGAGCGCGTCCGGCCCAGGAGCGCGGCCAGCGCCGCACCGGAGCCGAGGTCGCCGGGGAGGGTGGTCGGGTGCGGCTCGTGGTTGAGGGCGTAGATCAGCACCGGTTCCAGCGTGTTGTCGCCGAAGGTCACCGGGTTCCCCCAGCAGAAGTACGAGGGCACCAGCAGGATGCCGCGGCCGTTCAGATGCAGGTCCCGGTCCTCCGGGTACACGGTGTGCAGGACCGGCGGCCGCCACCGGAGGGTGGGGCCGAGCCCGTCGAGGACCGCGCCGGCGCCGCCGTCGAGCACGGTGCGGGCGCGGGTGGTCCGCTCGGCCTCGATCCGGGCCTGGATCCGCTCGGTGTGCGGGGCGATGACCGTGTCGTGGTAGCTGCGCAGCGCGGCCACCAACTCCTTGCGCAGCTCCGGCTCAGCGAGGCGCGGCGCCCAGTCGGGGGCGCCGCTGCCGCGGTCCAGCAGGTGCACCTCGTCGAGGATGCGGCGGGGCGGGGTCGCGAGGATCGCCTCGAGTCCGGCGTCGAGCCCCTCGGACGCTTCCGGCGGAGTGAGGAAGTCGGGGAAGTAGGCCGCCCGCGGCATCAGCGGGAGCAGCATCGTGCGCACGATGCGGCCGAAGTCGTCGGAGTTCAGCCGGGACCGGGTGGCACGGAACCAGTCGGCGTACGCCCACCGGCCGTGCCGGCTCTGCAGACGGTGCAGGCTCGCGGAGATCTCCCACAACGGGTCCGGTGCCGCGGCGACGCGGGTGCGCACCAGATCGGCGTCGGTGAAGTGGATCCGGAGCATGCAATTCCCCCTGGTGGCCTGGGCATTTCAAGTATGTCCAAAAGCCCTGGCCGGTAAAGGCCGGGTCAAGAGATGCTCAGCGGGCACACAGGTGCGAGGGCGCGAGCCG
The DNA here is from genome assembly GCF_024448165.1 of Streptomyces longispororuber. GTDB lineage: Bacteria > Actinomycetota > Actinomycetes > Streptomycetales > Streptomycetaceae > Streptomyces > Streptomyces longispororuber_A. The sequence goes on from NZ_JAMOLN010000025.1 coordinate 41,775, forward strand.
CGGTGCGTGGGGGGACGCCGCGGCTCGTCCCTCCTGCGGTGACGCGGCGACGCGGCGGTCGGTGACCGGCCGTGAGCCAATGTGAGAATGGCCGGATGACAGGCGCTGAGGAATTCACCCCCGAGTCGGAGCGGGTCATGCGCACCCTGCGCGACCAGATCATCGACGGGACGCGCGCGCCCGGCAGCAAGCTGGTGGAGCGGGAGCTCGCCGCCGAACTCGGAGTGAGCAGACTGCCCGTCCGGGACGCCCTGCGCGATCTGGTCAACGAGGGCCTGGTGACGCCGCGTCCGCGCACCTGGGCGGTCGTCCGGGAGTTCTCGCCGTCCGACATCTCCGACCTGAGCGAGGTCAGGTCGGCCCTGGAGACGCTCGCGTTCCGGCTCGCGGCGCAGCGCCGCACCCGCGCCGGGCTGACCAGGCTCCGCGCCGACCTCGACGCCGAACTGGCCGCCGCCGCCAAGGGGAACGGCGCGCAGGCGCGCCGGGCGGCCGCCGACTTCCACGAGACGGTCACCGAGCTCGCCGACAACGCGCTGCTCAGCGAGTTGGACACGACTCTGCGCAGCCGGATGCGCTGGCTGCTCGGCCAGCACGACGACTTCGACGCGGTCGCGGAGGAGCACGAGGCGCTGTACCGGGCGATCGAGGAGCGCGACGAGGAGCTCGTCGGCGAGCTGGCGGTCCGTCATCTGGCCACGAGCAGCGCGGAGGCGACCGCGCACCGCAGCAGGGCGGCGGCGCAGGTCTGAACCGTACGCGGCGCGCGGGGCGTCCGGCGCGCCGCGGCCGTCGTACGGGGAAGTGCGGGGGAATCCGGTCGCTCAGACGCCGCGGTAGCGCGGCAGCGCCGGCAGGCGCAGCGCGAGGGTGGCCAGGAAGAGGACGAGGAGCAGCCCGCTCACGAACGTCGTGGTGGCCACCCCCAGGTACTCCGCCGCCACCCCGAGGCCCAGGGACGACAGCGGCATCACGCCGATGGCGAGCTCCTGGACGCCCAACGCCCGCCCCTGGAAGGCCGGTTCGGTGGTCATCAGCAGCAACGTCGTCTGCAGGACGCCGAACGCGGCGCTGAGCACACCGATCCCGGCCATCAGCGCAAACGAGAGCGCGAGCCGCCCCGACATCGCGGACAGCGCGAACAGCGCCCACAGGGCCGCCCACGCCGCGGTCCCGTACACGAACAGCCCGCCCTTGAAGCGGAAGTCACCGAGCGCGGCCATCACCAGGGAGCCCACGAGACCGCCGATTCCGCCACAGGTGAGCAACCAGCCCAGTCCGTCGGCGTCCAGGCCGAGCGACTCCTTGGCGAAGACCGGCATGAACGCCTGGTGGACGGGCCACAGGAAGATGTTCGCCGCGAGCGTCACGGCCAGGACCGCGGCGGCCAGCCGATTGCGCAGCACCGAGCGCAGACCGCCGACGAGCATCGCCACCACCGGCTCGGCGGCGGCCGGTTGTTCCGTGCCGCCCCGTTCGGTGTGGCGCAGTGGCCACAGGGCGAGCAGCGACGCCGCGTACCAGGCGCTGGAGATCCACAGTGCGGCAGGTGCCCCGAAGGCGCTGATCAGGGCGCCGCCGAGAGCCGGTCCCACCACCTGCGTCATGTTCATCGCCATGGCGTTGAGCGCGTTGGCGTTGCTGAGGTTGCGGCGGCCGACCAGGGAGAGGACGAGCGCCGACCGGGCGGGTTGCGAAGGCGACTGGGCGAGGCCGATGGCGAGGCCCCCCAACACCAGGGCCCAGTAGGGCACGTGGGTCAGTGACTCCAGGCCGGACACCGTGGCCGCAGCGGCGAGCGCCCAGCCGCACGCCAGCGTGAGCAAACGTACGCGGTCGTAACGGTCGGACAGCACGCCGGCGAACGGGCCGAGGAGCATCGGCGCGAGCCGCACCGCCGTGAAGACCGCGAGGTGCAGCTCCGAGCGGGTCGTCTCGAAGACGATCCAGCCCAGCACCATCGTCTGGATCCAGGCGCCGCCGAAGAAGAACACGTTGGACACCCACAGGGCGCGGAACCCCGGGTTCTCGCGCAGCGAGGCGAGCGGGCCCGTCCGGCCGGGGGCGGGCGACGGGGGTGCGTCCAGCGGTGTCTGCCGCGGCACGGGCTGCTCCTCTGCTGTGGTGCTCCGGTGGCGCCGCGCCCGGTGCGGATCGCGGCGGGACAGGAGGCGACGGGACGGCGAATGGTATACCGCGTGGGATTCGTCTCCTGCCCGGCGGCCGGTGCCTCACTTGCCGACGAAGACGACCCCGCCCTCGACGTCCGAGCGGATCTCCGTGCCGACCTTGCGCTCCAGCAGGTCGTCGAGCCGGTCCAGCGGGCCGATCAGCGCCCGGCCGCCGGCCTCGGCGACGCGGACCGCGGCCTCGACCTTGGGCTGCATCGAGCCCTCGGCGAACTTCATGGTGGACAGGCCCTCGGGGGAGGCGGTGAGGATGTCGCGCTGCTGGGGCGTGCCCCAGTTCTCGCTGACGAAGTCGCCGTCGGTGAGCATGATCAGCATGTCGGCGCCGAGGTCCGCGGTGAGCGCGGCGCTCGCGGCGTCCTTGTCCACGACGGCCTGCATGCCGATCTGGCGGCCCTTGGAGTCGGTGCGCACGGGGACACCGCCGCCGCCCACGCAGACCACCAGCGTGCCGTTGTCCAGCAAGGTGCTGACCAGCGGCGCCTGCATGATGCGCAGCGGGTGGGGGGACGGCACGACGCGGCGGAAGGCGCCGCCGTCCTTGGCGATCGTCCAGCGGTACTCGGCCGCGGCCTCGGCGGCGTCCTGCGCCGAGTAGGTCGGGCCGATCAGCTTGGTGGGCCGCTCGAAGGCGGGGTCCGACTCGTCGACCTCGGTGGTCGTGACGAGGGCGGCGACCTCGCGCTCGCCCGCCAGGGCGTTGGAGAGCTCCTGCTGGATGACGTAGCCGATCATGCCCTGCGTCTCCGCGCCCAGGATGTCCAGCGGGTAGGCCGCCACGTCCTGGTAGGCGAGGTTCTGCAGCGCCAGCAGGCCGACCTGGGGCCCGTTGCCGTGCGTGATGACGACCTCGTGCTCGCGGGCCAGACCGGCCAGCGCCTGGCAGGCGCCCCGGACGTTGGCGCGCAGGTGGTCGGCGGTCATGGGCTCCCCGCGGCGGGCGAGGGCGTTGCCTCCGAGGGCTACGACGATGCGCATGTGTTGGTCCCTTACTGCTGCTGTTCGGCACTTGTGTTCGAGTACGAGAAGCAGGATGGTATACCAATGTGGGTGATCCGGAAGGGTCACCGTCGAGCGGGCGAGTGCCACGACGGGACAGCGGCGAGGAGGAGCACGAGGATGGGTCAGGCAGCATCCGGCGGGTCCGGCGGAACGCGCACGGCGCGCGTGGAGTCCGGTGACGCGGAACTTCTCGACCGGCTGCACGCGTTCACCGGCCACGGCGCCGTCCACTCCGTCTTCACGCGGGTCGTCAACCTGCTCACCCCGCAGGGCACGCTGATCGCACTCGCGGCGCGGGACGCGGGCGACGCCCCCAGGACGCTGGTCGTCGACGTCGCCGACTGGACTGACCTGGAGCTGGTTCCGGGGCAGCGCGTGACCTTCGCAACCGGGAATCTCTGCGTCGAACTCCCGCACAGGACCGTGCGGCTGACGACGGCCGACGCCCGGCGCTGGCGCGCCCGGCCGCCCTCCCTCGCCCACCTCGCCCCCGGCGCCCTCGCGGCCGCCGCCGACCACCTCGACCGGCTGAACCGCACCTACGGCCCCCGCGGCGGCATGCTCGGCGCGACCCCCTACGCGGGACCGATGGAGACGGCCGTCGCCCAGGCGCTCGACGAGGGACGGACGACGCTCATCGCCGCGGTGCGCGACGGACGCGACGCCGCGATCCGGCGCGGCATCCTCGCGCTGCTCGGCCTCGGCCCCGGACTCACCCCCGCGGGCGACGACTTCCTCACCGGCGTCGCCGTGCTCGCCGCACTCCCCGGCAGCGCGCTCACCGGCTTCGGCCCCGCCCTCAAGGCCGTACTTGCCGAGCACCCGGGACGCACCACCGACCTCTCCCACGCGACGCTCACCGAGGCGGCCGACGCCCGCGTGCGCCATGAACTCGTCGACGTACTGCGGGAGTTGGCCCACGGCCGGCATCCGCAGGAACTGAACGCTCCTGCCCGGGAGCTGCTGGCCATCGGCCACACCTCGGGCAGCGACACCCTGTCCGGCCTCATAGCCGGGCTCCACCTGGAAGAAGAACTGCGAGGTTCGCTGTGAGTACCACCACAGCCGTCGTACGGAAGAACACGTACTACGACTCCGTGTCCCTGATGTCCGTCTCCACCAAGGCCAACGCCCTGGACGGGGTCGACCAGGCGTTCACCGCCATGGGCACCGAGATGAACAAGGGGGTCCTGGACAACCTGGGCCTGCTCACCGACGAGCTGAAGGCCGCCGAGAGCGGCGACCTCATGATCGTCCTGGTGGCCGAGGACGGCGCCGACACCCAGGCGCTGCTCGCCGGGATCGAGGACCTCCTCACCCGCAAGGCGCCCGCCTCCGCCGGCGGCGGCGAGGTCACCTACCGGACCATCACCTCCGCCGCCGAGGGCATCGACGGCGCGAACCTCGCCGTCATCGCCGTCAACGGCGCCTACGCCGCCCGCGAGGCCCGCAAGGCCCTCGACAGCGGACTGCACGTGATGATGTTCAGCGACAACGTCGCCGTCGAGGACGAGATCGCCCTCAAGCAACTCGCCCACGACAAGGGCCTGTTCATGATGGGCCCGGACTGCGGCACCGCGATCATCAACAACGTCGCCCTCTGCTTCGGCAACAAGGTCCGCCCCGGCAACGTCGGCATCGTCGCCGCCTCCGGCACCGGCTCGCAGGAGGTCTCCGTCCGCGTCCACGCGCTCGGCGGCGGCATCTCGCAGCTCATCGGCACCGGCGGCCGCGACCTGTCCGAGCAGGTCGGCGGCATCATGATGGTCGACGGCATCCGCGCCCTCGCCGCCGACCCGGCCACCGACGTGATCGTCCTCGTCTCCAAGCCGCCGGCCCCCTCCGTCGAGAAGAAGGTCCTCGCCGAGGTCGCCGCGGCGGGCAAGCCCGTCGTCGTCTGGTTCATCGACGGCTCCGAGGAAGCGGTCACCGCCGCCGGCGGCCACTTCGCCGCGGGCAGCCTCCAGGCCGCCCGCACGGCCGTCGAGCTCGCGGGCGTCGAGCAGGGCCCCGCCGGCACCTTCGACGCCGAGGCCGCCGCCCAGGCCGTCGTCGCCTCCCTCGCCGAGGGCCAGAAGTACGTCCGCGGCCTGTTCTGCGGCGGCACCCTGTGCGACGAGACCATGTACGCGGTGCGCGACGCCGGTCTCGACGTCTGGTCCAACATCCAGAAGAACGCCGACTTCCGTCTCCCGGCCGGCTCCGCCTCGCGCGGCCACACCTTCCTCGACTTCGGCGACGACGACTTCACCAACGGCCGTCCGCACCCGATGATCGACCCGGCCCTGCGCATCGAGCGCATCGTCGAGGAGGCCAAGGACCCCGAGGTCGCCGCCCTCGTCATGGACTTCGTCCTCGGCTTCGGCTCCCACGAGGACCCGGTCGGCACCACGCTGCCCGCCATCCAGGAGGCCCAGCGGATCGCCGCGGAGGCGGGCCGCCACCTGGAGGTCGTCGCCTACGTCCTGGGCACCGACCTCGACTCCCCGTCGGTCGCCGCCCAGAGCGACGCCCTGCGCGCCGCCGGCGTGACCGTCACCCTCAGCTCCACCGAGACGGGCCAGTTCGCCCGTGAGATCGCGAAGAAGGCACAGGCATGAGCACGTCGCAGCATCCCGAACTCACCCCTGCCGCAGCCCTGTTCGGCAGCGACCTCAGCGTCGTCAACGTCGGCCTCGCCATGTTCGACGCCGACCTCAGGGCCCAGGACGCCAAGGTCTCCACCCTCGACTGGACCCCGCCCGGCGGCGGCAACCCCGAGGCCGCCCGCGCCCTCGACGTCCTCGACGCGCCCGGCCTCGCCGAGACGATCGAGGCCGCCAACGCGGAGGCCGTCGAGCGCATCATGGCCGCCCGCCCGATGCTGATCGGCTTCGGCCGCGCCCTGGACGTCGTCCCCGGTATGACCCCCACGACGATCCTGCACTCCGGTCCGCCCATCACCTGGGACCGGATGAACGGCCCGATGAAGGGCGCCGTCACCGGCGCGCTCGTCTTCGAGGGCCTCGCGCAGGACCTGGACGAGGCCGCCGAGGTCGCCGCCTCCGGCCGCATCTCCTTCAAGCCCTGCCACGAGGCGGACTCCGTCGGCTCCATGGCCGGTGTCACCTCCGCGTCGATGTACGTGCACATCGTCATGAACGAGACGCACGGCAACATCGCGTACACCAACCTGTCCGAGCAGATGGCGAAGATCCTGCGGATGGGCGCCAACGACCAGAGCGTCGTCGACCGGCTGATCTGGATGCGGGACGTCTTCGGCCCGATGCTCAAGGAGGCCGTCGAGCTCACCGGCCCCGTCGACCTGCGCCTGCTGCTCTCGCAGGCCATCCACATGGGCGACGAGTGCCACAACCGCAACGGCGCCGGCACCCTCCTCCTCTTCCAGGCCCTCGCGCCCGGCCTGCTCCAGTCGTCGTTCACGACCGAGCAGAAGAAGGAGGTCTTCGACTTCGTCGCGTCCTCCGACTACTTCTCCGGACCGACCTGGATGGCGGTGGCCAAGGCCGCCCTCGACGCCGCCAACGGCGTGCCGAACTCCACGATCGTCACGACGATGGCCCGCAACGGCGTCGAGTTCGGCATCCGCGTCGCCGGTCTGCCCGGCCAGTGGTTCACCGGTCCCGCGCAGCAGGTCGTCGGCCCGATGTTCGCCGGCTACAAGCCCGAGGACTCCGGACTCGACATCGGCGACTCCGCGATCACGGAGACGTACGGCTTCGGCGGCTTCGCCATGTCGGCGGCGCCCGCCATCGTCGCCCTCGTCGGCGGCACCGTGGCCGAAGCCATGGGCTACACCCGCGACATGGGTGAGATCACCACCGCGCAGAACCCGAACGTCACCATCCCGGCCCTCGACTTCCAGGGCCTGCCCACCGGCATCGACGTCCGCAAGGTCATCGACACCGGGATCCTGCCGGTCATCAACACCGCCATCGCCCACAAGGAAGCGGGCATCGGCATGATCGGCGCGGGCATCACGCATCCGCCGGTCGAGGCGTTCACCCAGGCCGCCACCGCTCTCGCCGACACCTTCGGCGGCTCCTCCTCCTGATGCGCGCGAGCGCCCACCCGGAAGCCCACAGACGATGAACACACAGCAATCCGCCGCGGACACGGTCACGTCCGCGGACCGGGAACTCGACGACGAGTTCGAGCACAGCCCGGTACCGGCCGACCGCCGGAAGTCGCTCCTGACGGTCTCGGCCGTCTGGTTCGGATTCCCGATGATCCTGACCAACGCCATCCCCGGCGGCGTGGTCGTCGCCATGCTGGGCTTCTGGCGTGGGCTCGCGGCCATCCTCGTGGCCAACCTCGTGATGCTCCTGTACGTGGGCATCCTCAGCCACCGCGCGGGCTCCACCGGCGAGAGCTTCTCGCTGCAGGCCTCGCGCACCTTCGGCCGCGGCGGCTACATCGTGGCCTCCGCGTTCCTGGCCACCATCGTGGTCGGCTGGTTCGCGTTCAACACCGGTGCCACGGGCGCGACGCTGCACTCGTCGTTCGGCTGGCACGAACAGCTCGTCACCGTTCTGGCGGGCCTCGGCTTCATAGCCCTCACCTACCTGGGCATCAGGGCGCTGTCGTGGCTGGGCGCGGTCGCCGCCCCGCTGTTCATCGTCGCGGGCGTCATCGCGCTGGTCCTCGTGGCCCGCGACCACGACATGGGCGCCGTCTTCTCGTACGAGGGGGTCGGCGGCGCCTCGACGCTGACCTTCGGCGCCGCGGTCTCGACGATCATGGCGACGTTCGCGGACTCCGGCACGATGACCGCGGACTTCACCCGCTGGTCCAAGAACGGCCGCCAGGCGGTCCTCGCGACCATCAGCGCCTTCCCGGTGGCGAGCCTCGTCGCCCAGATCACCGGCGGTCTGGTCGTCGCGGCGGGCGCCATCGCGTCCGCCGGCACCGCGGGCGGCGACTTCCTGCCGATCCTGACCGGCGAGCACTCCGGGATCCTGAACGTGATCGCGGCCGTCTTCGTCTTCGTCAACCTCGGGTCGGTGTGCAGCCACTGCCTCTACAACGGTGCGCTCGGCTGGTCGCACCTGACGGGTACGACGATGCGGCTGATGACGATCGTGCTCGGTCTCATCGGCACGGTCGCCGCGCTCGCCGGCGTGTGGAACCACTTCCTGGACTGGCTGGTCATCCTCAGCGTCTTCGTGCCGCCGCTCGGCGGTGTGCTGATCGCCGACCAGTTCTTCGCGCGGGGCGGCCGCGGCGCCATGGACGCCCGGCCCACCGTGGCGGTCCGCCCCACGGCCTTCGTGGCCTGGGCGGTCGGCGCCGCGGCCGCGGGCGCCGCCCACTGGTGGGCGCCGCAGCTGTCGGACGCGGTCACCGGTCTGGTCGTGGCCGTCATCGCCTACGCCGTCCTGGAGCGGTCGATGCCCGCGACGGCGGCGCCGCGTGAGGAGGCCCTCGGCTAGTCGACGAGGCTCGCGCGGGAGCGCAGACGGCGCAGCATCCGGGCGTCGTCGAAGCCGACCGCGCGAGCCGCTCCGTCGACCGTCGCGCCATGGCTGATGAGGTGCTCGGCCCGCTCCAGGCGCAGCGCCTGCTGATAGCGGAGCGGGGTGAGCCCGCCGGTGGCGCGGCTGAACAGCCGGGTGAGCGTGCGCTCGCTGACGCCCACCTCCGAGGCCAGGGCGGGCAGCGGCAGCGGTTCGGCATAGCGCGCATCGAGCAGGTCCTGGGCCCGGTGCACGGTGTCGTCCAGGTGTGAGCGGTGCCGGAGCATGGTGCTGGCCTGCGCCTCGTGGCCGTTGCGCCGCGCGTACACGACCATGTCCCGGGCGACCCGGGCCGCCGCGGCCGGGCCGTGCCGCACGGCCACCAGATGCAGCGCCAGATCGATGCCGCTGGCGATCCCCGCCGAGGTCACCACCCGGTCGTCCGAGGTGTACAGCACGTCGCGGACGACCGTCGCCCGCGGATGGCGGCGGGCCAGCTCGTCCTGGACGTCGTGGTGGGTGGTGCAGCGCCGGCCGTCGAGCAGCCCGGCCCGGCCCAGCGCCTCGGCCGCGGCACAGACACTGGCCACCGTGCCGCCCCGGGCGTGGTGGTCGGCCAGGACCCGCAGGCTGTCGGACCCGATCGCGGGACTGTCCGCGAGGGCCGTCGACCGCCAGCCCGGCACCACGATCAGGTCCTCGGGCCCCAGCTCCGGCCAGTCGAGGTCCGCCACGAGCGGCAGCCCCTGCGCCGTGCGGACCTGCGGTCGCTCGGCGACGTAGGCGAGCGTGTAGGGGTGCCCGAAGTCCGCCGCCGTGGAGAAGACCTGGGCGGGGCCGGCCAGGTCCAGCAGATGGACTCCGGGAACCAGGAAGAAGACGATACGGCTCACGATCCGGTCATCATGCCTGATCGTCCCGCGCGGCTTCCAGCTCGGCGACGGTGGCGATGGTGGCGAAGCGTCCGGCGAGCGCGTACTCGGTACGCCGGATGATCTCCTGGGCGCCGAGGGTGCGGGGATCGGCGAGCAGCTCGTCGACGCTCAGGCCGGCCGGGGCGTCGCGGTGCGGGATCGGGTTGGTGGCGGTGGCGTCGACGACGAAGGTCACCTGGTAGCCGAGGTCACTGGCGACCCGGGTGGTCGTCTCCACGCACTGCTCCGTGCGGATCCCGCACACGGTCAGCTCGCGCACGCCCCGCTCGGTCAGCAGCTGCTGCAGGTTGGTGGTGGTGAACGCGTTGTGGGACGTCTTGCGGACGATCGGGTCCGATGCGGCGGGGCTCAGCTCCGCCATCAGCCGGACGTGGCCGAGCGCCGGATCGAAGGCGCCGCCGCTCCCCGGCTCGCAGTGCAGCACCCACACGACGAGGTCCCCGGCCGCGCGGGCCAGCCGCACCAGGCGGTTCACCTTGTCGGCGATCTTCGGGTCGGAGACGGTCGCCCACAGCGGGCGGGCGCGGAAGGATTCCTGGACGTCGATGACGATCAGTGCTCGGTTCATGGCTCCACCCTGCCGGTGGCGGCCCCGGATCCGACAGGCACCATCGGGTCCGGGGGCGGACCGATCCGGTCACACCGCAGGCGCTACACGGCGGCGGTGGCGCCGGCCCGGATCGCGGAGATGTCGAGCTGGAGCCGGATCTTCTCGCTGACCATGGTGCCGCCCGTCTTGAGGCGCTGGTTGTAGACGAGGCCCCACTCCGTGCGGTCGATCGTGGTCGTGCCGTCGAAGCCCGCCCGTTCGAAGCCGAAGGGGTCCATGACCGACCCGAGGTAGTCGAGCTGCAGCTCGACGGGGCGCGTCACGTCACGGATCGTCAGCTCGCCGGCCATCCGGAAGCTCTCGCCGCCCTCGTGGACGGTGGACGTGCTGCGGAACACCATCTGGGGCCAGCGGCGCGCGTCGAAGAAGTCCCGGCCGACGAGGTGGGCGTCGCGCTGCTCGACGCCGGTGTCGACGCTGTCGATCCGGATGGCGAGCTCGGCCCGCGACTGCGACGGCCGGGCGCCGTCGAAGTAGAGCGTGCTGTCGTAGTCGGTGAAGGCGCCCCGGACGGTGGTGACCATGGCGTGCCGCACCGAGAACCCGATGCGGCTGTGCGGCCGGTCGATGGTCCACTCCCCGGTCAGGGCGCGCAGCGCCGGGTCGAGCGGGGCCGCCCCGGCGGGCGGGGGCGGCACGGCGGGACCGGCGACCGGTGCCGGTTCGAGGGTCGCGCTCTGGCGACGGCTGAAGATACCCATGACTGGCAGCCCCTTCGATCTTGGTCACCCTGTGCTATCACGGGGGCGGTGGCTGCCCCGGAGCGAGATGGGCGGCCTCGTCCGGGTTCCATGGCGCCGCCTGCAAAGTTGCACAGGATCGACATGAATGTGGATGCACTGTCGGGTTCCTGGGCGTCACGCATGGTCACCTTCGGGTGCGGGCGGGCCGCGGCCGGAACCTGGGATAGCGTTCCTCCGACTCCGGGCAGGGTGCCGGGCGAAGGAGAGGAACGTCGTGCGGGTGCGAACGGGTGGGCGGGGCGCCGGATGGTGGATCACGTTCGGGGTGATCGCCTTCGGAGGGCTGTTCCTGGTGATCGGACTGGTCATGGCGGGGCGGTCGATCTCCTTCCTGACGAGCGCCGAGCGCGCCGACGGCACCGTGGTGGCGCTGGACTGGGAGTCGGGCGGCCACAGCGGCGGCTACCGCAAGTCGCGGTCGAACAACGGGCCGGTGGCGCACCCCGTCGTCGAGTTCACGTCGGCCGACGGCACGTCGAGGTCGTTCCGTGAGTCGACCGGTTCCAATCCGCCGTCGTACGAGGTGGGGGAGCGGGTCGAGGTGCTGTACCGCGCCGATTCCCCCGAGGACGCCCAGGTCGAGGGGTTCGTCTCGCAGTGGTTGCTGCCGCTGATCTTCGGCGGCATCGGGCTGCTGGTGACGGGCATCGGGACGACGATCGCCGTGCTGTCGCGACGGCGTTCCCGGGCCGCGGGCGCGCCGGGTCTCTGAGCCGGGCGGCCGGTCGGCACCGCGCACGTCTTGCGGCACGGGCATACGATGCGGCCCATGACGCAAGAAGCCGGTGAGCTGGACAGTCTGGTACGCAAGCGGATCCGCGCCCTGCGCGTGGCCCAGGGCTGGTCCCTGGAGGAGCTGGCCGGACGGGCGAAGGTCAGCCAGTCGACGCTGTCCCGCATCGAGAACGGGCAGAGGCGCCTTGCCCTCGACCAGCTCGTCACCCTGGCCCGCGCCCTGGACACCACCCTGGACCAACTGGTCGAGACCGCGACGGACGACGTCGTCTCCAGCCCGATCATCGACGCGGCGCACAGCCGGATGAGCTGGCCGCTCAAGGCGGTGCCCGGCATGACCGTCATCCGCCAGCGCATGACCGATCCGCCGCCGGACAACCCCTCCCGGATGCGCGCCCACCCGGGCCGCGAATGGCTCGTCGTCCTGTCCGGCACCGCCGTCCTGCTCCTGGGCAACCGGCGCTTCCGCATCGAGACCAACCAGGCCGCCGAGTTCCCCACGATGCTGCCGCACGCCATCGGCGCGGAGGGCGGCCCCTGCGAGGTCCTCGGCATCTTCGACCGTGACGCCCGCCGCGGCCACCAGCGACCCGAGGCCGAGGGCACGGCGGACCACACCGCGCCGTGAGGGCTTGCGAAATCCGCCGTGCGGCGACCCATCTTCTTGCGCATCGCGAAAGCACTGATGCCCGATGCGCATGGCCGGTCGTAGCGTGACGGGCATGAACCACCTCTCAGCTCACCCCACGCACCGCCACGACGAGGACGACCACTCCGAGGTCCTCGACCTCGACGCGGAGGTGCTCGCCGAGCACACCGCCGCCATCACCGCGTGGCTGCCCCTGCCGACGAGCCCGCGCCACGTCGTGGACCTGGGCTGCGGCACCGGGGCGGGCACCCTCGCCCTGCTCGACCGTTTCCCCGAGGCCGAGGTGACCGCGGTCGACTCCTCGGCCGCCCATCTGCACCGGCTGCGGGAGAAGGCGGCCGAGGCCGGCGTGGCCGACCGGGTGCGCCCCGTCCGGGCCGACCTCGACGCACGGGACTGGCCCGACCTGGGCAGCCCGGACCTGATCTGGGCGTCGGCCTCGATGCACCACATGGCCGACCCGGACCGCACCCTGCGCCAGGTCCGTGAACTGCTCGCGCCGGGCGGCCTGTTCGCCGTCGTCGAGCTGTCCGGCTTCCCCCGGTTCCTGCCCGAGGACGCCCCGGCCGAGGCGCCGGGACTCGAAGAGCGCTGCCACGCCGCGCTCGACCGGCACCACGCCGAGCAGGTCCCGCACCGGGGCGCCGACTGGGGCGCCGGGCTGACGGGCGCCGGCTTCGCCGTCGCGGGCGAGCGCACCGTCACCGTCGACCTCGACGCACCCGCCACCGAGGCGGTGGGCCGCTACGCCCTGGCGAGCCTGCGGCGTCTGCGCGGCGGCGTCGCGGACACGCTGACGGCCGAGGACCTGGCCGCGCTCGACCGGCTCCTCGACACCGAGGGCCCGGACAGCATCCTGCGCCGCCCCGACCTGGGCGTGCGCACCGAGCGCTCGGTGTGGGCGGCCCGCCGCGCCTGACCGGGGCCGGGCGGAGTCAGCTGCCCTCGCCGTAGGCGGCGGCGATCTCCTGAGGTCCTGCCCACCGGCTGTACGTCGGCTGCTGCGGCCAGCCCTCGGGGGAGTCCTGCCACACCTCCTGGCGGCCGTACGGCAACAGGTCGACCAGGCCGAACAGATAGCTCAACTGCTCGGTGCCCCGGCCGTCCGTGTGCCAGGTCCGGTACACGGTGTCGCCGTCGCGCAGGAACACGTTGACCGCGAACCCGGCGTTCGGCGGGGCGCCGACGTCGCTGCCGAAAGAGCTGTTCGCGGTCGAGTACCAGGTCATCGTGTTGCCGACCTTGCGCTTGTACGCGAGCGCCTGGTCGATGGGCCCCTGGGTGACGATCACGAACCGGGCGTCGAACTTCTCCAGGCCCGCGAGCCGGGTGAACTGGGAGGTGAAACCGGTGCAGCCGCCGCACTGCCACTCGGCGTCGTCGTGCCACATGTGGCTGTAGACGATCAGCTGCGGGTGCTCGCCGAAGACCTCGGCGAGCCGGACCGGGCCGTCCTCGCCCTCCAGCACGTAGTCGGGCATCTCGACCATGGGCAGCCGACGGCGCTGAGCGGCGATGGCGTCGAGCTCACGGGTGGCGGCCTTCTCCCGTACGCGGAGCGCGGCCAGCTCCTTCTCCCAGGTGGCGGCGTCGACGACGGGTGGCAGTGGCTTCGGGCTGGCGGACATGGTGCCTCCGGGTGTCGGGCGTGGTGTCTGAAGTGCTGACTCCCCGGGGGCAGGGAACTCATCGGTGCGGCACCGGCGTTCTCGGCCGGTGCCGCGTCACCAGCGCATGCCGATCTCGTCCAGGTCGGCCCGCCGCCCAGGAGTCAGCTTCTCCGCACGACGGCGCGCGTTGGCGATCCACATGCCGAGCTTGACCTCCGTGGCGTCGTCCCCCGCACCTTCGAGGACCTCGGTGTGCTTGCGCGGCACGTTCAGATGGCCCTCGCGCGCGTGGAAGCGGCGGGCCGCCCGCACGTTGAGCGCCCACTTGTCGTCCTGGGTCAGCCGGTCGGGCCGCTCGTCCGCGGCGGCGGGGGCCAGGCCGACGGCGTGCACGAGCAGCCATCGCTGGGCGGGCAGCAGCTGGTCGAGGGCGAGCCGCTGCGCCCGGACCCAGCGCCCCAGGTCCTCGCCCTGCACGACGAGCTCACCGGCCGCGCCGGGGACCCCGCCACCGGCGCGCACATGCGCCTGCAGCAGACGGAAGGCGCGCTGCCAGCCCACGTCCCAGACCGGACACCAGCCGGGGTCGACGTCCTCCAGCGCCTCCCGGCGCGCCGGGGTGAGCGCCGCGGCCCCGGCCCCGGTGGCCTTCGCGGCGGCCCGCTGGTTCTTCGCCCACGTCCCGACCGGGTAGCCGTTCCACACGGCGGCGGCGGGCGGCAGGAAGTGACCGTGCTCGGCGGCCCAGGACCGGGCCGCGGTGAGGCCCTCGTCGAAGGACACGTCGTGGTGCGACCAGACCATGCCCTGCGCGTTCAGCTCGGCGACCCGGCCCGCGTCCAGGCGGCCCGCCTTGTGGTGCCTGCGCTGGTCGGCGAGCCAGGTGCCCAGCGGGAAACCGGCCGGGCTCCAGTCGTCGGGCGTCACGAAGTCGTACGGCACGCGCAGCTGCCCGGTCCCGGTCTCCTTCGCGTACCGGGCGCAGGCCTCGATCCCGCGCCGCCAGTACGCGCCCTCCGGCTGGATCACGCGCAGCCGCATGAAGCGGGCCAGCTGCGCGGGGTCGCGCGGCGCCGAGAACTTCAGCAGCTCGCGCGCGGGAGCGCTCATCACGGTGACCGGCCCGCCGTCGTCGCCCTCCTCCTTCTCCTCAGGTTGCGGCTCGACGGCCCGGTCCGGCCCGCTGCGGGGACGGGAGTCGGCGAGCGCCTCGATCGTCTCGGCGTCGTGCGCGCGCAGCGCCTCCAGGACCTTGGCCAGGGCGCCGTAGGCGGGGGAGGTGAGCATGTCGTCGGGGTCCTCGTCCCGGCCGAGGAACACCGGGACCACGAGCGAGGCGAGCTTCCCGTCGCCGGGCCGCACCCGCAGGGCCCGGCCGACCATCTGCACGATGTCGACCATCGACCCGCGGACGTCGCAGAAGGCGACCGAGTCGCAGTTCGCCGTGTCGACGCCTTCGCCGAGCACCTTCACCGAGCTCAGGAGGCGCAGCGCGGCCGGCACCGGCCCGGGTGCGCCGCCCTCCTCGGACCCGGGCTCGATGACGTCGGACGCGAACGCGTCGAGGACCGCGCGCCGGTGCACCGGCGGATGCCCGCCGTACAGCCAGCTCGCCCACACCCGCTCGGGGTGCGGATACACAGCCGGGTCCCGCTTCCACAGCCGTGCGGCGACGTCGCCGATGCCCTCGGCCATCGCCTCCGCCTCGGCCACCCTGGTGTGGAAGGTGAGCAGCCTGCGGAGGTTCTCCTGCGCGGCCGCGGTGAGTACGCCTGTCTGCAGCGCCGCCAGCCGGGCGCCGCGGACTTCCTCGACGCCCGTCCCGCCCTCCGCCCTCCGCCCGTGCTCGGGGTCGCGGATGTCGACGCAGACCACCTGATAGGGCGCCACCAGGCCCCGGCTCACCGCCTCGGACAGCGACAGCCGGTAGGCCACGGGGCCGAAGACGGGGGAGTCCTCGCTCATGCTCGCCACGAGCCGCGGCGCCCGACGGCCGTCGGCGGCCTCCCACACGCGGGGCGTCGCCGTCATGTACAGCCGGCGTGCCGCGGGCAGCACCTGCTGGTCGTGCACCGCGGCCCACGGCTTGAGGCCGTCACCGCTCGTCCGGTGCGCCTCGTCGACCACCATGAGGTCCCAGGCCGCGAGACCGGCCAGGTGCGCGCGCTGCAGGACGCCCTGCCCGACCGACGCGTACGTCGCGAAGACGGTCACCGTGTCCAGGTCCCGCAGCCACTCCACGAGTTCCTCGGGGTCGGTGCTGCACGGCACGCCCTCCGACTCCTCGGCACGCAGCGAGCACACCCCGACCATCGCCCCGGTGCGCCCGCCGTCGCGCCGCCACGCGGTCGCGGTCTGCACGAGCAGGTCGAGGGTGGGGACGAGCACCAGCACCCGGCGCGCCCCGAGGCGCCGGGCGGCGGCGCCGGCCACGAGCGTCTTGCCGGAGCCGGTGGCCGCGATGCACTGGGTGCGCAGTCCGTCCGCGGGCAGCCGTCCGTCCGCGGGTGCCTGCAAGGAGCGCAGGATCGCGTCGACCGCCTCGACCTGATGAGGCCGCAGAACCTGCTCGGCCATCCGCACCCACCCTTTCCTCACCGAAATGCCCTGTGCCGCTTCCGGTAGGGATCCTGCCTCACACGGGTTCGGGTTGGGGTCCCGCGGGCTGCGCGTCCGGCTGCGGTGTCGGCTCCGGCTTCGGCTCCCACTGCCTGGTGGTCCGCACGTAGAGGTGGATCACGGAGCCCATGAGGAGCAGCATGAGCGGTCCGAACAGCCACGGGTGCGCGGCCATCTGCACCGGCAGGTAGCGGTACGCCACGATCAGCGCGGTGAACACGACCGATCCGTAGGCGACGAGACGGACGGCCGAGCGGTCCCAGCCGCGGGACACGGAGCGCATGCCGGCCTCGATGGTGAGCGCGAACACCACGCCCGCGACGAGGTCCACGCCGTAGTGGTAGCCGAAGCCCAGGGTCGCGGTGAGCGTGGCGACCAGCCAGAAGGTGCCCGCGTACCGCATCAGCCGTGAGCCGTGGCGGGAGTGGATGAACAGCGTCGTGGCCCACGCCGTGTGCAGGCTCGGCATGCAGTTGCGCGGGGTGAGCTGGTCGAACGGGATCGGGTGCGGGGTGCCGATCCGCGGCAGCGCGTCGGGCCACACGTTGGCCGCCGCCCACTGGGCGCCCTCGGCCCCGTACGCGTAGACCGGCCCGACCACCGGGAAGATCATGTAGATGGCCGGTCCGAACAGACCGATGACCAGGAACGTGCGCACCAAGTGGTGGGCGGGGAACCGGCGCTCGGCCGCGACGTGGCGCAGTTGGTAGAGGCCGACGAGCGCGGCCGCCAGCGGGAGCTGCCCGTAGACGACGCTCAGGACGTGGCCGCTGACGGGGCCGGTGGCCTCCATGGCCCGGCCGACGAGCCAGGACGGGTTGCCCAGCGCGTGATCGGCGGTGGCGACGTACGGGTCGAGCACGTCGGGGCGGGTCTTCGACGTGATCAGCAGCCAGGTGTCACCGGTCTTGTGGCCGACCACCAGGAGCAGGCCGAGCCCGACGCCCTTGAGCAGCAGGATCCGTTCCGCCCCGGTGTGCCGGGTGACGGCGAGGACCGCGATGGCCACCACCACCCACAGCGCGCCGTTGCCGAAGGTCAGATCGGCGCCGACGGCTATCCGCACCAGCAGGAAGACGATGTCGATGGCGACCGCCGTGGCCGCCGCGATCAGCCGCTGCCGCCAGGTGAGCACCACCATCGTCAGCGCCAGGCCGGCGTACAGCAGCGGCCCGGAGTGCGGGGCGAAGATCACCTCGCTCGCCTCGGTGGAGATCGGGCCCGGCTGGCCGTAGTGGCGCGCCGCGAATTCCAGCGCGACGAGGAACGCGAGGGTCGCCGCCCCCGCCGTGGCCCACAGCACCGTGCGCGGCTGACGCCACGTGGCGGACGCGGATCCGGACTGACGCTGCTGGGGTATTCGTGGTGTGGTCTTCAACTGTCCGACTCGGTAGTGGATTGAGGGCACAAAGGGCAGAACTTCACGTGTTGTGCGGGATGGCGCGAATTTCCGGTGAAGAGCGGACGATCCGGGTGATCATCACGAGTTCGAACATGCTAACGGCATGCACAGCCGGCAGACAGGGGCACGTCAGGAGCCCGGTCGGCCGCTCCTCGCGGAGCGGATTCCTCCGGCGCACCCCGGCCCTGCCTGCTGGGTCACCGAAAGGTTCCTCAGTCACGGAAAAGTGCGTTCTTCCCCGCTGTGGACCGCTCTCCTACGGTTACTGAGGAACCACAAGTGACCGCTATAAAACGGGAGAAAGTGCGAGCCATGCCGATCACTCTGCTCAACCCCCAGGGCCTGCCCGAGATCGACGTCTACCGCCAGGTGGCCATCGCCTCCGGAACACGCCTCGTCTTCGTCTCCGGACAGGTCTCCTGGGACGAGAACGGCACCACGGTCGGCGAGGGCGACCTGGCCGCCCAGGTCGAACAGTGCTATCGCAACGTCGCCACGGCCCTTGCCGCCGCGGGCGGTTCCTTCGACGACGTGGCGAAAATGACCTTCTACGCGGTCGACTGGACGGCCGACAAGATGCCCACGCTCCTGGAAGGCATCTCCAGGGCCACCGAGAAGCTGGGGATCACCACGGCGCCTCCGCTGACCCTGATCGGCGTCGTGACCCTGGACGTCCCCGACCACCTCGTCGAGATCGAGGCCACGGCGGTCCTGCCCGCCTGAGGTCCTGTCCGTCCGAGGTCCTGTCTGCCTGAGCTCCTGTCTGCCCGAGGCGACGGGCCGGCGGTGTCCGCGGCCGGGGGCAGCGGGACCTTCTCCGCGGCTCCGTGCGAGAGTTCGGCTGAACCGGACCGCTCCGGGCAGGCGCCACCGTGCGCCTGCCCGGCGCCCCACCGCACCCCCGAGCCAGGAGTCGAGTCATGCCCTTCGACGTCGCCGCGATCCGCGCACGGATCCCCGCCCTCACCTCCGGCTCCGCCCGCTTCGACTCGCCCGGCGGCACCCAGACCCCGCAACCGGTCATCGACGCCGTCGTCGCGACCCTGACCGGTCCGCTGGCGAACCGGGGCGGGACCACCGAGGGCGAGCGCAACGCGGAACGCGTCGTGAGCGGGGCCCGCGCGGCCCTCGCCGACTTCCTCGGCACGACGCCCGACACCGTCGTCTTCGGCCGCAGCGCGACCCAGCTCGTCTACGACCTGTCCCGGACCCTGGCCAAGACCTGGCGCCCCGGCGACGAGGTCGTCGTCAGCACGCTCGACCACGACTCCAACATCCGGCCCTGGGTCCAGGCCGCCGAAGCGGCCGGCGCGACCGTGCGGTGGGCCGAGTTCGACGCGGCCACCGGTGCGCTGCGCCCCGAGCACATCGCGGCGCACCTGTCAGCCCGCACCCGCCTGGTCGCCGTCACCGCCGCCTCCAACCTCACCGGTGTCCGCCCCGACCTGCCGGCGATCGCCGCCCTGGCCCACGAGGCGGGCGCGCACGTCCACGTCGACGCCGTGGGATACGCCTCCCACACGCTGGTGGACCTGGCTGCCTTCGGCGCCGACACCCTCGTGTGCTCCCCGTACAAGTTCCTCGGCCCCCACCTGGGCGTGCTGACCGGTCGCGCCGAGGTGCTGGAGTCCCTGCGCCCCGACAAGCTCCTGCCCTCCAGCGACGCCGTGCCCGAGCGCTTCGAACTGGGCACCCTGCCCTACGAGTTGCTGGCCGGCGCGCACGCCGCCGTGGACTTCCTCGCGGGCCTCGACCCGGACGCGAGGGGCAGCCGCCGCGAGCGGCTGACCGCCTCGTTCGCCGCGCTGGAGGCGCACGAACACGCCCTGGCCAAGCGGCTGGAGGACGGCCTCGCCGCCCTCGACGGGATCACGGTGCACGGCCGCGCCATGTCACCGTCCCCGCTCCAGCTGTTCACCGTCGAGGGCCACCGCCCCGCGGACGTCTCCCGGCACCTGGCCGCGCACGGCGTCGACGCCCCCGCCGGTTCCTTCTACGCCGCACTCGCCGCGGACCGCCTCGGTCTGGGAGCGGAGGGCGGCGTACGGGTGGGACTGGCGCCCTACAGCAACGAGGAGGACGTCGACCGTCTGCACGCGGCCCTGGACGTACTCGGCCGGGCGTGAGTCGCGGACTCCTCTTCATCGACCGGCCGGCTGGAGCGACGACTTCCCGAAATGCCCCGCCCAGAGCCGTACGGACCCGTCGTGCCCTGCGGTCGCGATGAAGTGACCGTCGGGGGAGAACGCGACACAGTTCACCCGGTCGGTGTGTCCGGTGAGGGGTTCACCGACGGACTGGCGGGTGGTCGTGTTCCACAGGTGGACCGTCCCGTCGGCAGCGGCAGTGGCCACCAGGTGACCGTCGGGCGAGAACGCCACCGAGTGGACCGGACCGGCGTGGCCGGTGTCTGCCTCACGGACGGACGTGCCGGTGGCGCAGTCCCACAGCCGTACGGTCCCGTCCTCGGCGGCGGTGACGACGAGGCGCCCGTCGGCGGAGAACGCCACCGCCAGGACGGGTCCGGAGTGCCCGACCAGGGGTTCACCGACGGAGCGGCGGGTGGGAGTGCTCCACAGACGGACGGTCCTGTCGTCGCTCGCGGTGGCGAGGAGCCGCCCGTCGGGGGAGAACGCCACGGCCCGAACGCTGTCGGTGTGGCCGGACAGCGGCGAACCGAGAGGCGCGCCGGACGCGGTGGCCCACAGCTGAGGGGCATAGCCGCCGCCGGCGAGGGTGCGTCCGTCGGGCGAGAAGGCCATGCACGAGGAGGCGCCGTCGCGAGCGGTGAGGGGACGTCCGACCGGGCGGTGGAGGACGGTGTCCCACAGGCGGAGCGTGTCGTCGTCGCTCGCGGTGGCGACGAGGCGTCCGTCGGGGGAGAACGCCACCGTCAGGACCTGGCCGGTGTGACCGGTGAGGGGGTTGCCGACGGGGAGTCGGGTGATGGGGTCCCAGAAGCGCGCGGTTGCGTCGACCCCCGCGGTGGCGAGCAGGTGACCGTCCGGTGCGAAAGCCAGGGAGCGGATCGGGCCGCCGTGACCGGCGGCCAGGGCAGGCAGTGGCACGTGGTGCCCCCGGGAGAGGGCGTGCTCGACCGCCCGAAGCGCTGGGGTGGACTCGGCGACGGATGCCGGAGTGTGCGGCTCACCGCGGCGGTACACCCACACGGAGTTGTCGTGGCCCGCGGTGGAGAGCAGGCTTCCGTCGGGGGAGAAGGCCACCGACCAGACCTGATCGGTGTGGCCGGTGAGGGGTTGGCCGACCGGAGTGCCGGTCGCGGGGTCCCACAGCCGCACGGTCCGGTCCTTGCTGGCGGTGGCCAGCAGCCCGCCGTCAGGGGAGAACGTCACCGAGAAGACCGGACCGGTGTGCCCGGTGAGGGGAGCGAGCAACGTCGTGCCGGTGACCGGATTCCACAGCCGTGCCGTGCCGTCGGAGCCTGCCGAGGCGAGCGCACGCCCGTCCGGGGAGAACGCCACCGACTCGACGTCGTCGGTGTGACCGACGAGGGGCCTGCCCAGGAGAGCGCCGGTGGCCACGTCCCACAGGCGCACGGTCTTGTCGCGGCCCGCCGTGGCGAGCAGGCTGCCGTCCGGGGAGAACGCCACCGACCAGACGGGATCGCCGTGCCCCGTGAGGGCGTCGCCGGCCGGTGTGCGCGTGGCCGTGCGCCACAGCCGTACGGTCTCGTCGGCGCTCGCGCTGCCCAGCAGCCGCCCGTCGGGCGAGAACGCCACCGACCAGACCTCGTCGGTGTGGCCGGTGAGGGGTTGGCCGACCGGTGCGCCGGTCGCGGAGTCCCACAGCCGAACTGTGTGGTCGGCGCCCGCGGTGGCCAGCAGCCGGCCGTCCGGGGAGAAGCACACCGACGCCACCCCGTCGGTGTGGCCGGTGAGGGGTTGGCCGACCGGTGCGCCGGTCGCGGAGTCCCACAGTCGCACCGTGTGGTCCGCGCCCGCTGCGGCGAGCAGCCGTCCGTCCGGCGAGAACGCCGCCGACACGACAGGGCCCGAGTGCCGCAGCGGCGCGTAGGCGAGGTCGGTGTACGGCGAGGACGCGAACCCCGGCCCCCGCGCGCGCGACGTCTCCGACGGGTCGCGCGCCGCCCCCCGCCGTGGCGCCGATGGCTTCTGCCGTCGCGTCGGACGGAGCGACGTCACGGCGATCCACCGCGCACGCCAGGGTTCGAGGACAGGGGACCGGCGGTCAGGCGGCGGACACTCCTGCCCGTACTCGTCCCAGGACATCAGCGTGCGGACGAGCAGCATCACCTTGTCCACGCCCACGTACTTCGCACCGAGCGCGGCACTCTGCGTGGCGATGGGCAGCGACGCCCGCTCCTGGGCGAACAGCTTGCGCGCGCGTGCCTCGATCGCCCGCAGCGACGGATTGCCCCGCTCCACCCGGAGCCGGCCCAGGTGGTCGGCCTGGTCCTGCAACGCCGCTTCGTAGCTGTCCGCACGGTCGATGGCGTCATCGCGCTCTGCCATGTGCTCCGTCCCCCGAGAGGCGCCAAGTCTCCGGCAGCGTAGGGGCCCTCGGGGCCGAACAGCACCGAACTTCACGGAACAGCCCCGTACACCTCGCTCAGGAGTCGGCCGTGCGGCGGTGTTCGGCCGAACACCCGCCGCGTACGGCGGAGTTGTGCGGGCGATCGGACATCGCGGGATCCGTTCGGCCCGGGCGGGGCACGGTCGCGACCGCTGCCATCGTCGGGCCATGTCCACTCGACCTGACACCTTCCTGCCGCTGCACACCGCCGTCGTCCTGCTGACCGCTGCTGTCATGGGGCTGGTCATCGGCTGTCTGACCGTCCACACCGGTGCCCCGGTCGCTGCCGCCGTCATCGCGGGCCTGTCCAGTGCCGGCGCTGCCGTCCCGGTTCTGCGCACCCTCATCGGACGACCGCCGGAGGCGCCCCGAGACCCCCCGACCTGTGAGCCCACCCATATGAGCCACGGCACATGCGAACGGCGGTAGTAGACCCGCCGTCCCGGTGCGACCGCGGAGAGGCCGCCACCGCAGCGCCCCGACCGGCGCTTCTGCGTACCCGGGTAGTACGTCACATCTTTGCGTCCCGGCCCCCGGCCCGGCTAACCCTGGCTGAGTCCCCAGCGACCGGCCCCGGCTCGCCCCGCATCCCGCACCCCTTTGGAGAGTGAGCCAGCATGGCCATCACCCAGACGCTGCCGCGCGCCGGCCGCACCACCCGGTTCAGCAGGATCTCCGCCGCCGGCGTCGCCGCGGCGGGCGCCGCCGCCATGGCGCTGACCCTGGTCCCCACCTCCGCGCAGGCCGCCGAGCCCGCCGCCACGAGCGCCCGGGCGTCCCAGGCCGCCGCCGCGCCCGCCAAGACCTACGCCGACAACCTCGACGGCTGGATCCGCGAGTCGCTCGACATCATGAAGGCCAAGGGCATCCCCGGCACGTACGACGGCCTCTACCGCAACATCATGCGCGAGTCGTCCGGCAACCCGAACGCCCAGAACGGCTGGGACGTGAACGCGCAGAACGGCACCCCGTCCAAGGGCCTGCTCCAGGTGATCCAGCCCACCTTCGACGCGTACCACGTCTCCGGAACCGCGAACGAGCTGACCGACCCGGTCGCCAACATCACCGCGGCCGCCAACTACGCCGCCGACCGCTACGGCTCGATCGACAACGTCGACTCCGCGTACTGAGCCACCGGTCACCGGTCACCGAAGAAGGGCAGGACATGCCGTACGAGAGCGGGAACGAGCACGACCCGCACCCGGCCGAACAGCCCGCGACACCCGGCTACGGGCCCGCGCGGCTGCGCCGCTCCCGGCACAGGAGGCGCAAGAGCGCCCTGCGCTGGATCGCCTGGGGCACCCTGGGCGTGGCCCTGGTCGGCGGCGGAGGCGTGGCCTACGCCTGGCAGCACCTCAACGGCAACATCAAGGGCACGGACGTCAACGCCGCCCTCGGCGACGACCGGCCCAGCGCCCAGCGCGGCGGCGCCATGAACATCCTGCTGCTCGGCTCCGACTCCCGGGCGGGCACCCACGGCCACTACGGCAGCGGCGTCCTCGGCGCCCGCGCCGACACGGCGATGGTCCTGCACGTCGACAAGACCCACAAGAAGGCGTCGGTCGTCAGCATCCCGCGCGACACGCTGGTCGAGCGCCCCAGCTGCACGACGCAGCACGGCGGCGGCACCGTACCGGCCGCGCACCAGGCCATGTTCAACTCGTCCTACTCACTGGGCGGTCCCGCCTGCACCGTGAAGACGGTCGAGGAGATGTCCGGCCTGCGCATGGACCACTACCTCGAAGTGGACTTCAAGGGATTCCAGAAGCTCATCGACGAGCTCGGCGGCGTCGACATCAGCACCCGCAGCGCCATCCGGGACCCCAACAGCGGTCTCTCCCTGGACGCCGGGAAGCACCGCCTCAAGGGCGAGGACGCCCTGGCGCTCGTACGGACCCGGCACGGTGTCGGCGACGGCAGCGACCTGGGCCGCATCCAGCTCCAGCAGGCGTTCGTGAAGGCCCTCATCCACCGCGCCGACACCGTCGACCCGCTCGGCAGCCCGGCCAAGTCCTACGCGCTGGCCGACACGGCGACCAAGAGCATCAGCGCCGACTCCGAGCTGGCGTCCGCGGACAAGCTGCTCGGACTCGCCAAGGACCTGAAGGGCATCAGCCCCGGCCGCACCACCATGGTCACGATGCCGGTCACCTACGACGCGCAGGACGCGGGCCGCGTCCTGCCCCTCGACAAGGCGTCGCACCGCGTGTGGACGGCCCTGCGCCACGACCGGCCCGTCCCGAAGACGGCGACCCACGGCTCGGTGGCCGACAGGACCGACTCCCCGGTCGTCTCCGGAACCTGACGCCTGACGCCTGACACAAGGGTGCGGCCCCTCCCGCACGGGAGGGGCCGCACCGGCGAACTCAGCGCTGGGCCAGCGCGGGCGGGGCCGCGTTCACGCCCCAGTCCGTCGGCGTTCCGGACAGTGCGACCTTGATCGTGCCGGCGCGCAGCAGGTCTCCGTGGGACAGCCAGCTCCGGTGCAGCGTGCCCGCGCGGGTGTGCACGGACGACACGTACTGCGGCTTCGACGCGTCGGCGCCCGGGGCCTCGACGGTGACCGTGCGGCCGTGCTCGGGCCGGATCTCGACCTTCTCGAACATGGGCGCCGTGACGATGTAGTTCGCGGACCCGGGCTGCGCCTCGAAGACGCCCGCCATGGCGAAGACGAGCAGCGACGAGGTGGCGCCGAGGTCGTCGTTGCCGGGCATGCCGTACGCGTCGTCGGTGAACAGCGTGCGCATGGCGCGCAGCACCGCGGAGGTCTTCCACGGCGCGCCGGTCCACGTGTACATCCACGGGGCGTGGAAGTCGGGCTCGTTGTTCGGGTTGAACGCGAAGTTGTTGTGGTAGTCGTAGGCGCCGGTCACCCACGACTCGGACGCTGCCCTGGCCGGGTCGGTGAGCACGGTCGGCAGATCGAAGAACGTGTCGAGCCGCTGCTCGGCACCCTTCTGACCGCCCATCAGGTCGAAGAGCGCCTTCGGGTCCTGCTGGGCGAGCCACTGGTACTGCCAGGCCGTGCCCTCGTGGAACGCGCCGGACTGGGTGGGGTCGGGGTCGCCCGCGACGCTGCCGTCGGCGTTCCTCGTGACGGGGAAGCCGGTGAAGCCCTGCGAGGTGACGCCGGAGTCCCACAGCTTGGCGAAGTTGCCGCACCGCGAGGCCAGCACCGCCGCCTCGTCCCGGTGGCCGAGGCCGTCGGCCATCGTGGACAGCGCGCAGTCGGCGAGGGCGTACTCGAGGGTCGCCGAGCCCGCCTGGCGGCTGTCGCCGAACGTGTAGCCCGGCAGGTTCTGATAGCCGACCCAGCCGTTCTTCACGTACGTCGGGTTGCCGTCGCGGCCGCGGAAGACCGACTGGTCCGTGGGAACCTCGTTGGAGTTCTTCCAGAGCGCGTCGAACAGGCCGCGCGCGGTGCGGTCGTCGAGCAGACCGCGGTTGTAGAGGTCGACGACCCACGGCGTGACGGGGTCGCCGCTCATCACGTTCGTCTCACCGCCGCCGAGCCCCCAGCGCGGCAGCCAGCCGCCGTCCTGGTAGATCCGCAGCACCGACTTGGCCATGTCGGCGGCCTTGTCCGGGTGCAGCAGGGCCACCAGCTGGTTCTGCGAGCGGTATGTGTCCCACAAGGAGAACATCTGGTAGTACGTCGAGTCCGCGCGGTGCACCTTGTCGTCGAAGCCCCGGTAGCGGCGGTCGACGTCGGACCCGATCGAGGGGTGCAGCAGCGAGTGGTAGAGCGCGGTGTAGTAGGTGCGCTGGTCGGCGCGGCTGCCGCCGGCCACCCGCATCCGGTTGAGCTCGTCCTGCCAGGAGTCGTGTGCGCCGCTGCGGGCGGCGCCGAACGACTTCGGCTGCTCGGCCTTGCGGTTCAGCCGCGCACCGTCGACCGAGGTGTACGACAGGCCCACCGACGAACCGACCTGCCGGCCGCCGTCCTGGTCGAACGTCAGCCAGGCACCGGCCCGCTTCGTGCCGCGCGACGCCTCGCGCCGACCGGCGGTCAGGGTGCCGTCGCTCCAGGTGCCGAAGGACGAGAACGTCCGGTCGAACTTGGCGCTGAAGAAGACCCGGTAGCGCTCCTTGCCCGTCTCGCCGCAGAAGTTGCCGCCCTGGACCCAGCCCTCCACGGTGTCGTCGCCGACGACCTTGATGTCGCCCGCGTACGTGCTGCCGTTGCTCTCGCCGGCCTCTATGAGCACGTTCTCGGAGCCCGAACCGGCGGGGTAGGTGTAGCGGTGCTGGCCGGTCCGCTGGGTCGCGGAGAGCTCGGCCTGGATGCCGTTGTCGAGCTTCACGCCGTAATAGCCGGGCGAGCGGGTCTCGTTGTCGTGGCTGAACTTGGCGCGGTACTGCGCCGGATCGGACGAGGTGACCGGGCCGGTCGTCGGCATGAACCGGATGTTGCCCATCGTCTGGCAGCCGACGCCCGACAGGTGCGTGTGGCTGAAGCCGAGGATGGTGTCCTGCGCGTAGTCGTACGAGGCGTACTTGTTGAGCTGGGTGTCGGGGCTCAACTGGACCATGCCGAACGGAGCCGCCGCGCCCGGGAAGGTGGTGCCGTCACCGTTGTTGCCGACCGAGGTGTCGACCAGCGTGGTCGGGTCGGCGGCGAACCGGGGTCCCTTCGGTGCGGCGTTCGCGACACCGGTGGTGGCCGCAGCCAGGGTGGTGACGGTCAACAAGGCGGTGAAGACGCGTTTCAGCGCTCTCATCGTGAACCTCTCGTGCGACAACGTTGTCAACTCCGTGCCCGCTGATCCTTTCTCTCCGGACGGTGATCCGTCAATGCACCTCTGCCGGCGGTCCGTTGAACCGGCCGGACTGCGGGGATCCCGAGCGGCCCGGCTCGGCCGCCCGGGCCGAAGCGGTCATCCGGACGTCATCCGGACGTCAGCCGAAGTGCGGCGCCGGCGGGGCGGACGCGTGCCGGCGCCGCACTTCGGCTGACGTCCGGATGACGTCCGGATGACCGCTTCGGCCCGGGCGGGGCACGGTCGCGACCGCTGCCATCGTCGGGCCATGTCCACTCGCCCTGACACCTT
>NZ_JAMOLN010000250.1 GCF_024448165.1 Streptomyces longispororuber
CCCGGCGCAGCGCCCACACGACGCCCAGCGCGACTGCCAGCAGCGCGAGTTCGAGCACGTAGTACGCGCGGTCCCCGGCGAACCCGGCGGGCCGCGCCGGTGCGAGTCCCGACGCCGCGTACGGCTGCGCGAACACGAACCGGCTCACCCCCACCCCGACCGCGAACGTGGCGAGCGCCAGGGCGAGGCCCTGCCGTCCGATGGCCGGGACCGCCGTGATCAGACCGAGCGGCGCGACCAGGACGACCGAGACCAGCAGGGCGGCAAGGGCGGGGAGCCGGGGCAGTCCGGGGAAGCGGCCCAGTTCGAGCAGGGCGGTGAAGAGCGCACCGAGCCCGGCGAACGCACCCTGCCCGAGCGTCAGTTGACCGGCCCGGCCGGTCACCACGACCAGCGAGAGGAGGATCAGGGCGAGCGCCGGCACCTGGACCGACGTGTGCAGATCCGACCCGGCGAAGCCCAGCGGGAGCAGGAACAGGACGGCCGCCACCGGCCAGGCGCCCGGCGGCGCCGGAAACACCCGCCGCGTCGCCGCCCACGGCAGCGCGCCCTGCGCGTCGACGCCCGGCAGGACCAGCGTCGCGATCAGCAGCGCCACCACGAACAGATTCGCCCCGACCGCCTGCAGCAGCGGCTCGCCGGGGCCGCCGGGATGCAGTCGCGTCAACTGGGCCTGCGCCACCCCGATCCCGAGCGCCACCACGACCGCCACCGACAGGTACCGCATGCGCGCGGCCACCGCGACCGCCACGACCTCCATCACCAGCAGCGGGAGACCGTACGGGTCGAGGCGCACGTACGGGGCGAGGAGCACCCCCGTCAGGCCCGCCGTGAACGCGCCGAACGCCCAGCCCGCCGCGGCGACCCGGTCCGCGTCGATCCCGCCGAGCACGGCGAGCCGGCGGTTGTCGACGACCGCCCGCAGCTCGGCGCCGAACCGGGTCCAGCGGGTCACCGCCGCCACCGCCGCCGCGACCGCGCAGGCCACCGCGAGCTGCCCCCACGGGTCGGCCGCGATCAGCGTCGGCGCGTCGTCCCGGGCGCCCGTGCCCCACAGCAGGGCCGCCGCCCCGACCAGGAGGACGAAGACGCCGACGGACGCCACCAGGGTCATCGCGGGATCGCCGCCGGATCTGGCCAGGGGTCTGAACACCCCGCGTTCCAGGGCGAGTCCGAGCGCCGGGGCCACGATGAGGAGGACCAGCGTCGCGCCCGCCCACAGCGGCCACTCCCAGACCGCCACCGACTGCCGCAGCAGACAGGCGCAGAACATCGCGATGGCTCCGTGCGCGAAGTTCAGCACGCCCGTCGCGCGGTAGGTGACGATCAGGCCGGTCCCGGTGAGCGCGGCCGCCGCGCCCACGGAGAGGCCGGCCAGTGTGAGGTCGTACGTGAGTGAGGACACGCCTCAACTCCCGGTGGGCGGCTCGCAGATGGGGCAGGGGCCGAGGTCGCCGTCGGCGACGGCGCGCGCGTCGGCGGGCACGGCCTCCGGCTTGCCCTCGACGAGCGGGCAGTCGGAGCGGTGCCACAGCGTGCCGCCCGGCACCATCAGCAGCGTTCCGCCGGGGGCGAGCGGGGGGAGCGCGGCGAGCGGAAGGGCGCCGTCGGGCGGCGGGTCCATCGCCACGAGCAGCTCGTACAGCTGCTCCACGCGGGACGTCGCGAGCGTGCTCCTGCCGTACGTGAGGAGGACCGCACCCGTGATGATCAGTGCCGAGCCCGGCACCGTGCAGGAGGCCAGGTAGGGGAGTTGGCGCTCGGCGAAGCGCTCGCCCGACATCCCGTACCAGCCGACCACGCACAGCACCGCGCCGGCGGCGAGAGCGGCGAGGCCCGCCCACAGGACGGGATGCACGGTTCGAAGCCGGGCAGTGCGCATCGGTGGCTCCCCACGTCGTCGCGTCGTGTGTCTGCCTGTTGCCGGCGGCGTCTGGTCTTGTGCGCCGATCGATTGCACTATGCCTTCTGGAAGCCGACCCTGAAAGCTCCGGGCGCCAGGCAGCCCGGACCGACACCCGGTGGTGACCAGATGGTTCTCGGGAGCAGGATCAGGACGGGCCGCGGACGGGGCGCTGCGTTCGCGCTCGCCGCGGCCCTGGTGATCGGACCCGCCACGGCGGCGTGCGGCGACGACAGCGGTGGCGACGAGAGCGCCCCGCCCACCCCCACCTCGCGGGAACCCTCCGCCGAGCAGCCGAGCCCGACCGCGCCGCCGGACCGGGCGGTGGCCGAGAAGGAGATCAAGGCGAACTGGAAGAAGTTCTTCGACCCGGCCGTCCCCGCGAAGGAGAAGGAGGCCGTCCTGGAGAACGGCGCCGAGATGCGGCCCGTCCTGAAGAGCTTCAGCGGGGACAAGCGCGGCGGCCAGGTACAGGCGGAGGTCGACACCGTCACGTTCACCTCGCCGACCGGCGCGGACGTGACGTACTCGCTGGCTCTCAAGGGCGCCACGGTGCTGCCGGGTGCCAAGGGCACCTCGGTGGAGCAGGACGGCGTCTGGAAGGTGTCCGTCAAGACCCTGTGCGCGCTGGTGCAGTTGAGCGGCAATGCGTCGCCGGGCCCGGGCTGCTGAGGCACTGGCCGCGGGGCTCGCGCTGCTGGCCGTCACGGCCTGCGGCTCGCGGCTGCCGGAGAGCGCCTTCGACGGCCGTGGGGCGTCGCGCTCGCCGGCGGCCGCCCGGGAACCGGTCCGCGTCGGGATCATCACCAGCGCGACCAGCCCGGTCGGCGGCGCCACCTTCACGGACACCCGGGACGGCGCACAGGCGTACTTCCGGAACCTGAACGAGAAGGGCGGCATCCAGGGGCGCCGGGTCGAGGTGCACACCTGTGACGACGGCGGCAGCGGCGTCGGCAACAACGAGTGCGTGCACAAGCTCGTCGACGAACAGCGGGTCGTCGCCCTGGTGGCCACCACGTCCCTGGACTACGCGGGCGCCGCCCGGGTCTCCCGCGCGGGCGTGCCCGACATCGGGGGCCAGCCGATCGGCGCCGCGTACGACACCTATCCGCACCTCTACGGGATCTACGGCAGCCTCGCACCGCGCCGCGGCACCCCGGGCTGGGACGGCAAGCTGTACGGCGGCACCGAGGTCTACCGCTACTTCAAGCGGGAGCAGGGCGCCCGCACGGCCGCCGTCGTCTCCTACAACCAGGCCGCGTCGGCCGCATACGCCCGGCTGGTGACCCGCGGCCTGAAGGCCGAGGGCTACCGGGTGATCAGCGAGCAGGTCGACTTCGCGCTGCCCAACTTCCGTGCCGTCGCCGCCGACGTGAAGGACCGGGGCGTCGACCTCGTCCTGGACGCGATCGACGCGCACGGCAACGCCCAGCTGTGCAAGGCCATGGACCAGGTCGGCGCCCGCGTCACCGCCAAGGTCACGAACGTGCAGAACTGGACGTCCACGGTCGCCGCCGACTACAAGGACGCGCCGCACTGCCGGGCCGCCCTGTGGGCCACCGGCGCCAGTCGCAACTACGAGGACACCGGGCACCCGGCCGTCCGCGCCTTCCGCGACGCGACCGCGGGACTCGGCACGCACGCGCAGTGGCAGCTGGAGGGGTGGGCGGCCGCGCTGTGGTTCACGGACGCCGCCCGCTCCTGCGCCACGGACGTCACACGGGCGTGCGTCGACCGCTTCATGAACCGCGGCACCCCGTACACGGCGGACGGACTGCTGGTTCCGGTCACGTTCCGGCGCCTCGCCGCGCCGCCCACGCACCGCAGGACGTGCCTGTCGGTCGCGAAATGGACGGACGGCAAGGGGTGGGTCACCCGGAGCGGTGACATGGACAGGACGTGCTTTGACGTTCCTCAACTCTCCTACCAGCCATGACGTATCCCTGATGGACAAAATGGCCAAACGGTTCCCTCTTTCTTCTACCAATCCGGCAACTGTTCTGGAACAAGATGATGATGAAGAACAACCCTCGCCGGGGCATCTCTGTCTAACCATGCGGTAGGCGGATCAGTCGGGACTGTCCGCGAGGAATGGTGGAATACGGGGACGCATGCAGATTTCTTTCCTGATTCACAATGCGTACGGGATCGGAGGGACGATCCGCACCACGTACAACCTCGCCAACACCCTGGCCGAGCAGCACGACGTGGAGGTCGTCTCGGTCTTCCGCCACCGTGACGAGCCGGTCTTCACGCCCAGCTCCCGGGTGCGGGTGCGCCACCTCGTCGACATCCGCAAGGACTCGCCCGGGTACGACGGCGACGACCCGGAGTTCGGGCGGCCCGCCTCGGTCTTCCCGCGGCACGAGGGGCGCTACGAGCAGTACAGCGCGCTCACTGACCGGCGGATCGCCGAGCACCTGGCCTCCGTCGACGCGGACGTCGTCGTCGGCACCCGCCCCGGGCTCAACGTGCACCTGGCCCGGGAGACCCGGCGTGGCCCGCTCCGGGTCGGCCAGGAGCACCTCACGCTCGACACCCACGCGACCGGTCTGCGCCGGGAGCTGCGCAGCGTGTACCCCCGGCTCGACGCGCTGACCACGACCACCGAGGCCGACGCCCACGCCTACCGCGACCGGATGCGGCTGCCCGGCGTCCGGATCGAGGCCATGCCCAACCCGGTGCCCGCGCCCGGCATCTCGCCCGCCGACGGCTCCGCGAAGTGGGTCGTCGCCGCCGGCCGGCTCGCCCCGGTCAAGCGGTACGACCTGCTGATCAAGGCCTTCGACAAGGTCCGCGCCGAGCGGCCCGACTGGCGGCTGCGCATCTACGGGGGCGGCAAGCAGAAGGACAAGCTGCGCCGTCTGATCGACCAACTCGGCCTGTACAACCACGTGTTCCTCATGGGACCCGCCAACCCCATCGAACCCGAGTGGGCGAAAGGTTCCGTCGCCGCGGTGACCTCGACCTTCGAGTCGTTCGGCATGACGATCGTCGAGGCGATGCGGTGCGGTCTGCCCGTCGTCTCCACCGACTGCCCGCACGGCCCCGGCGAGATCATCGACAACGGTGTCGACGGCCGCCTCGTCGAGGTCGGCAACGTCGAGGCGATCTCCGGCGGCCTCCTCGAACTCATCAACAACGACCCGCTGCGCGAGCAGATGGCGGCGCGTGCCCTCGTCGACTCCGAGCGCTTCGATCCGGCGCGGATCGCCGAGCGCTACGAGACGCTCTTCGGCTCGCTGACCGCCCGCGGCGGCTCCGGCGGCCTGCTCCACCGGGCACGCGGCTCCCTGCTCGGCGGCGCCTTCGCCGTCCGGGACGCCGGAAGGACCGTGTTCAAGTCCCCGAGAAAGGGGCGCACCGCATGACGCCGCTGGCCACGCCCGCCCTTCCGTCCGGGTCTGACGACAGGACCGTCCTCATGGCACCCCGCGCAGACTGCATCGCCGACTCCGCCGGCGGCCTCACCTTCGACGTCTCCGACCAGGGGGCGCCGGACCCGGCCCACCTGGTGCTGATGAACCGGAGCAGCGGCGAGGAGGTGCGGCTGCCGCTCACCCCGTCGGGCGACGGACGGCTGCGGGCCTCACTGCCGATAAGCGTCGGCCTTCCCGAGGGACGCTGGGACGTGTACGCGCAGGCCGCGGGGGACGACCCGGTCCGGCTGATGCCGGGAGTCAACGATCTGCGCTCGCTGGTCGACCGGGCACCCACCGGGTCGCGCGGCTACGTCGCCGTACGGATCCCGTACGTCACGAAGCACGGCAATCTGACCGTGCGCAGCTGGTTCCGGGCGCCGCACGCGGAGGCCGGTGAACTGCTCATCGCCGGCGGGGAGTTGACCGTGCGCGGGCGGGTCTACGGGACGGAGTTCTCCGCGAAGGCCTGTGCGGAGATACGTTCCCGCGCCGCGACGGGGCCGGTCCTGCGCGGCGAACTGACCGCGGACGGCGCCGAGTTCGCGCTGCGGATCGGCTACGACGAGCTGTCCGAGGGGCGCTGGGACGTCTGGCTGCGTCCCGAGGGGGAGGACGGGCCGCAGGTGCGGGTCGCCCGGCTGCTCGACGACATCGCCGACAAGAAGGCGATCTTCGCCTATCCGACGGAGCGGGTCGCCGTCGGCGGCCGGGACCTGCTGGCCGAGCCGTACTACACCGTCGACAACGACCTCTCGGTCGTCATGGCTCCCGCATCGCCGTAAGGGCTTCTGCCGCGTCGGCGCCCGGCTCCATCGCGTCGGCCGCCCCTTTGGCACACTCGGACCATGCTCGAGACCTCTGCCCGCCTGTTGCGGCTGCTCTCCCTGCTTCAGGCCCACCGCGAATGGTCGGGCCCCGAGCTGTCCGACCGTCTCGGGGTCAGCGCGCGGACCGTGCGACGGGACGTGGAGCGGCTCAGGGAGCTCGGGTACCCCGTCAACGCCAGCCCGGGGACCGGCGGCGGATACCAGTTGGGCGCGGGGGCCGAGCTGCCGCCGCTGCTGCTCGACGACGACGAGGCCGTCGCCGTGGCGGTCGGGCTGCGGACCGCGGCGGGGCAGGGCGTCGCCGGGATCGGTGAGACGTCGGTGCGGGCCCTGGCCAAACTGGAACAGGTGCTGCCGCACCGGCTGCGGCGCCGGGTCGGCGCGCTCAACGCCTACACCGTGCCCATGCTGCGCGGCGCCGGTCTGACGGCCGTCGATCCCGGGGTGCTCAGCGAACTCGCCGCCGCCTGCCGGGACCTGGAGCGGGTGCGGTTCGAGTACCGCGACCACGGGGGCGAGCCGAGCCGGCGGACCGTGGAACCGCTGCGGCTCGTGTGCAGCGAGCGGCGCTGGTACCTGGTGGCGTGGGACGTGGAGCGCGACGACTGGCGTACCTTCCGGGCCGACCGGATCACGCCGAAACCGCCGCACGGGCCGCGCTTCCAGCCCCGTACACCGCCCGCCGAGGACCTCGCCGCCTATGTGTCGCGGGGCGTCTCCACGCGCGCGTACGCCGCCGAGGCGGTGATCCGGCTGTTCGTCCCGCTGGCCGAGGCGCGGCAGACGGTCTCGCCGAGCGCCGGGGTCCTGACGGCCGAGGGCGAGGACACATGTCTGCTGCGCACCGGGGCCGTCAGTCTCGACGTGATGGTCGTGCACGTGGCGATGATGGGGTACGAGTTCGAGGTGGTGGAGCCCGTCGAACTCCTCGGCTCCGTCAGGGCCGTTCGGGATCGGCTGAGCCGCGCACTCCTACGGCCGGAGTCCGCCCAGGACGGTCCTCGAACGCCGCGAACTCCGGATGGTGCAGATCGAACGCCGGGGACTCCGAGCGGATCTTCGGCAGCGTCGTGAAGTTGTGCCGGGGCGGCGGGCACGACGTCGCCCACTCCAGCGAACGGCCGTAGCCCCACGGGTCGTCGACCTCGACCTTCTCGCCGTACTTCGCCGTCCGCCAGATGTTGTACAGGAACGGCAGGGTCGAGATGCCGACGAGGAACGCGCCGATGGTCGACAGGCTGTTCAGCGCCGTGAAGCCGTCCGCCGCCAGATAGTCCGCGTACCGGCGCGGCATGCCCTCCGCGCCCAGCCAGTGCTGCACCAGGAACGTGGTGTGGAAGCCGATGAACAGCGTCCAGAAGTGGATCTTCCCGATGCGCTCGTCGAGCAGCTTCCCCGTCAGCTTCGGCCACCAGAAGTAGAAGCCGCCGAACGTCGCGAAGGCGACCGTGCCGAAGACGACGTAGTGGAAGTGCGCCACGACGAAGTACGAGTCCGTGACGTGGAAGTCCATCGGCGGCGACGCGAGGATGACGCCGGTCAGACCGCCGAACAGGAACGTGACGAGGAAGCCGACCGACCACAGCATCGGCGTCTCGAAGGAGAGCGAGCCCTTGAGCATCGTGCCGGTCCAGTTGAAGAACTTCACCCCGGTCGGCACGGCGATCAGGAAGGACATGAAGGAGAAGAAGGGGAGCAGGACCCCGCCCGTCGCGAACATGTGGTGCGCCCACACGACCACCGACAGGCCGGTGATCGCCATCGTCGCGCCGACCAGCATCGTGTAGCCCCAGATCGGCTTGCGGCTGAAGACCGGGATGATCTCGCTGATGATGCCGAAGAACGGCAGCGCGATGATGTAGACCTCGGGATGGCCGAAGAACCAGAAGAGGTGCTGCCACAGCAGCGCACCGCCGTACTGGGCCTCGAAGACCACGGACCCGAACCGCCGGTCCGCCTCCAGACAGAGCAGCGCGGCCGCGAGCACCGGGAACGCGAGCAGCACCAGGATCGACGTGAACAGCGTGTTCCACGTGAAGATCGGCATCCGGAACATCGTCATGCCGGGCGCCCGCATCCCGATGATCGTGGTCAGGAAGTTCACCGAGCCGAGGATCGTGCCGAATCCGGAGAGCGCGAGACCCATGATCCACATGTCGGCGCCGATGCCGGGGGACCGGGTCAGGCTGTTCAGCGGCGCGTACGCGAACCAGCCGAAGTCGGCCGCCCCGCCCGGCACCACCAGCGAGCCGAGCACGATCAGGCCGCCGAAGAGGAAAAGCCAGTACGAGAGCATGTTCAGCCGTGGGAACGCCACGTCGGGCGAGCCGATCTGCAGCGGCATGATCTCGTTGGCGAAGCCGGCGAACGTCGGGGTCGCGAAGAGCAGCAGCATGATCGTGCCGTGCATGGTGAACAGCTGGTTGTACTCCTCGCTGGAGAGGATCTGCAGCCCGGGACGGGCGAGTTCGGCCCGCATCAGCAGCGCCATGACCCCGCCGACCAGGAAGAAGCCGAACGCCGTGATGAGGTAGAGGTGGCCGATCTTCTTGTGGTCCGTGGTGGTCAGCCAGTCCACGATGACCTTGCCCGGCTGCCCCGCCCGTACCGGCCGAGCGGTACCAGGACCGGCCTGCACCCCGGTCGTTCCCATCGCTTGCCCCCTCGCTGCTCACGCGCCCGGGCCTGCTTCGAACTCAGGCCATGATGCTCGCGCGCGGACCCGCGGCGACAGAGGGCGTACCCCTCTTTCTGGCATGGACAGGCAATTCCCGGACTCTCCCAACTCACCGGTGATTCGGCCGGATTCGATCCTCGGCAGGAATTGCGCACCGCCCGACCGGAAATGCTCCCGGCCCCTCGGATCGGCATTGCCCGGACCTTCCGGAATTCGCCGTACTGGCCCGCGAAGGAGCCCGTGGAGAAGTTCCGGAGAAGTAAGGAACCCCCCGATCGTGTGAGCGAGTTCGACAGAAACAACCGTCGTGATCTTGTGACGAAAGCGTGACCGTACGAGCCCATCAGGGGGTCGTGCGGAGGGGCCTGGCGCCACCCGCACACACGGCTTACGGTGGCCGCATGGCACCCATTCCGACCCCGCCCGCAGACCCTCAGGACAGCCCCGACACCTATCTGGGACTCGACGCCGAGAGCGCCGAGCGGCAGGCCCGCGGTCGAGGCTGGTCCTCCGTCAGGCAGCTGCCGCCGGGGGCCGTCATCACCATGGAGTACCGCTCCGGCCGGCTGAACTTCGAGGTCACCGACGGAACGGTCACGCGCTGCTGGAAGGGCTGAGCGAAAGGCGAAGGCCCCCGGAACCTGTGAGGTTCCGGGGGCCTTCGCCGTGCGGGCTGGTTGTGCGTACCGTGCCCGCTGTCATGGAGCGGGGCTAGGCCCGCTGGGCGTCCGCCGTGGTCGTCCGTGCCGTCGTGCCGCGGGCTCCGGCGGGGCGTCTGCTGCCCGCCGGGGTGACCGGGGTGCGCTCGCCCCGCGGGGTGTGCGGGCCGGTCGGCAGGAGGGCCGCGGGGCGGTTCCCGGAGCGCGGGGCGCCGGCTTGGACCGGGGTGTGCTGCGCGGACATCGCGGGCGCCGGCATCGGGGAGGCCGGCACGGCCACTCCGGCACGGCCGGTGCGCAGCCGGTCGCGGAGCGCCAGGATCACGGCCTCGACGCGGGCGACCAGCGGCTCGAACCAGGGCAGCGCCAGCAGGATCAGCAGACCCGCGGCCCAGCCGAGGAGCACGTCGCTCAGCCAGTGCGTACCGAGGTAGACGGTGGTCAGGCCGACGCTGAGGGAGATCACCGCGGAGACCGCGGACAGCCAGCGGCGGGCCCGCGGCGTGGAGGCCAGGTAGGCGAGGATGCCCCAGGTCACCACCGCGTTCGCCGTGTGGCCCGAGGGGAATATGTCGCCGCCCTGCCACATCTCGTTCGAACCGATCACGGTGGCGTAGTGCGGGCCGAGCCGGCCCATGCCGAGCTTGGCGGCGCCCACCGTCAGGTTCAGGAGCAGCAGCGCGGTGCCGAACATCAGCAGCGGCCGCAGCGTGTGCTGCCGCCACGAGCGCCAGCCCAGCCACGCCATCACCATGACGGCGGTGGGGCCGCGCTGGCCGAGCACCACCCAGTAGTCGAGGAACGCGTGGATCTCGGGCCACTG
Organism: Streptomyces longispororuber; assembly: GCF_024448165.1. Classification (GTDB taxonomy): domain Bacteria; phylum Actinomycetota; class Actinomycetes; order Streptomycetales; family Streptomycetaceae; genus Streptomyces; species Streptomyces longispororuber_A. The sequence continues at coordinate 10,312 of NZ_JAMOLN010000250.1, forward strand.
CTGGTAGGGCCGGAAGAACATGACCTGCCAGTCGAAGGCCACCAGCCACGTCGTGGCCAGGACCGCCACGACGATGGCGAGGTAGAAGGACAGGGTCAGCCCGAAGAGCACGACGCGGTGCCGGCTCATCCTGGGCATGTCCAGGTTGGCCGGCCGTTCGGGCTCGCGGTCGAGCCGGGCGAAGACCCGCTCGACCCGCCGGGTCAGGTTTCGTTCGGTACGCACCCAATCGACGCTACAGCGGGCGCGCGGCGGACCAGGACGAAACAGTGGCTTTGTGATGACGATGTGATGTGGGATTGATCTCAGGACGCCATGTATTCCCGAGATTCCGGTAACCCGGAACGGAAGTCTCCGCGAATTCGACGACCGATTCCGACTGCTCGTCCCAGTGCGCTTATGAATGTGTTCACCGCGTGCTGGCACGGAATTCTCCGTCCGCTCATCGAGCCCGACAGGACCGATCACGGCCGCTCAAGATCGGTCACGGTGGCCCTGAGCCGTTCAGCCAGAACGCTCCGTACACCGCGGAGATCGCCGCCAGCCCCCCGAGCACCCATGCCGACCTGCTGGTACGCCACCGGGCCAGCGCCACCGCGATCGGCAGCAGCAGCGGGAACGCGGGCAGCAGCAGCCGCGGCTTCGATCCGAAGTACCCCGAAGCGCACAGGGCAAGCACGACGACGATGCCCGTGTAGACGAGCAGGGGCACCGGCTGTCGCTGCCGCACCCCGGCCACGTACAGCCAGAGCACCAGCGCCACCCCGACGATCAGCCCGATCCCGGCGAGGGCACCCGGCAGCGACGTGAACTTGTCGGCGACGAAGCGGGCGAACGACAGGCCCCCGTCGAACCCGTTGCCCCACTGCTCCTGGACGTCCAGATAGCCGAAGAGCCCGCCGCCCGTCCGGTGCCCGACCCACAGCACGTACGCCGCCGCGCCCAGCGGGGCCAGCAGCACCCCGGCGACGAGCCGCCACGGCGCCCGCCGCTCGCGGGCGATCCACAGCGCCGCCGCCACCCACACCGCGGCGACCACCGCGGCGCCGACCGGCCGGGTCAGGCCCGCCAGCGCGGCGAGCAGCCCCGCGCTCACCCAGCGCTGCCGCACCACCGCGTAGAGTCCCCACGCCGCGAGCGCCGTGAACAGCGCCTCGCTGTACGCCATCGACGCCACGATCCCCACCGGCAGCGCACCCCACAGCACCGCCAGACAGATCCCGGCCCTGCGCCCGTACAGCAGGTCGCCGACCGCGAAGATCCCCCAGGCCGCGGCCAGCGAGGCGAGCCAGGAGACGAGCAGTCCCGCGTCGGCGTACGACAGCGGGGAGACCGCCGCGACGAACCGTTCCAGCCACGGCAGCAGCGGGAAGAACGCGAGGTTCGAGTGCACGTCGCCGCCTGGCAGCGTCACCGACCATCCGTAGCCCTGCTCGGCGACCCGGGTGTACCAGAGCGAGTCCCAGCGGGCGGTCAGCAGGGTGTGCGGGCTCTTGCCCGCGGCCGCGCTCCACAGCACGAGGGCGAGCAGGCCGAGCGCCCGCACCCCCGCGTATCCGAGCAGGGCCGGTGCCGCTCGCCGCAGCGAGGTCCTGTCTTGTCGATCCACGTCCGTCACGGCCCCGATTATCGGCAACCGCCGGTCGGCTTCCGCGCGTCCCCCTGGTGACGCGAGTGGCGCACGCCACATCCATCGGCCCGTTCCATGAGAGCTCTGCCACGTGTCACTGGCCTGAACTCGCGTACTCTGACGGCTCACTCGCCTTTCGCTGCGGGGCCGGGGGACCGCTCCTTCCGGCCGGAGACCGCGGGCCGTCCCCAGCCCCGGATCCGCCGAACGCGAGGACCACTGGGAGGTAGCACATGTCCGGGACGAACACGGCCGCCGGACGCCTGCGCCATCGGCTGGCCGCCATCGGACCCCGCACCAATCGCTGGGTCGTCCTCGTCGTCCTGTGCACGAGCCTGCTCCTGGTCGCGCTCGACTCGACCATCCTCTACGTCGCCCTGCCCTCGGTCACCGAGGACCTCAGGCCCACCTCGGTCGAGCTGCTGTGGATCGGCGACGCCTACCCGCTGGTCTGCGCCTCGCTCCTGATCCTGTTCGGCACGCTCGGTGACCGGGTCGGCCGGCGCCGGATCCTGCTGCTCGGCTACGCCCTGTTCGGCGCGGCCTCCGCGCTCGCCGTGGTCTCCGACACCGCCCAGGTGCTCATCGCGGCCCGTGCGCTGCTCGGCATCGGCGGCGCGATGATCATGCCCGCGACGCTGTCGATCCTGCGGGACGTCTTCCCCGACCGGCACGAGCGGGCCGTCGCCATCGGCGTGTGGACCGCGGTCGCCGCGGTCGGCGCCGCCACCGGACCGGTCCTCGGCGGCTTCCTCGTCGAGCACTTCTGGTGGGGCTCCGTCTTCCTCATCAACATCCCGCTGATGGCCGTCATGCTCCCGCTGTGCCGGGTCCTCGTGCCCGAGTCCAAGGGGCGCTCGGACGGGCCCTGGGACCTGTTCGGCGCGCTGCTCGCCGCGCTCGGCGTGCTGGGCGTCGTCTACGGCATCAAGGAACTGGGCATCGAGCGCGACCTGCTCGACGCGGGCGCCGTGCTCCCGTTCCTCGCGGGTCTGGCGGTGCTGACGCTGTTCGTGCGCCGGCAGCGGCGCCGCGAGCACCCCCTCATCGACATGCGGCTGTTCTCGCGGGCCGCCTTCTCCACCTCGGTCGGCTGCATCGTGATCGCGATGCTCGCGCTGGTGGGGCTCGAACTGATCGCCGTGCAGTACCTGCAGCTGGTCCTCGAACTGACTCCGCTGGAGACCGGCCTGCGCATGCTGCCGCTGACCTTCGCGGCGATGATCGCGGGCGTCCTCGGCTCCGCGAACCTGCGCCGCCTCGGCCCGCGCCGGATGGTCAGCTACGGCTTCGCGCTCACCGCCTGCGCGGTGCTGCTGCTCTGCCTGATGGGCGAGCACGACCAGCCGCTGCTGCTCAGCGCCGGCTTCATACTGCTCGGCTTCGGCTTCCAGACCACGCTGTTCGGGGCCTACGAGTCGATGCTCACGGAGGCGCCCGCCGACGACGCCGGAGGCGCGGCCGCCATCGGCGAGACCTCGTACCAGCTGGGCGCGGGCATGGGCATCGCGCTGCTCGGCTCCGTGATGAACGCGGCGTACGCGCCGGGTCTCTCGCACGTGAGCGGGGTGCCCGGCAAGGCGAGCGAGGCCGCGGGGCACTCGCTGGGGGAGGCGTACCAGGTCGCCGCGCAGCTCGGGGGCGCGGCGGGACACGCGCTGCGGGACGCGGCCCGCGGGGCGTTCGTGCACGGGCTGCACGTCACGCTCGTGGTCAGCGCCGGGCTGCTGTTCCTCGGCGCGCTCGCGGCGCTGCGGCTGCCGCGGCGGATGGAGTGCGAGGCGCCTCCGGCGGCGGAGCCGGAGATCGCTGCGCCGCGCCGTTCCTCGTCGAGCTCGTCGACTTCGTCGGCCTCGCGGGCCGAGTCG
>NZ_JAMOLN010000251.1 GCF_024448165.1 Streptomyces longispororuber
TGCGCCGGTGCGGAATTACGCCTGAGCGGGGTTGGATTTCGGGGGCGCGGGTCGAGTGGGGCTGGGCGTGCAGTTCCCCGCGCCCCTGAAGGCTTGCGGCTGCGCCGCGCCTTCGCCTTGTGGGTCAGTGCGGGTTCGTGGGGGTTCTCGCGCAGTTCCCCGCGCCCCTGAGGGCTTGCGGCTGCGCCGCGCCCTCTCCTTAAGGGTCTCGCGCAGTTCCTCGCATGTCTGAAGGCTGCGGCTGCGCCGCGCCTTCTCCTTGAGGGCCGCTGGAGTCAGGGCTTCTGGGGGCGGGGCTGGGTCAGGGCCGCTCCTGTGAGGACTATGGCCGCGCCCACCGGGGTCGACCAGGTCAGGGACTCGTTCAGGAGGGCTACGCCCGCGGCCGTGGCGATGACCGGGATGAAGTACGTGACCATCTGCGCGGTGGTGGGGCCGACCTCGGCGACCAGGCCGTACTGGATCAGTACCGCGAGGCCGGTGCCCAGGGCGCCCAGGGCGACGATCGCGAGCAGCGGGACGGTCGCGAAGTGGCGTGGCCAGGATGTGAACAGGGGGGTTACCAGGGCCAGTTGGACCGTGGCGAGCAGGAGTTGGGCGCCCGTCATGGCGAGGTGCGAGTGGCCGCTGTCCGCCAGTGTGCGGCGGACGTAGATCCAGCCGACCGGGTAGCTGAACGAGGCGAGCAGCGCCAGCGCCGTGCCCGTCACGTCCAGGCCGTGGAAGCCCTGCCACACGCCCAGCACCGTCAGGACCCCGAGGAAACCGATGCCCAGGCCCGCCACCCGGCGCCGGGTCGGCCGGTCCTCCGAGAGCGCGACGAGGGAGAGGGCCATGCCCCACAGCGGCGACGTCGCGTTGCAGATCCCCGCCAGCGTCGACGGGACCGTCTGCTCGGCGAACGCGAACAGGGAGAACGGGAGGGCGTTCAGGAGGAACGCCGCCACCGCGAGGTGACCCCAGGTGCGGGCGCCGCGCGGCAGCCGCACCCGCTTCACGGCCATCGCCGCCGCGAGCACCGCCGTACCGAACACCAGGCGCCCGAGGGTCACCTGGAACGGCGCGAACCCGTCGGTGCCCACCTTGATGAGCAGGAAGCTGAAACCCCAGATGAGGGAGAGGACGCCGAAGCGCAGGCGCCAGTCGAGGGCCCGGCGGGGGAGGGGCGGGTGCGCGCCGGACGGGGCCCGACGGGAGGCGGTGACGGTGGTCATGAGGACAAGCGTGGCCCTCCGGTCCTCGTAGCACAAGCGAGATTTATTGCGCCACATCCCTTAGCATCGCTTACATGTTGAACTTGGAGCGGCTGCGCGTGCTCGACGCACTGGCCCGGTACGGATCGGTGAGCGGCGCCGCCGACGCGCTGCACGTCACCACCTCCGCCGTCTCGCAGCAGATGGCGAAGCTGGAGCGCGAGGTCGCCCAGCAGCTGCTCGCCAAGCACGGGCGCGGCGTGCGCCTCACCGACGCCGGGCGGCTGCTGGCCGAGCACGCGGCCCGCATCCTGTCCCAGGTCGAGCTCGCCCAGTCCGACCTGGAGGCGCAGCGCGGGCAGGTGGTGGGTGAGCTGCGGATCTCCGCGTTCCCGACCGCCGCGCGGGGCCTGTTCCCCGCGGCCCTGTCGGGGCTGCGCGACGAGCATCCTCAACTGAGGGTGCGTTCGCAGGAGTTGGAGCCCGAGGCCGGGGTTGCCGGGGTGCTCCGCGGCGACCTCGACATGGCCGTGGTGCTCGACTGGTACAACAAGCCGATGCCGATGCCCGACGGCCTGGTCAAGGCGAGCATCATGGATGATCCCGCGGACATCGCCATGCCGCTGCGCCACCCGCTGGCGAACCGCTCCGAGGTCGGTCTGGAGGACTTCGCCGACGACGAGTGGATCACCTGGGGCGAGGGCGAGTTCTGTCACGAGTGGCTGCTGTTCACGCTCCGCGCCAAGGGCATCGAGCCGCAGATCGGCCACCGCGCCGCCGAGACCCACACCCAACTCGGCCTCGTCGCGGCCGGGTTGGGAGTCTGTGTCGCCCCGCTGCTCGGCCGCCACCCGATGCCGGAGGGCGTGGTGACCGTGCCCGTCCGGCAGAAGGTACGGCGTCATGTGTACGTGGTGTGGCGGGCGGACGCCGACCGGCGGCCCTCGATCCGCGCGGCCGTAAGGGCGTTGCAGAAGGTGGGCGCCGATCTCGGTCGGCTGTCGGACGGGTAGGCCCCGCTCCCCCCTGTGTGTGCGCTACAGATCCGCCAGTTTGCGGAAGTCCCACGACGTGATCTTCTCCGGCGTCAGGCGCGCCCACGCGTGCCGGCCGTCGTAGATCATCTCGGGCAGCCCGAAGTTCTTCTGCGCGAACAGCCGCTCGGGGACGTCGAGTTCGGGGCACGGCTCGCCGGTGCGCGGGGACTCGCCGAGGAACTCGATCCGGCCGGAGAGCTCCACGCCGCGCAGCTCCCCGTATTCCTCGCCCGCGTCGACCACCACGGCGACCCGGCCGTCGGCCCGCAGGTCCGCCCAGCGGCGGCTGCGCGCGAGGGAGTACAGCCACAGGGACGTGCCGTCCCACAGGAACCAGAGCGGGCTGACGTGCGGGGTGCCGTCGGCCCCCACCGTGGCCACGCGGCAGGTGCGCTGCCCGGACAGGAACCCGTCGCGCTCCTCGGGCGTCATCATGATCTTCCGGCCCCGGCGCTGGGTGACGGTCATACGCTCTCCTCTTCCTCCCCGGACTCCCCGAAAGGAACCTGACGGTGTGTCAGGTCAGCAGCATGCTGCCTCTTCCTTCCCCGCGCAATGGTGGCTAGTCTCCAGCACCCCGCACCACCAGGACGCACAGGGGGATCCATGCCGTCACCGGAACAGCTGGCCGACCTGCTCGACCCGGCGTACACCGTGCTGCTCACCGTGGAGTGCCAGGAAGGCGTCGTCGGCACCGACAGCGCGCTGCCCGAACTGGCCGACGAGGCGCGCTCGTCCGGTGCGCTCGTGCACGTCGCTCAGCTCGTCGCCGCCGCCCACGAGAGCGGGGTCCAGGTCATGCACGCCGTCGCGGAGCGGCGCCCCGACGGCCGCGGCGCCAACCGCAACGGCCGCCTCTTCCGCGCCGCCGAACGCCTCCCCGTGCAGCAGCTGTCGGGCACGAAGGCCGTCCGGATCGCCGCACCCGTCGAGGTCGCGGACGAGGACTTCGTCGTGCGGCGGCTGCACGGGCTCTCGCCGATCGCGGGCACCGACGTCGACCCGCTGCTGCGCAACCTGGGCTGCCGCACCCTCGTCGTCACCGGGGTCTCCGCCAACGTGGCGATACCGAACGCCGTCTTCGACGCGGTGAACCTCGGCTACCAGGTCGTCGTGCCCCGGGACGCCATCGCGGGGGTGCCCTCCGACTACACCCCCGCGATGATCCGCAACACGCTCGCCCTGGTCGCCACCGTGACGGCCACCCAGGACGTGCTCGCCGCGTGGAAGCGGCCTAGGCGAGGCTGATCGCGTCGCCGCTCGTGGTGATCTTCTTCTCGCCGAGCGGCTGCGTCGCCGGACCGTGCTTCACGCTGCCGTCCTCGATGGAGAACCGGCTGCCGTGGCACGGGCAGTTGATGGTGCCGCCCTCGACCTTGGTCACCGGGCACTGCTTGTGCGTGCAGATGTTGGTGAACGCCTTGAACTCGCCCTTCCTCGGCTGCGTCACCACGACCCCCGCGTCGGCGAAGATCGTGCCGCCGCCCTCCGGGATGTCCGAGGTCTTGGCGAGCTCCTTGCCGCCGCCGTCGCCGCTGCCGGCCGACGCGGCGTTCCCCGCGGGCTCGGACGAGCCGTCGTCCGAGCTGCCGCAGGCGCTCAGCGCCGCGGCGAGACCGGCCGCCCCCACCGCGGCGACCACGGTGCGGCGGGACGGGGCGGGGCTCAGGGGGGCGGACTCCTGCGATGCGGTCATGAGGTGGGGATCCCTTCGTCGTGCGTCGGATCGATCGGGGCCGTGCCGGATTCCGTGGGGGTTGCTCAGGGGTACGTACGGTGATCCCGCGGCGTTCAAGGCCTTCTCGATCTCATCACCCGGGCCCGCGCCCACCGGCGTCACGGCGACCCGTCACGGCGCCGATGTCACCCCATCGAGGGAACCCGGCCGCCCCGCCTCATGCGACCGCTCCGTCGCCTTCCGTGGTCATGCGGGCCACGTGGAGCGCCAGGTACGAGACCTCGTCCTCGCTCAGCTGCTGGCCGAGCCGCAGCTCGACGATCGTCGCCAGCCGCTGCGCGGTGCCGGTCGCCTCCGGGTAGTGCAGGCGGATGCCCTTGCCGATCGTGGACTCGTGGCCCTTCAGCTGCCGGTGCTGCTGGATGCGCACGAAGAGGTAGCGCACGTGGGTGATGAACCGCGCGGCCGTCATGGACTCCTGCGAGACGTCGAGCCCGTACTGCTCGCCGACGACGGCCAGCATCTGCTGGATGACCCCGGTCATCGTGTACGTGAAGGACAGGTCGCCGGAGGCGAACCCCGCGTTCACCAGGTGCAGGGCCAGAGCGGTCGCCTCGGAGGGCTCCAGCTTCGGGTCCACGTGCTCGTTCACGGCCACCAGCAGGCGCTGCGCCTGGGCGTACTCGGTCGGGTACAGGGCCTGGACCTCGGCGCGCAGCGGGTACTCGACGGCGATGCCCTGCTTCGCCCTCTCCAGCGCGTTGGCGACGTGGTCGGCGACGGCGATCGCGAGGGTGGGGCGCGTGGACTCCCGGCCCTCGATCCCGGCCTCGCCGAGCGCGATCACGACCGCCCGCAGGACCTCTTCGCCGACGAAGGTCAGGGCCTGCGCCAGGTGGTCGGGGTCACGACCGTCCTCCGGGACGAAGACGCGCACGATCAGCGCGGGATCGATGGTCTGGCCCTGCCGGGTGTTGAAGCCGATGCCACGCCCGGTGAGGATGACCTCCTGGCCCTTCCCGTCACGCGCGAGGACCACGTTGTTGTTGAGCACGCGCAGTGCTTCCACCGGTCCTCCTTTCCGTCCGCGGTCCGACTTCTGTCCGACTTCTGTTCGATGATCCCTTATCGCCCGCCGTGCGCGCCAACCCCGCCAGGACAGACGCGGCAGGCGCGCACCCCCGGGGAGGGGGTGCGCGCCCGGGCGACGGCGGACCTGCTACCGCGTGACGGTCAGCACGGCGTCACCCGCGGCCACGTCCCGCCCGGCGGCGAGCGGCTCGACCGAGGCGAGCTCCGCGGTGTTGGGGACGGTCATGAGGGTGACGGTCGGGTGCTTCGCCGCGCGCACGGCGGCGAGGTCGACCTCGGCCAGCAGGTCACCGGCGACGACCTTCTGCCCGGACTCGACGCGCACGTCGAAGCCCTCGCCCTTCATCTGCACGGTGTCGATGCCGACGTGCACGAGCACCTCGACGCCGTCCGCGGTGCGGATGCCGAAGGCGTGACCGGTGTCGACGACGGTGACCAGCTCGCCGTCGACCGGGGCGACGATCCGGCCGTCGGCGGGCTCGATGCCCAGGCCCTCGCCCAGCGCACGGGAGGCGAAGACCGGGTCACCGGCCTCGTCGAGGCTGACGACACGGCCCGCGACCGGCGCCGTGAGTTCCAGGCCGGCGGTGGCTGCGGCCGGGGCGGCAGCGCCGGCTCCCGTGGCTCCCGCGGCGACGGGCCCGCGCTCCTCGGCCTCGGCGGCGTCGCGCTCGGCGTTCACCTGGGCGCGGTCCTCCGCGGTGCGGAAGTCGGAGAAGTACACGAGCGCCATCGAGGTGAAGAAGGCCGCCGTGATCGCGATGACGTAGGTGACCGCCGGGGAGAAGACCGGGATCGTCAGCAGCGAGGTGAAGGCGAAGGCCTCCGTGTCCACGCCGCCCAGCAGGCCGACGATCACGCCGCCCACGAGGCAGCCCACGAGCATGCGCGGGTAGATCCGCTTGAAGCGCAGGTGGATGCCGTACAGCGACGGCTCGGAGATGCCGCCGAACAGGCCCGCGGCCAGCGCGCCGGTGGCGGTCTGCCGCATCTCCTTCTCGCGGTGGCGCAGCGACAGCAGCAGCACGCCGGCGGTGGCGCCGAAGCAGGCGAAGTTCCAGGCGCCCATCGGACCCTGGATGAAGTCGGAGCCGAGGGTGTTGATGTTCTGCAGCATGAGCGCGTTCAGCGGCCAGTGCAGGCCCAGCGGCACCAGGAACGGGTAGAGCAGCGGGATGACGATCGCGAAGACGATCGGGGCGTTGTTGTTCAGCCAGGACAGACCCTCGCCGAGGCCGTTGCCGGCCCAGATGCCCAGCGGGCCGATGAGGAAGGCGGTCACCGGGATCATGACCAGCATGCTGAAGAACGGCACGAAGACCATGTGCACGTTCTCCGGGAAGACGCGCTGCAGGCCCTTGTAGACCAGGGCGAGCACGGCGACCATCAGCAGCGGGACGAACACCTGGCCGCCGTAGTCGTTCAGCTGCATCGGCAGCCCGAAGACGTGCGCCACGCACTCCTGCGTGCCCAGCGTCGCGTTCGTGGAGCAGGTGACGCCGGGGATCCCGGAGTCCTTGTTGAGCATTCCCGTGAAGTTCGGGGTCATGACCGCGGCCATCACGGCGGCGCCGACCCACGGGTCGATCTTCAGCTTCTTGGCCGCGTTGTAGGCGACGAAGATCGGCAGGAAGTACAGCACCGAACGCCACATGGCGTCGACGAACACCCAGGTCGCGGACTTGTCCGCGGCCCGGAAGTCGGTCACGCCGAGGGCGTCGAGGACCGAGGCGATCGCGATGATCAGCGAGGAGCCGAGCAGCACGCCCATGAGCGGGCGGAACGAGTCCGAGAGGTACTCGAAGAAGTTGTCGAGCCAGGCGAACCGTCCGCGGCTCTTGGCACGCACCTCGGCCTTGACCTCGGCGTCGGACTTCGCCCGGGGCGTGCCGCCCTTGGCCATCGACGGCAGGTTCATGATCTTGGAGTAGACACCCGAGACGGCGCCGCCGATCACGATCTGGAAGCGGTCGCCGGACTGCGGCACGGTGCCCATGACGCCGTCCAGGGCGTCGAGGGCGGCCTGGTCGACCTTGGCCCCGTCGTGGAGCTGGAAGCGCAGCCGCGTCGCACAGTGCGTGAGGCTCTCGATGTTCCCGGGTCCGCCGACACCGCGGAGGATCTCCTCCGCCAGTGCGTCGGTACCCGTTGCGGGTGTGCTGCTCATGATGCTTCCTCGCATCCTCAGGTTCTTGCCGTCGTGCAGGGTTCGTGACCGCTCCCGACCGGTTCAGGGCAACAAAAAAGGCCCGGGCAGCGCCAACGGCGCTTCCCAGGCCTTGCCTCGCCTCACGCGGACGACGACGTCCTGTGGGGAGTAACAACCCTGTGATGGGGATCGATCGGGCGTCACTGTAGCACCGTGCGGGGGTCCTGTGGACGACTGTGCGCCACGGCACTGCGTCATCGAGGTGCGGCGGGGTGGACCACCCGCGACGGCTCGTCCCGCGGCCGCGGGCAACTCCCTTCCGCGCCCGTGCCGTTGACCGCGCACGCTGCCGGTCCTCGCGCCGGTGCGCACCTTCGATCGACAGGCCGGGCAGCCGTATAGCCTGGGACGATGCTTGATGAAGTCGCGGCGACCCGCTACGTCACCCCCCTGCGCGAAGGGGGATCCCTGCCCGGACTCGTCGAGGCCGACGACCGGCGTACGTACGTCATGAAGTTCACCGGCGCGGGACAGGGGCGCAAGACGCTCGTGGCCGAGGTGATCTGCGGGCAGCTGGCACGCGCACTCGGCTTCCGGGTGCCCGACCTCGTCGCCATCGGCCTCGACCCGGTGATCGGCCTCGGCGAGCCCGACCCCGAGGTGCAGGAGCTGCTCAAGGCGAGCGGCGGCACCAACCTCGGGATGCGGTTCCTGCCGCGCGCCCTCGGCTTCGACCCGCTCGCATACACCGTCGACCCGCTGGAGGCCGGCCGCGTCGTCTGGTTTGACGCGCTGATCAACAACGTCGACCGGTCCTGGCGCAACCCCAACATGCTGGTGTGGCGGGGCGACCTGTGGCTCATCGACCACGGCGCCAGCATGATCTGGCACCACAACTGGCGGGGCGCCCCGGCCTGGGCCGACAAGCCGTACGACGCGACCGACCACGCCCTCGCGCCCTTCGGGCCGGACGTCGCGGCGGCCGCCGCCGAGCTCGCCCCGCGCGTCACCGGGGAGCTGCTCGCCCGCGCCGCCGCCGACGTGCCCGACGTGTGGCTGGCGGGCGAGCCCGGTTTCGCGGACCCGGACGCGGTGCGGCGGGCCTATGTGGAGACGCTCCTGGAGCGCGCCGCGACCGTTCACGAGCGGATCGGCCTGCCCGCCGGTGCCGCGGACCGGACCCGGCGCGCGCCGGGCTGGGTGACCACGCAGGGAGCTGCCCGATGAGCGAACGCGACGTCTTCGAGTACGCCCTGCTGCGGGTCGTGCCGAGCATCGAGCGCGGCGAGCAGATCAACGCCGGCGTGGTGGTCTACTGCCGCGCCAAGTCGTTCGTCACCGCCCTCACCCACCTCGACGAGGCGAAACTGCTCGCGCTCGACCCCGAGGCCGACGTGACCGGGGTGCGCGCCCTGCTCACCGCCGTCGAGCGGCACTGCCGGGGCGGCGACAGCGCGGGCCAGGCGGCCGGGGACGACGCGGGGCGGCGCTACCGCTGGCTGATCGCGCCCCGCTCGACCGTCGTGCAGCCGGGGCCCGTGCACACCGGTCTGACGGCTGATCCGGCGGCCGAGGCGGAGCGTCTGCTCGCCCTTCTCGTGCGCTGAACGCCCAGGTCCGGCACGGTAAGTGAGCAGAGGCACCCGGTGGGTACGTTGACACCGGGTGCCAGGGCTTCTAGCGTCACTCGCACAAGGTACTAAGCGGTCGCTCACCCGCACCGGAGCGGAGCGGCCGCCCTCTAGGGCGAGGAGACCGAAGAGCATGTCCACCACTGAGCAGCGCGTAGCCATCGTGACCGGGGCCGCGCGCGGCATCGGCGCCGCCACCGCGATCCGGCTGGCCAAAGAGGGCCGCGCCGTCGCCGTGATCGACCTCGACGAGGCCGCCTGCAAGGACACCGTCGAGAAGATCACCGCCGCCGGTGGCAAGGCCCTTGCCGTCGGCTGCGACGTCTCCGACGAGGCGCAGGTCGCGGCCGCCGTCGCGCGCATCGCCGAGGAGCTCGGCGCCCCCACGATCCTCGTGAACAACGCGGGCGTGCTGCGCGACAACCTCCTGTTCAAGATGAGCGCCTCCGACTGGGACACCGTCATGAACGTGCACCTGCGCGGCGCGTTCCTGATGACCAAGGCCGTCCAGAAGCACATGGTGGACGCCAAGTTCGGCAGGGTCGTGAACCTCTCCTCGTCGTCCGCCCTCGGCAACCGCGGCCAGGTCAACTACTCCGCCGCCAAGGCCGGCCTGCAGGGCTTCACCAAGACCCTCGCGATCGAGCTCGGCAAGTTCGGCGTCACCGCCAACGCCGTCGCCCCCGGCTTCATCGTCACCGACATGACCGCGGCCACCGCCGAGCGCGTCGGCATGGGCTTCGAGGAGTTCCAGGCCGCCGCCGCCACGCAGATCCCGGTGCAGCGCGTCGGCCGCCCCGACGACATCGCCAACGCCATCGCCTTCTTCACCGGCGACGCGGCCGGCTTCGTCTCCGGCCAGGTCATGTACGTGGCCGGCGGACCGCTCAACTAGGGCCGGGGGAGACCGACATGACCGCAGAACTCTCGGGCAAGGTCGCCCTCATCACCGGCGCCAGCCGCGGCATCGGCTACGGCATCGCCGAGGCCCTCCTCGCGCGCGGCGACCGCGTCTGCATCACAGGACGCGGCGAGGACGCGCTCAAGGAGGCCGTCGAGACCCTCGGCTCCGACCGCGTGATCTACGTGGCCGGCAAGGCGCACGACGAGGCGCACCAGGCCGCCGCCGTCGAGCGCACCATGGAAGCGTTCGGCCGCGTCGACTTCCTCATCAACAACGCCGGTACGAACCCGGTGTTCGGCCCGATGGCCGAGCTCGACCTGAACGTGGCGCGCAAGGTCTTCGAGACCAACGTCGTCTCCGCGCTCGGCTTCGCGCAGCAGACCTGGAAGGCGTGGCAGAAGGACAACGGCGGCGCGATCGTGAACATCGCGTCCGTCGCCGGCGTCTCCGCCTCGCCGTTCATCGGCGCGTACGGCATGAGCAAGGCCGCCATGGTCAACCTCACCTTCCAGCTGGCGCACGAGTTCGCGCCGACGGTGCGGGTCAACTCGATCGCCCCGGCGGTCGTGAAGACCAAGTTCGCGCAGGCCCTGTACGAGGGCCGGGAGGCCGAGGCGGCGGCCGCCTACCCGATGGCCCGGCTCGGCGTGCCCGAGGACATCGGCGGCGCCGCCGCGTTCCTCACCTCGGAGCAGTCCGACTGGATCACCGGGCAGACGCTCGTCGTCGACGGCGGCATGTCCCTCAACGCGGGCGTCGCCTGACGCAGGTGAGAATCCGGGCGTCGGATGACAACGTCTGACATACGCCCTCGCGCATCAAGTGCCCCGTCGGTGCAGGCAGTTGCACCGGCGGGGCACTGCGATATGGTCTGCCGACCCATGGCATGGCCGATCGAGGAGCGTGCGCGTGTTCATACGGTTGCTTGCCCCCCGTACGCGGATCCGTACGGCGGCGGCGACTGCGTCCATTGCTGTGCTCGCCGGGTGCGGGCTGGTGAACACGGGCGATTCCGAGGACGAGAAACCGATCGTCGTGGGCACCACCAGTGCGCCCAGCACCCTCGATCCGGCGGCCTCCTGGGACGGCTCCTGGGAGCTGTTCCGCAACGTGTACCAGACGCTCGTCGCCTTCCCGTCGGGCGCCGCCGAACCGGAGGCCGACGCGGCCGAGTGCTCGTTCGAGGACAGCGCCAACCGCGTCTACCACTGCGAACTGCGCGAGGACATGAAGTTCTCCGACGGGCACCCGCTCGACGCCGCCGCGGTGAAGCACTCCGTCGACCGGATCCGCACGATCGGAGTCAAGGGCGGACCCGTGGGACTGCTCGGCAGCCTCGACAAGGTCACGACCTCCGGCGACCGTGACGTAACGTTCCATCTGAAGAAGCCGGACGCCACCTTCCCGTTCGTGCTCGCCACCCCCGCCCTGTCGATCGTCGACCCCGACGAGTACCCGGCCAAGGCGCTGCGCCAGGACGGCGCGGTCACCGGCTCGGGCCCGTACGAGCTGACGTCCTACACGGACGGCGAGCGGGCCGAACTGGTCAGGAACCCGAACTACAAGGGTTTCGCCGACCGCAAGAACAGTGCCGTCACCATCCGCTACTTCGGCAAGTCGGCGGAGATGGTCCAGGCCCTGAAGGCCAAGAAGATCGACGCGACGTTCCGCGGACTCGCCGCCGAGGACGTCGTGGACCTCCAGACCAAGAACGCCACCGACGGCCTCCAGCTCGTCGAGGGCGCGGGCACTGAGATCAGCTACCTCGTCTTCAACCCGAAGGACCCGTGGGCGGGCAAGCGCGCGGTGCGCCGGGCGGTCGCCCAGGTCGTGGACCGCGGCGCCATCGCGCACGAGATCTACAAGGACACCGTCGAGCCGCTGTTCTCGATGGTCCCGCGGGGCCTCGCGGGACACACCACCGACTTCTTCGACGACTTCGGCGATCCGAGTCCCGCCAAGGCCGCCGAGATCCTCTCCAAGGCCGGCATCACCGCGCCCGTCCCGCTCACCCTCTGGTACACCACCGACCGGTACGGCTCCGCGACGGCCCCCGAATTCGCCGCCCTCAAGCAGCAGTTGGAGGACTCCAAGCTGTTCGAGGTCACCCTCAAGAGCCGGCCGTGGAAGACGTACGAGGCCGGCTACCGCAAGGGTGAGTACCCGGTCTTCGGACGCGGCTGGTTCCCCGACTTCCCCGACGCCGACAACTTCATCGCGCCCTTCGTGGGCCGGGAGAACGCGGTGAGCACCCCGTACGTCTCGCCGGAGATCACCGACCAGCTGCTGCCGCAGTCGCGCCGGGAGAGCGACCGGGGAGCCGTGGTCCGGCAGTTCGAGCGGGCCCAGCAGATCATGGTGGACGACGCGCGGTTGCTGCCGCTGTGGCAGGGCAAGCAGTACATCGCCGCCAGCGAGGAGATCTCCGGCGGGGAGCGGGCCCTCGACCCGTCGACGATCATGATGATGTGGGAGCTGCACCGCAAGACCAGTTGGTGAGGGTGCCGGACACGATTGTCAGTGGGCGCCGGTAGGTTTCTGGGTGTCGAAGCGCTCGCGCTCCCCGGACGGGGAGGCGCGGGCGTGCAAGTGCCCGTACCCCGGAGGTTGTTGACGTGACCGACACCGCGATGCTGCCCGAGTCCTGGCGCGGCGTCCTCGGCGAGGAGCTGCAGAAGCCCTACTTCAAGGAGCTCACGGAGTTCGTCGAGGAGGAGCGCGCCAAGGGTCCCGTCTACCCGCCGCGCGAGGAGGTCTTCGCCGCGCTCGACGCGACGCCGTTCGACCAGGTCAAGGTCCTCGTCCTCGGCCAGGACCCGTACCACGGCGAGGGCCAGGGCCACGGCCTGTGCTTCTCCGTGCGGCCCGGCGTGAAGACGCCGCCCTCCCTGCGGAACATCTACAAGGAGATGCAGGCCGAGCTCGGCACCCCGATCCCGGACAATGGCTATCTGATGCCGTGGGCCGAGCAGGGAGTGCTGCTGCTGAACGCGGTGCTCACCGTCCGCGCGGGCGAGGCGAACTCGCACAAGGGCAAGGGCTGGGAGAAGTTCACGGACGCCGTCATCCGCTCCGTGGCCGAGCGCCCCGACCCCGCGGTCTTCGTCCTGTGGGGCAACTACGCACAGAAGAAGCTGCCCCTCATCGACACCGAGCGGCACATCGTCGTCAAGGGCGCCCACCCCTCGCCGCTGTCCGCGAAGAAGTTCTTCGGCTCGCAGCCCTTCACGCAGATCAACGAGGCGGTGGCGGCCCAGGGGCACGAGCCGATCGACTGGACCGTGCCGAACCTGGGCTGAGCGCCGTGCCGCGCGCCGTGCCGCGCCGTGCCGTGTCTGACGGGGTTTGCCGACGGTGGCCGTTAGCGTCGGAAGTCGTGATCGGCATATGAGCCGGTTTCCGACCTTGGAGGAGCCAGTGGCACAGCAGCGCGAGCAGGCGGCGGACGACGCCATGATGACCCGCATCGGGCAGGTGGCAATGCTGGCCCACGCCGGTGACCGCGAGGAGGCGCGCGACCGCTTCCTCGGCCTGTGGTCGGAGATCGGCGAGGACGGCGACCCGCTGCACCGCTGCACGCTGGCGCACTACATGGCCGACACGCAGGACGATCCGTCCGACGAGCTGGCCTGGGACCTGCGGGCGCTGTCCGCCGCCGACGGGCTGACGGGGGAGCGGCTCGCCGGGCAGGAGCGGTCGCTCGCGCTGCGGGCCCTGTACCCGTCACTGCATCTGAACCTGGCGGCGGACTACGTGAAGCTGGACCGCCCCGACGCCGCCCGCAGCCATCTGGCCCGGGCCTGGGCCGTGGTCGACGCGCTGGGGGACGACGGGCACGGGGACGGCG
>NZ_JAMOLN010000252.1 GCF_024448165.1 Streptomyces longispororuber
AGCGCCCCGCCGAGCGCCCGGTCCAGTGCGGCGACCCGGGCCGAGTCGACGCCCAGTAATGCCAGCGCGTCCGCGAACGACAACAACCTGCGCGACCCCACCACGACCCCCGTGTCCAGCCCTCGCGTACCCGGCCTACCCTACGAGCGCGTTGCACCCCGTGCACCCGAATGGCTTACGGTGTGCCCCGTGGACAGTCAGGGTGAGCGAGCGGTTCGGCTGCGCCTGACCGGGGCCGTGGGGCTCGCCGTGGTATCAGGTGTGGCCGGCTCGTGGGCGTACGCGCGCAGCGGTGCGTCCGCGTCGGACCTGGTGCGCGACCTCGCCGTCGGCTGGGCGTACGTCGTCGCCGGCCTGGTCGCCTGGAACCGCAGGCCCGCCAACCACACCGGCCGCCTCATGGTCGCCGAGGGCATCACCTGGTTCTTCGGCAACCTCCAGGGCACCGCGGTGCCCGTCCTCTTCACCTTCGGCGCCTGGTGGGAGGCGCTGAACATGGCGGTGCTCCTGCA
The DNA here is from genome assembly GCF_024448165.1 of Streptomyces longispororuber. Lineage (GTDB taxonomy): Bacteria > Actinomycetota > Actinomycetes > Streptomycetales > Streptomycetaceae > Streptomyces > Streptomyces longispororuber_A. The sequence continues at coordinate 513 of NZ_JAMOLN010000252.1, forward strand.
CCTCGTCCTGTCGTTCCCCGAAGGCCGCCTCACCACGGTCCTCACCCGGCGCCTGGTGCAGTTCGCGTACGGGCTCGTCGCCGTCGGCGGCCTGGTCCGCACGCTCCTGTTCGACCCGGCGGTCAACACCGGCGCGACCTATCTGGACTGCCGGGACTGCGGCCCGAACCTCATTCTCGTCCCCGCCTGGAACGGCCTGTTCGACACCTTCGACGCCGTGTACCACGCGGCGGGCTGGGTGATCTCGGCCGTCGCCGCGGTCGCCATCGTGCAGCGCTGGCGGCACGCCTCCGCGGCCCGCAGGCGAGCCCTGATGCCGGCCTGGATCGGCATCGGCATCGCCGTCGCGTTCCTGATGTGGGACATGCTGTTCTACGTCGTGCCGTGGTTCGGCGAGGTCGGCTCCGTCGCCGAGCAGGCCGTGTACCTGATGTCCGACCTCGCCCAGGTCGCCGTCCCCTTCGCCTTCCTCGGCGGACTGCTGCGCATGCACCTGCAGCGGGCCGAGGTCAGCGGACTCGTCATCGACGTCGGTACCGACCCCGATCCGTCCAAGGTGCGCGAGGCCCTCGTCCGGGTGCTCGGCGACCCGACGCTGCGGCTCGGCCTGTGGCGCGAGGAGCGCGCCGCGTACGTCGACGGGGCGGGCCGCGAGGTCGCCACCGGAGGGCCGGGCCGCACCCCGGTGCACGCGTCCGACGGGCGTCCGCTCGCCCTGCTCCACCACGACCCGGCGCTCAGCGAGGACCCGGAGCTGCTTGAATCCGTGGCCGCCGCCCTGCGCCTCGCCCTGGAGAACGTCTGGCTGCGCACCCGCGCCAAGGACGTCGCCACCCGCATCGTGCAGGCCGCCGACGCCGAGCGCGGCCGGCTCGAGCGCGATCTGCACGACGGCGCGCAGACCCGGCTCGTCTTTGCGCTGATGCAGGTGCGCCGGGTGCAGCGCGGCCTCGCCGACCACGCCGACGAGACGCTGCGCGCCGCCGCCGACGAGGCCGAGACCAGCCTGCGCCAGGCCATCGAGGAGCTCAGGGGCATCGCCCAGGGCATCCACCCCGCCGTCCTCACCCGCGAGGGGCTCGGGCCCGCGCTGAACGCCCTCGCCAAGGAGGCCGCGATGCCGGTCGTGGTCGCGGCCGAGCCCCGGCGCTACGACCCGCTCGTCGAGACCACCGCCTACTTCACCGTCTGCGAGGCCCTGTCGAACGCGGCCAAGCACGCCAAGGCGCGCGCCGTCAGCGTCTCGGCCCGGCATCAGGACGGCCGGCTCGTCGTCGAGACCGTCGACGACGGCGTCGGCGGCGCCGACACCGCGCGCGGCACGGGCCTGCGCGGCCTCGCCGACCGGCTCGCCGCCGTCGACGGCGTACTGCACATACACAGTCCCGCCGGTGGCGGGACCAGGATCAGGGCGGAGCTTCCGTGCGGGTGATCGTGGCCGAGGACTCGGCACTCCTTCGGCAGGGGATCGTGCGTCTCCTCACCGACGAGGGCATCGAGGTGGCCGCCGAGTGCGCCGACACCGGACCACTGCTCGCGCTCGTCGCCGAGCACGCGCCGGACGCTGTCCTGCTCGACATCAGGATGCCGCCCACCCACACCGACGAGGGCCTGGTCGCGGCGGCCGCCGTCCGGGAGGCCCACCCGGGCACCGGCGTCCTGCTGCTCTCCCAGTACGTGGAGACCAGCTCCACCGTGCAGGCCCTGGCCGACCGGCCCGAGGGCTTCGGCTACCTCCTGAAGGAGCGCGTCGCCGACGTCGACGAACTGGCCGGCGCGCTGAAGCGGGTGGCGGCGGGGGAGACGGTCCTCGACCCGCTGGTGGTGGCCCGGCTGCTGGACGCGCCGCGTGCGCCGGGCCCCCTGGACGAACTCACCGGACGCGAGCGCGACGTTCTGGGGCTGATGGCCGAGGGCCGCTCGAACGAGGCCATCGCACAGAAGCTGGTGATCGGCGGCAAGACCGTGGAGACCCACGTCCGCAACGTCTTCAGCAAGCTGCACCTGGAACCCGATCTGCTGGAACACCGGCGGGTCATGGCCGTTCTGACGTATCTGCGGGGCTGAGGCCACCCGCGTACGTCCAAGAGGTTCCGGCGCTCCGCTCCGGAGACGACGCTCGTTCCCCCGTTTCCCCCGTGGTCCCCCGTGCGTCGTCCGCGGAGCGGTGCCGGACCTCCACCGTAGGCAACCCGTCACGGGGAGACATCAGGGTCAGCCCTGAGATGTGGAACCCCGCTCACCTCTTTGATCACGGCATGCCCTCTTTTGATCACTCAGGGACTCTTCCCAGTGGCCGCGGCGCAGGACTATAGTCCAAAACTAGCAGTGCTAATTAACCGCATCCGGCTGTTCCCTGGAGTTGACCGTGCGTCCCGTTCACTTCGCCGCCGCCCGCCGCACCCCCATCGGGAAGCTGCGCGGATCCCTCTCCTCCGTACGCCCCGACGACCTGGCCGCCACCGTGATCCGGGGCCTGCTCGGCGACGCTCCCGCGCTCGACCCGGCGCGCATCGACGACGTCTACTGGGGCGCCGCCAACCAGGCCGGTGAGGACAACCGCAACGTCGCACGGATGGCCGCCCTCCTCGCGGGCCTGCCCGAGTCCGTGCCCGGCGCGACCGTGAACCGGCTCTGCGCCTCCGGCCTCGAAGCCGTCACCACGGCCGCCCGCACCATCGCCGCGGGCGAGGCCGACGTCGTCCTCGCGGGCGGCTCCGAGTCGATGAGCCGTGCCCCCTTCGTGCTGCCCCGCCCCGACGACGCGCTGCCGCACACGATGCAGACGTACGACACCCGCCTCGGCTGGCGCCTGGTCAACCCGGAGATGAAAGAGCTGCACGGCGTCCTCGCGATGGGGGAGACCGCCGAGGAGGTCGCGGACCGGTACGGCGTCGGGCGCGAGCGGCAGGACGCGTTCGCGCTGCGCAGCCACCAGCGGGCCGCCGCCGCCCGCAAGGACGGCCTCTTCGACGCCGAGCTCCTGCCGGTGACCCGGCCCGACGGCGTCGTGGTCGACGCGGACGAGTGCATCCGCCCCGACACCTCCCTGGAGAAGCTCGGCGGCCTCAAGCCCGTGTTCCGCAAGGGGGGCTCGGTCACGGCGGGCAACGCGTCGCCGATGAACGACGGCGCGGCGGGCCTGCTGCTCGTCAGTGAGGAAGCCCTGGAGGAGTTCGGCCTCGTCTCCCTCGGCCGCTACGTCGCAGGCGCCTCGGCCGGCGTCCACCCCGACGTCATGGGCATCGGCCCCGTGCCCGCCACCCGGAAGGCGCTCGGCCGGGTCGGCTGGAGCATCGGCGACGTCGAGGAGGCCGAGTTCAACGAGGCGTTCGCCGCCCAGGCGCTCGCCTGCGTCGACGGCCTCGGCATCGACCCCGACCTGGTCAACCCGACCGGCGGCGCCATCGCCCTCGGCCACCCCCTCGGCTGCTCCGGCGCCCGCATCCTCACCACCCTGCTGCACCGTCTGCGCCGCACCGGTGCCGCCCGCGGCCTCGCCACGATGTGCGTCGGCGTCGGCCAGGGCAGCGCCGTCCTGGTCGAGCGCGCCTGACCCTTCCCTCGTCACGCAACTCCCGTACGACACAAGGAAAACGAGACTCATGAGCAGGTTCACCGGCCGCGTCGCCGTCGTCACCGGAGCCGCCCAGGGCATTGGCGCCGCCACCGCGCTCCGGCTCGCGGAGGAGGGCGCGGCCGTCGCCGTCGTCGACCTCACCGCCGAGCGTGCGCGGGCCACCGTCGACGCGATCGAGGCCAAGGGCGGCACCGCCCGCGCCTACGGCTGCGACGTCACCGACCAGGACGCCGTAGAGGCGGCCTTCGCGCAGATCAACGAGGACCTCGGCGCGCTGCACATCCTGGTCAACAACGCGGGCATCACGCGGGACGGCATGTTCTTCAAGATGCCCAAGTCCGACTGGGACACGGTCATCAACGTCAACCTGAACAGCGTCTACCACTGCTCGCAGGCCGCGCAGAGGTACATGTCGCAGCAGAAGTACGGCAAGATCGTCTCGCTCTCGTCCCGGTCCGCCCTCGGCAACCGCGGCCAGGCCAACTACGCCGCCGCCAAGGCCGGCATCCAGGGCTTCACCGCCACGCTCGCCATCGAGCTGGGCCGCTTCAACATCAACGTGAACGCCGTGGCCCCCGGCTACATCGCCACCGCGATGACCGCCGCCACCGCCGAGCGCGTCGGCGCCACCGCCGACGAGCACCAGAAGCTCGCCGCCGAGCGCACCCCGCTGGGCCGCGTCGGACAGCCCGAGGACATCGCGTCCGTCGTGGCCTTCCTCGCCAGCGACGACGCCTCCTACGTCAGCGGACAGACGCTGTACGTCAACGGCGGCGCCCGCTGAGACCCGGCCGCGGACCCCACCGCACCGGGTCCGCGGCACCCCTCTGGTTCAGAGCCGCACCAGCAAGGAACGGAGCACCACCCGCATGGCCACTCTCTCGCTCGCCGCGATCCTCGCCGACAACGCCCGCCGCAGGCCCGACAAGGAGGCCCTCGTCCAAGGTGAACTCCGGTTCACCTTCGGCGAGTTGTGGGACCAGGTCCGGGCCCGGGCCGCCGCGCTCGGCGAGAAGTACGGCGTCCGGCCGGGCGACCGGGTGGCGCTGATGGCCCCGAACACCGTCGACTTCCCGCGCGCCTACTACGCGATCCTCGCGGCGGGCGGCGTCGTCGTCCCCGTTCACCTCCTGCTCTCCGCGGGCGAGGTGGAGCACGTCCTGCGCGACAGCGGGGTGAACCTGCTGCTGTGCGCCCCCGCGCAGGCCGCCGTCGGCACGGCCGCGGCCGAGGCGGCCGGTGCCCGCGTCGCCACCATCGGCGACGACGGTGAACTCGACCGCGTCGCCCAGGACGTGACGCCCCTTCAGGTGTACGCCGCGCGCGGCCCCGAGGACCCGGCCGTCATCTTCTACACCAGCGGCACCACCGGCGTTCCCAAGGGCGCGGTGCTCAGCCACCTCAACCTGGTGATGAACGCGACCGTCGACGCCTTCGACTGCAACGAGTACAGCCCCGACGACGTCGTCCTCGGCGCGCTGCCCTTCTTCCACGCCTTCGGCCAGACGGCCTCGCTGAACGCGGTGTGGCGCGCGGGCAAGAAGCTGGTGCTGCTACCCCGCTTCGACGCGGCGAAGGCGATCGACCTGATGGTCGAGGAGAACGTCACCGTCTTCCACGGCGTGCCCACCATGTACGTGCACCTGATCGCGGCGGCCGGCAAGGCGAAGGCCCTGCCCCGGCTGCGCATCGCCGTCTCCGGAGGCGCCTCCCTGCCCCTCGCCGTCCTGGAACGCTTCGAGGAACTCTTCGGCGCCCGCATCTACGAGGGCTACGGCCTGAGCGAGACCTCGCCCGTGGCCTCCGTCAACCAGCCCTGGTACGGCATCAGGGCGGGCACCGTCGGCCACGCCATCTGGGGTGTGGACGTGGAGATCGCCCGCCCCGAACTCGACGACCGCATCGAGCTGCTGCCCACCGGCGAACTGGGCGAGATCGTGGTGCGCGGCCACAACGTGTTCACCGAGTACCTGGGCCGCCCCGACGCCACCGCGGAGGCCCTCGTCGACGGCTGGTTCCGCACGGGCGACCTGGGCACGAAGGACGCCGACGGCTACACGACGATCGTCGACCGCAAGAAGGACGTCATCATCCGCGGCGGCTACAACGTCTACCCGCGCGAGGTCGAAGAGGTCCTGATGACCCACCCGGGCGTCGCCCAGGTCGCCGTCATCGGCCTCCCGGACGACGTCCACGGCGAGGAGGTCTGCGCGGTGATCGTCCCGAAGCCGGACGCACACCTCGACGCGACCGACCTCACCGAGTGGTCCAGGCAGCACCTCGCCAAGCACAAGTACCCCCGCCGCATAGAACTCACCACCGACCTCCCCCTCGGCCCGAGCATGAAGATCCTCAAACGAGAACTCCGCACGACCTACGCGAAGTAGCAGCGCCCCGAAAGGGACGCGGGGAACTGCGCGCTCAGCCACACCAGACCCGCACTCGCCAACGCACCCGATATCCCACCCCCAGAGGCGCAAAAAAGGCCGGGCGGCGCCAATCGGCGCCGCCCGGCCCACATCCGCCCAACCGACGGAGTCAGTCCGTACCGGCCTCCATAGCCGCCCGATCCAGCGCAGCGTCCTCCTCGGACACCTCCCCGCGGGACGCGATCGCCTCGGCGCCCCCCTCCGGCATGGCCCCGATCAGCCCGGTCGCCGCCGCCTGCGCGGAGCCGACCGCCGAGTCCGCCCCGAGCAGCCCCAGACCCGCGTACTGCTCCAGCTTGGCGCGCGAGTCGGCGATGTCGAGGTTGCGCATGGTGAGCTGGCCGATCCGGTCGACCGGGCCGAACGCCGAGTCCTCGGTCCGCTCCATGGACAGCTTGTCCGGGTGGTACGAGAACGCCGGACCGGTCGTGTCGAGGATCGAGTAGTCCTCGCCGCGCCGCAGCCGCAGCGTGACCTCACCGGTGACGGCCGCGCCGACCCACCGCTGCAGCGACTCGCGGATCATCAGCGCCTGCGGGTCCAGCCAGCGGCCCTCGTACATGAGACGGCCGAGCCGGCGGCCCTCGGCGTGGTACTGGGCGAGGGTGTCCTCGTTGTGGATCGCGTTCACCAGGCGCTCGTACGCGGCGTGCAGCAGCGCCATGCCCGGGGCCTCGTAGATGCCGCGGCTCTTGGCCTCGATGATCCGGTTCTCGATCTGGTCGGACATGCCCAGGCCGTGCCGGCCGCCGATCGCGTTGGCCTCCATGACGAGGTCGACGGCGGAGGCGAACTCCTTGCCGTTGATCGTCACGGGGCGGCCCTGCTCGAAGCCGATCGTGACGTCCTCGGTGGGGATCTCGACCGACGGGTCCCAGAACTTGACGCCCATGATCGGCTCGACCGTCTCCAGCGAGACGTTCAGGTGCTCGAGCGTCTTGGCCTCGTGCGTGGCACCCCAGATGTTGGCGTCCGTGGAGTACGCCTTCTCCGTGCTGTCCCGGTAGGGCAGGTCGTGGGCGACCAGCCACTCCGACATCTCCTTGCGGCCGCCGAGCTCGGTCACGAAGTCCGCGTCGAGCCACGGCTTGTAGATCCGCAGGTTCGGGTTGGCCAGCAGGCCGTAGCGGTAGAACCGCTCGATGTCGTTGCCCTTGAAGGTGGAGCCGTCGCCCCAGATCTGCACGTTGTCCTCGAGCATCGCCCGGACCAGGAGCGTGCCCGTGACGGCGCGGCCGAGCGGCGTCGTGTTGAAGTAGGCACGGCCGCCCGAGCGGATGTGGAACGCGCCGCAGGTGAGCGCGGCCAGGCCCTCCTCGACCAGCGCCGCGCGGCAGTCGACGAGGCGGGCGATCTCCGCGCCATAGGCCTGGGCGCGGCCCGGCACGGAGTCGATGTCGGGCTCGTCGTACTGGCCGATGTTCGCGGTGTACGTGCAGGGGACGGCGCCCTTGTCGCGCATCCACGCGACCGCGACGGAGGTGTCGAGACCGCCGGAGAAGGCGATGCCGACGCGCTCGCCGGCGGGGAGGGAGGTGAGGACCTTGGACATAGGAAGAGTATGCATCATTACGCATGACCATGCAAAGGGGGGTGGGGGTCGGATGTCCGCCCGTGTCCGCCCGGCCGCTGAGGCGCGTATCACGATGCGGAGCCCCTGACGCCCGACGGATAGATGGGTCTAGCATCTGTCTCCGCCATGCACGACATATTCGGGATCACCCCCTGGGAGTTCACCGCCCTGGCCGCCGCGGCCCTGCTGGTGGGCTTCTCCAAGACGGCCGTCAGCGGTGCCAACACGGTCAGCCTCGCCATCTTCGCCGCGATCCTGCCCGCCCGCGCGTCCACCGGCGTGCTGCTCCCGATCCTCATCTGCGGCGACGTCCTCGCCGTCCTCACCTACCGGCGGCACGCCCACTGGCCGACGCTGTGGCGGCTCTTCCCGGCCGTGGCCGGGGGAGTGGTGGCCGGCACGGTCTTCCTCGCCTTCGCGGGCGACGGGGCCGTGCGCACCTCCATCGGCGCGATCCTGCTGCTGATGGCCGGGGTCACCGTCTGGCGGCGCCGCCGGGCCGAGGCTCCGGAGGTCGAGGAGACCGCCACCCGCTCCGCCCGCGTCAAGGCGGGCTCGTACGGGGTGCTCGGCGGCTTCACCACCATGGTCGCGAACGCGGGCGGCCCGGTGATGTCCATGTACCTGCTGTCGGCGGGCTTCCGGAAGCTGGGCTTCCTGGGCACCTCCGCATGGTTCTTCCTCATCGTGAACTCCGCGAAGGTGCCCTTCAGCGTGGGCCTCGGCCTGATCGACGGCCGCTCGCTCCTGCTGGACGCCGCCCTCGCCGGGTTCGTCGTGCCCGGCGCGCTCATCGGCAGGGCGGCGGTGAACCGCATCAACCAGCGACTGTTCGAGCGGCTCGTCATCGCCGCCACGGTCGTCGGCGGACTCCAGCTGCTGCTGCGCTGACCTGCGCCGACCTGCGTCGGCCCCGGCCCGCGCTACGAAGGGGTGAGCGTACGGTCCGCGCCCGGCTGCGCCGGAAGCCCCTGCGCCAGGTCCTCCACGAGCAGCCGCTTCGCGATCGTGTCCACCGCCGCCCGCAGGTCCTGGCCGGGCGGCCGGCCCAGGTCCGCCTCGATCTGCTTGCTCAGCCACTCGCCCCACGCGTGGTTGAGGACACCGGCCTCCCTGCGCCCCGCCGCCGTGTGCGAGAAGTACGCGCCCGTGCGTGACAGATAGCCCTCGTCGACCATCCGCTGGAACACCGGCACCAGAACCTCGGGCGGCACCCTGCGCCGGGCCGCGATCATGCCGAGACTGGCGTGCCCGACCATCCGCGTGAAGAACTCCACCTGCATCACGGCCCACGCGCCCGCGATGTCGAGGCGACTGTCGGAGACGTCGAGGATGTGCCGCGCGGTCTCCAGGTTCGTCGACTTCACGAGGTTCCCGACCGCCCGCTCCAGCAGGTGCGAGGGATCCCCGGTCGTGGGCTGCGCGAACCCCTCGCCCATGTCCGACGAGCCCATCCGCGCGCTGTCCCGCAACTGCACCTGCTTGAGGAACAGCGCGACGACGAACCCGATCAGGGCGACCGGCACCGTCCACAGGAACACCGTGTGCAGCGAGTCCGCGTACGCCTCGACGATCGGCACCCGCGCGGCCTCCGGCAGCCCGTGCACCCCGGCCGGACTCTGCGCCGCCTTGGCGAGCGCCGCCGGATCGATCCCGGTGCCGGCCTGCGCCGCGGTCTGCACGCCCTCGGTGAGGTTCGGTCTGAGCGAGTTGGCGTAGATCGTGCCGAACACGGCCGTCCCGAAGGAGCTGCCCAGCGTACGGAAGAACGTGACGCCGGACGTCGCCGTGCCCAGGTCCGCGTACTCGACGGTGTTCTGCACGGCGATGGTCAGCACCTGCATGCACAGCCCGATGCCGGAACCGAGCACCAGCATGTACAGCGACTCCAGCCAGGTGCCCGACGACCGGCCCATCAGGGAGAGCAGATAGAGCCCGAGCGCCATGACGAGCGAGCCGACGATCGGGAAGATCCGGTACTTGCCGGTCTTGCTGACCACGTTGCCGGAGAAGATCGACGCGGCCAGCAGACCGATCACCATCGGCAGCGTGCGCACCCCGGAGATCGTGGCCGAGTCCCCGTCGACGTACTGCAGGTACGTCGGCAGGAACGTCATCGCGCCCAGCATCGCGAAGCCGACGATGAAGCTGAGGATCGAGCACACGGTGAAGACCGGATTGGCGAACAGCCGCATGGGCAGCATGGGTTCGGACGCGCGCATCTCCACCCAGCAGAAGCCGGCCAGCGCGATCACCCCGCCCGCGAACAGGCCGATGATGGTGGGGGAGCCCCACGCGTACTCGTTGCCGCCCCAACTGGTCGCCAGGATCAGCGCGCTCGCGCCGATCGCGACCAGCGCGATGCCGAGGTAGTCGATCACCGGGCGCGTCGCCGACTTCACGACCGGGATGGTCCGGGCCGCGGCGATGACCACGACGATCGCGATCGGCACGTTGACGTAGAACGCCCAGCGCCACGTCAGGTGGTCCGTGAAGAGCCCCCCGAGGAGCGGCCCGATGACGGTCGCGACGCCGAACACGGCGCCGATCGCGCCCTGGTACTTGCCGCGCTCGCGCAGCGGGATGACGTCCGCGATGAGCGCCATCGACGTCACCATCAGACCGCCCGCGCCGATGCCCTGCATCGCCCGCCAGACGATCAGCAGCGTCATGTTCGTGGACAGGCCGCACAGGAAGGAACCCGTGATGAAGATGATCGCCGAGAGCTGGAAGACCACCTTGCGGCCGAACAGGTCGCCGAACTTGCCGACCAGGACCGTGGCGACCGTCTCCGCGAGGAGGTACGACGTGACGACCCACGACATGTGGGCCGCTCCGCCGAGGTCGGCGACGATCGTCGGCAGGGCCGTGCCGACGATCGTCTGGTCCAGGGCGGCGAGCAGCATGCCGAGCATGATCGTTACGAAGACGACGTTGCGGCGGCGTTTGTCCAGGACCGGGGGCGCGTCGGCGGCGGGCGGCTGGGTCGTCTCGGTGGTCGTCACCCTCGCAGGGTCACACCGGGTCCGGGGACGCGCATGCGGGTGAGGGCCGTATCGGTGACGCCTCTTCGCCGTGGGCGGGTGCGGCCTTCGACGTGGCCGGTCGCGCGGTCCCCGTGCCCCTCCCCGTGATCCTCCCCGTGCCCCTCAGGGAGCCGTTCGCAGCCGGGGCGCGGACCGGGCCGCGTCCACCGCGTCCCCGTTCCGTTCCACCCTGTCCGCCAGCGCCTCCGCCCAGGCGGTCAGGCCGGCCGTGTCCAGGCCCGCCGGCGGCTCGCCGGGCCAGGCCGCCAGGCCGTCCGCGCCCCGGCGCAGCAGGCGGGCGCCGCCCGTGATGTTGCCGCGGGCCGCGTGGGTGAGGCCCACCGCCAGCTGGGCCAGCGACCGCCACAGGGCGCGCTCAGCCTCCGGACCCGACTTCCACGCGTCCTCGAAGACCTCGTGGGCGTGGAACGGACGGCCCGCGTCCAGCAGGGCCTGCGCCTCGGCGACCGTCTGCGCCGCCGTCCGCACGACGCCCTCCGGCTGGCGGTCGACGCCGGGCGTCCCGTACGGGAGGGGGCGGCCGAGCCCGTCGCGGGGCCGCGCGTTGCGGGCGCGGCCCTCGTCGTCACGGTCCCGGTCACCGCTGCGCGAAGTGCTCATGCGTCCGATTCTCGCCCACCCCGTGCGGAGGTCGCAGAACCGGTTTCAAACCACCCGTGAGCTTGGGGTATTGTTCTTCTTGTCGCCGCCGGACGGGACACCGGAAGGCCGGACGACATCGGGACGTGGCGCAGCTTGGTAGCGCACTTGACTGGGGGTCAAGGGGTCGCAGGTTCAAATCCTGTCGTCCCGACTTTACGAAGTCGCAGGCCGTGGGGCCGCTTTGGAGAGATCCGAAGCGGCCCCACTGTCGTGTCCGCGGTCCACGGCGGGCGGTTCAGCGCGGGTGCGCCGCCCGCCAGGCCGCCATCGACGCGTCCCACTCGTCGCCCGACAGCGCGGTGAGGGACGCCGGGAAGAGGCCGTCCTCCTCCTTGGCGATGTGCCGGTGCAGTTCGTGCACCGCCTCCGTGAACGTACGGACGTCGTTCGCGTCGGAGAGGTCCAACTCCGGTAGCAGCGCGGCCAGTTCACGGTGTTCGGCCTCCAGTGCCGCGATGTAGCCGGCGTACTCAGGGTCCTCGCTCATCACCCGGAACAGGCCGTCCTCCTCGCCGCGCCAGTGCGTCGCGAGCTCCGCCGCCATCCGGTCCACGAGCTCCCGCGCCCGTGCCGGATCCCCGGCCTCGACGGCCCGCAGGGCGTCACCCGCGGCGTCCGTGACGCGCTCGTGCTCGGCGATGAACTCCTTGATCAGCGGGATGTCCCGGCAACCGCAGTAGTGGCACATGGTGACAGTCATACGGGAAGGGAGCCGCGACGGTGCTCTTCGCCCCGCCGGAAAACCGGGAGCGGTCCGACCCGCCCGTTGTTAGGCTCGCCCGCCGGATTCCGACGTCGAAGGGCGACCATGGCGGCCACGCGCAAGCTGCACGACGACGAGCCGGACATCGACGAGGCGCTCGTGCGCGGCCTGGTGGACGGGCAGTTCCCGCGGTGGGCGGGGCAGCCGCTGAAGCCGGTCGACTCGCACGGCACGTCGAACGTGCTGTTCCGGCTCGGCGACGAGCACGTCGTCCGGCTGCCGCGGCGGGCCGAGGCCGTGCCCGACCTGGCGGCCGAGCGCCGGTGGATGCCGCTCCTGGCGGCGGCGTCGCCGGTCGTCGTGCCCGAGCCGGTGGCCGAGGGGCGGCCGGACCTCGGCTACCCGTGGCCGTGGGCCGTGCACCGCTGGGTGCCCGGTGCGATCCCCGTCGTGGGGCGGCTGGAGAAGCCGGAGGCGCTGGCCGGGGACCTCGCGGCGTTCGTCACCGCCCTGCGCGGCGTCGACACCACGGGCGCGCCGCGCTCGTATCGCGGAGCGCCGCTGCGGGAGCGGGACGCGGACACCCGGGAGGTGATCGGGCGGCTCGGCGAGGCCATCGACACCGACACCGATACCGGTATCGACAGCGACACCGGCACCGGTATCGACAGCGACATCGATACCGACGCCGCGCTCGCCGTCTGGGACGCCGTCGTACGCGCCCCGCGCCGTGAGCCCGACGTCTGGCTGCACGCGGACCTCCAGCCCGGCAACCTCCTCGTCGAGGACGGACGGCTCGCCGCCGTCATCGACTTCGAGTGCGGGGGCCTCGGCGACCCGGCCGTCGACCTCATCGTCGCCTGGTACGTCCTGGACGCGCCCGAGCGGCGGATCTTCCGCGACGCCGTCGGCCAGGACCCCGACCTGTGGGCGCGGGGCCGGGGCTGGGCGCTGACGATCGCGGCCGCCGAACTCGACTACTACCGCGTGTCGAACCCGTTCATGGCGCGGACCGC
>NZ_JAMOLN010000253.1 GCF_024448165.1 Streptomyces longispororuber
GGGCTCAAGGCCTCGTACTGGATGTACTTGGCCTTGTGCCCGGTGCGGCGAGAGCGCGTGCCAGGCGTCGCGGGGCAGGAGGGATCTGGGAGACAGGCCCTAGGCGAGGGCCGCGCGGGCGGCGACCGCGTCGGCCGGGTCCCAGCCCTCGCCCGGCACCGAGGCGAGCAGCAGCCGGGTGTACGGGTCGGTGGGCCCGGTCAGGACGCTGCGGGTGGGGCCCTGCTCGACCGCCCTGCCCTGCCGCATCACCAGGACCTCGTCCGTGACGTGCTGGACGACGGCCAGGTCGTGGCTGACGAAGACGAGGGCAACGCCGGTGTCCCGGCGGATGTCGTCCAGCAGGCTGAGGATCTGGGCCTGGATGGAGACGTCCAGGGCGGCGACCGCCTCGTCCAGGACCAGGACGCGCGGGTCCACGGCGAGCGCGCGGGCGATGGCCAGGCGCTGGCGCTGGCCGCCGGAGAGGTGGCGGGGGCGGGCCGCGGCCTCGCGCTCGCCGAGGCCGACCTGGTCGAGCAGTGCCGTGGCCAGGGACTCGTCGCGGCTGTGCAGCCGCAACGCCGAGCGCAGGCAGGCCTCGGCGGTGAGGCGCGGATCCAGCGAGACGTAGGGGTCCTGGAACACCATCTGGATCTGGCGGGCCCGGGCGAGGCGGGCCGTGCGGCCGCGCGGGGGTTTCACCGGGCGGGGGGTGCCGTCGACCGCGATCGTGCCGTGGTCCGGGCGGACCAGGCCGACCAGCATGCGGGCGACGGTCGTCTTGCCCGAGCCGGACTCGCCCACGATGCCGAGGGCGCCGCCGGGGTTCAGGGTGAAGGTGATGCCGTCGACCGCGGTGTGCCGGCCGCCCGCCGGGAGGGCGTACGTCCTGCGGAGGTCCGTGACGTCCAGGAGTGGTGGTTGCGTGGTCACTTGGGGCTCGCCCCCTCTTTCTCGTTGCGCCGTACCGGGGGTGGACCGGCCGAGGCTCGGGCCCGCCGGCAGGCGACCTCTCCCCCGTCCTCCAGACCGTGTGGCTCCGGACGCCAGGTGCCGCAGGCGTCCTCCGCGTCCCCGCACCGGCTGACGAACGGGCACCCGTCGAAGGCGTCCGACAGGGACGGGGGGCGGCCCGGGATCGGGGTGAGGGTGCGGGTCTCGCCGAGGGTGGGCGAGCAGGACAGCAGGCCCCGGGTGTAGGGGTGGGCGGGGGCGGTGAACAGGGCCTTCGCCGTGCGCTGTTCGACGACCCGGCCCGCGTACATGACGTAGACCCGGTCGCAGTACGCCGCCGCCAGGTGCAGGTCGTGCGTGATGAAGAGGAGGCCGGCGCCCTGGGTGGCGCGGGCCTCGCGGAGCTGGGTGAGGATCTCCGCCTGGGTCGTCACGTCCAGTGCGCTGGTCGCCTCGTCGGCGAGGAGGAGGCGGGGGCGGGCCGCCAACGCGCCCGCGATGACGACGCGTTGGAGCATGCCGCCGGAGAGTTCGTGCGGGCGCTGGCGCAGCCGGCGGGCCGGGTCGGGCAGGCCCACGGCGGCCAGGAGGCCGGCCGCCTCTTCCTTCGTCGCACCGCGTTCGGTGAGGAAGTCGCCGATGCGGCGGACCGGGTTGAGGGCGGCCCGCGGGTCCTGGTGGATCATCGCGACGGTGGTGGACCGGTGTCGGCGCAGCTCCTCGCCGGTGAGGGCGAGGACGTCCGTGCCGGACACCCGGACCGAGCCCGTGGTCGTGGCGTGCGCGGGGAGCAGGCCGAGGGCCGCCTTCGCGGTGGTCGACTTGCCGGAGCCCGACTCCCCGACGAGGCCGACGACTTCGCCCTCGGCGACGTGCAGGGTGACCGAGTCGAGGAGCGGGCGGGCGGTGCCGGGGACCGTGACCGTGAGGTCGTTGACCGAGAGCAGCATCGTCAGTCCTGCTTTCCGAGGCGGTCGGCGGCCCAGACCCCGACGACGTTGAAGGAGACGACGACCAGCGCGATGGCCGTGCCCGGGACGAGCGCCGGGAGCAGCGCGCCCTGGACGACGGCCGCCTGGCCCTCCTGGACCATCAGGCCCCAGTCGGAGGACGGCGGCTGGGCGCCGAAGCCGAGGTAGGAGAGGGTCGCGAGGGACATCAGGGCCTCGCCGAAGAGGACCACGAGGTAGCCGAGGATCGACCGGCCGAGGTTCGGGACGAGGTGCAGCGCGCAGATGCGGGTCCCGCCCATGCCCTGGACGCGGTACGCGTCGACGTACGGCTTGCGGGTCTCGGCGAGGGCGAGGGAGCGGGTGTACTTGGCGATGGTCGGGGTGAAGGCCAGGCCGAGGGCGAGCACCGAGGTCGTCATGCCCGCGCCGAACACCGCGATGATCAGGACGGTGAAGAGCAGCCCGGGGAACGCGTACATCACGTCCGTGAGGCGGGAGACGAGCGTGTCGACCCAGCCGCCGCGCCAGGCCGCGAGCACCCCGAGCGTCACGCCGAGAACGGCGGCGACGGCGAGCAGCGCGACCGGTGCGACGAGGCTACTCCGGGCGCCGTACAGCACGCGCGACAGGAGGTCCTGGCCGGACGAGTCGGTGCCGAGGAGGTGGTCGGCGCCGGTGCCGACGAGGGAGGCGGAGAGGTCGATGGCGTCGGGCGCGTGGGGCGCGAGGAGCGGGGCGAGGACGGCCGCGAGCACGACGAGGGCGAGCAGCGCCGCGGCGAGCGTGACGCTCAGCGGGCGCCTGCGGCCGGTCACCGGCGCCAGGGTCAGGGCCGCGGTCATGTGCGGGCCTCCTTCACTCTCGGGTCGAGCAGGGGGTGGGCCAGGTCGACGAGCGTGGTGACCACGACGTATCCGGTGACCATCAGCAGCAGGACGGCCTGGGCGACCGGGAAGTCATGGGTGTTGATCGCGTTGACCAGCAGGGAGCCGATGCCGCTGATGCCGAACGCCGTCTCGACGACGACGGTGCCGGCGAGCATGCCCGCCATGACGAGGCCGCACATGGTGACGATGGGCCCGAGCGCGTTGCGCAGGACGTGGCGGCGGACGATGTCGCGCTCCGGGACGCCGGAGGCGCGGGCCGCCTCGACGTGGTCGGACGCGGCGGCGTCCGCCATGGACTGCCGGGTGACGCGGCTGATGATCGCCAGGGCGCCGAGGGCGAGCGAGAGGGCGGGCAGTGTGAGGTGGTGGAGGGTGCCCGTGAAGCCGTCGCCCGCTCCGGTGACCGGGAACCAGCCGAGCTGGACGCCGAAGACCGAGACGAGGGCGATCGCGGCGACGAACGACGGGACGGAGGCGGCGAGCGTGGTGCCGCCGACCACCGCCGAGTCGACCCAGGTGGAGCGCTTGACCGCGGCCAGGATGCCGGCGCCGACGCCGAGGACGACGTACAGCAGCGTGGCGTAGGCGACAAGCTGGAGGGTGGTGGGGAGCCGGGCGGCGATCAGGTCGGCGACCTGGTCGCTGTACTTGAACGACCGGCCGAGGTCGAGGTGGACGGTGTCCCACAGCCAGCGGCCGTACTGGACGACGAGGGGTTCGTCGAGGTGGTACTGGGCGCGGACCTGCGCGAGCCGTTCGGGGGTGAGTTTGTCGCGGCCGCCCGCGAGGAAGACCGCGGGGTCGCCGGGGGCGGCGTAGACGGCGGCGAAGATGACGAAGGAGGCGGCGACGAGGGTCGCCACGAGCCCGGCCAGGCGGCGGGCGAGGCGGCGGGCGAGCTGGAGAGGTGTGAACATGGCGGCCTCGACTAGCCCTTCTTCGCGCCGAGTTGAGCGGCCCACGGGTAGTAGAGGTAGGCCTGGGACGCGGTCGGACCGGTCAGTTTCCGGTCGAGGACGAGGATGGTGGGGATCTGCGCGACGGGGATCCAGACGGCCGACTCGACGAAGGTGCGCTGCACGTCGACGGCGAGGGCGGCGCGCTTGCCGTCGTCGAGGGTGGCGAGGGCCTGCTTGACCTTCCTGTCGTACGCGGCGTCCTTGAAGCCGACCCAGTTGTTGGAGGAGTCGGACAGGCCGTTGTCGTAGAAGCCCATCGGGTCGGCCTTGGAGATGTACCAGTCGCCGACCAGGACGTCGATGTCGGCGCGGGCCGTCGGGTCGCTGTAGAACTCCTCGAACTGGGCCGTGGGCACCGTCTTGATCTCGGCGCGGACGCCGATGCGCTGGAGTGCGGCGCGGGTGGCGTTGGCGACGACGGTGCGGCCCTGGCTGGCGTCGGTGCCGATGACGACGGGGGCGGTGGGGGCGCCGGCCTCCTGTACGAGATCCTTGGCCCGGGCGAGGTCGTCGGCGTCCGGGGAGGCGGGCGCGTCCTCGTCCAACTCCTTCTGGGCGGCGGCGAACTCGGCCTTCTCATAGCCCCAGGCGCCGGAGCCGACGGGGGTGGCCCACGGCTGCACGAGGCCGCCGTAGCCGGACTCGGCTATGCCCTTGCGGTCGAGGGAGAGGGAGAGCGCGCGGCGGATCCTCGGGTCGTCGAGGCCGCCGCGGTCGGTCGGGATGAGGACCAGGGACGCGGTCGAGGGCCCGTAGTACTGGGCGAGGTCCTGGTCGGCGCGCAGTGCGGCGGCCGTGTTCGGGGACTCGGCGTAGGCGCCGTCGGCCGCGCCGGTCCTGAGCGCGTTGACCAGGGCGCTGTCGGAGGCCCAGCGGAAGACGACCTCGCGGGTGAGGGGCTTGGTGCCCCAGTAGTCGTCGTAGGCGCGCAGGGCGATGGAGTCGCCGGACTTCCAGGAGGCGAGTTCGTAGGGGCCCGAGCAGGCGTCGGGCCGGCCCGGGGTGCCGAACTCCTTGCCCGACTTGACCACTTGGGCCTTGTTCCAGACGATGCCCGCGTCGCCCGCGAGGGCCTTGAGGAACATGGCGTCGGGTTCCTCGAAGCGGACGGTGACCTCGTCGGCACCGGTCTTCTTCATGGAGGTGACGTTGCCGAACTCGTCGGACTGCTCCATGTCCTTCGACGCGTGCCGCTCCAGCGACCACACGACGTCGTCGGCCGTCAGCTTCGTGCCGTCGTGGAAGGTGACGTCGTCGCGGATCGTGAGCGTGAGCGTCCTGCCGTCGGCCGACGTCGTGGCCTTCCGGGCGAGGAACGGCCGCGTCGTCATGTCGGGCTGGAGCTGGTAGAGGCGCTCGCAGACGTTGGTGAGGACGACGCGGCCCGCGCTGGAGCCCTGGGTGTCCAGGTCGAGGGAGTCGGGCTCGTCCTCCAGGAGCCAGTTCGCCTTGGCGAGGCCGCCCTGCGCCTTCGGAGTGGTGGCGTCGAGCTTCAGGTCGGCGGCGGAGGTCCTGGGGCCGCTGTCCGCGGGGCGGTCGGCGCCCGCGCAGCCGGTGGCGGCGAGGAGGGCCGCCGCGAGTGCGGTCGCTGTCGCGGTCCGCCGGGTGGTCGTCGTCATCTGGGGTCTCCGTACGGGCCGTCGTAGAGGTTCCAGGGCAGGTGCTGGTAGTCGCGGTCGCAGGGGGTGCCCGCCGTGACGTGGTAGTCGCCGCTGGTCAGGTCGACGCAGGAGGAGACCAGCGTCGTCCAGTGCTCGACGCGGGGGCGGCGGGCGTCGGGGTGGGTGCACAGCGACTCGGGCAGGCCCAGGTGGTCCGACATGGCCTGCTTGACGATCTTGCGGGACTCGTCGGGGCCGGTGGAGCCGCGCAGGGCGGCCAGGCCCTGCTCGGCGCGGGGCACGCGGACGAGGGAGTCGGACGACAGGGGCCGGTAGTCGGCGGCGAGGGCGGCGGGGACGCCCGCCTGGTAGTGGTTGCCGTGCACGAGCAGCCCGTCGGTCGGATACATCCAGCCGATGCCCGCGGGGGTCGTCTCCAGGTCGACGGCGAAGCCCTCGCGGCAGGTCAGCAGGGCGTTGCTGGCGATGTGGGCGCGGGTGCGGCACAGGACGTCGAGGGCGTCGGTGACCGTGTGGGTGTCGAGGACGGCGCGGCGCACGACGGTCTGCGGGAGGCCGATCGCGTCGCTGAAGCGGCCGCCGAGACCGTTGGCGTTGAGTGCGATGCCGGCCGAGTTGGCGCCCTGGCGGCCCACCTGACCCGCCTCGACCTGCATGATGACGGTCGGCTTGGGCGGCTGGACGATGCGGATCATGACCACGGTGTCCGCCACCCCGGCCCGCCAGTCCCAGTTCTGGCCCGCCCAGACGTGGCCGTCACCGCTGGCCTCGCCGTAGGCGGCGAAGGACGTGCAGCCCTCCGCGGGTTCCTCGTCGGCCGGTGCCGCCGTCTCGGACATGCCCTTGAAGGAGCGGTCGTAGATGACCTCGCCGCGGGCGTTGAGCGCGAGGACGTCCAGGACGTCGACGCCCGCGCCGTCGGCGATGCCCCGCATCTCGTCGAGGAGTTCGGGGGCGAACGCCCGTACCGGCTCCAGCCAGCGGGCGGCGCGCCCGGTGACCTGGGTCCAGGTGAGGCCCGCGGACCGGCCGAAGGCCTCCTCGTAGTAGCCGATCGCGGCGTGCAGTTGTGGCCGTACGGCCTCGCCGTACTGGCGGCCGCGGTCGAGGGGGGCGCCGCTGATGTCGATGACCGGAAGGGTCCGGGGTGCCATTGTTCTCCTCGCGACGGAGAGGTTCCCGCAACCGGTCTGTAATGATGGTTACGAGACGCTCTCCACTTGGAATGCGTTGACCAGGAGAGTAACGGTCATCACACGGGAGTCAAGAGTTGTAATGGAGATTACCGAGGGGGTCGCGCGGCTGCGGGCCGTCGTGCGCGAGCGCTGGGACGGCCTGTCGACGTCCGAGCGGGCCGTGGCGCAGTACCTGGTGAGCGCGCCGGCCGAGTCGCTGCTCTTCGCGTCCGCGCAGGAGCTGGGCACGGCGAGCGGCACGAGCAACGCGAGCGTGGTGCGCACGCTCCAGCGGCTCGGGTACGCCGGACTGCCCGCGCTGAAGCGGGAGTTGGCGTCGGATCTGACCTCGGCGGTGGCGCCCGAGGTGCGGCTGCAGCAGCGGATCGCGCACGTCGGCCGCGACCTGGACGGCATCTGGGGCGAGGTCTTCGACGAGGCCGCCGAGCGGATCGAGCACGCGCGGCGGCTGACGCCGGGGGACGCGCTGCGCGAGGCGGTGGGCGTCCTGGCGGAGGCCGGGGAGATCCACTGCTACGGGGTGGCGGCCTCCGAACTCGCGGCGCGGCACCTGGCGCTGGCGCTCGGCCGGATCGGGCGGCGGGCGCGGTTCGTGGGGGCGACCGGGTTCGCCCTGGCCGACCAGTTGCTCGGGCTGCGGCAGGGCGACGCGGTCGTCGTCTTCCAGCCGGGCCGCGATCTCGCCGAGCTGGGGATCCTGGTCGACCGGGCGCGGGCCGTGGGGGCGCGGATCGTCCTGGTCACGGACGAGCTGGCGGAGCGGTACGGGGACCGGGTCGACGCGGTGCTGACCGCCCCGCACACGCCCACCGGGCTCACCGCGGAGGCGCTGACCGCGCTGGTGGTGGCGGACGCGCTGCTGCTGGCGATGACCACGCTCGACGAGGACCGGGCCGTCGGCACGTCCCATCAACTCACGGCGCTGCGCGAGCAGTTGCTGCGGCCGAAGAAGAAGTGAGCCGGGCCGCCGCGGGGGTCAGGCGTACTGCATGACGAGGACGCAGGTGGTGCCGGGCTCCAGGGCGCGGCAGGTGTGCGGGAGGTCGCCCGGGTAGGTGATGCAGTCGCCGGGGCCGAGCTCGACCGGGTCGTCCTGGGGCCCGGCGAGGACCCGGCCCGTGGCGACGACGAGGTGCTCGACGGTGCCCGGGTTGTGCGGGTCCGACTCGCGCGCGCTGCCCGGCTCGACCTGCAGCCAGTACAGGTCGCGGCGGGCGGCGGGCGGGCAGGCCGAGAGCAGGGTCGCGGCGTAGTCGGCCTGTTCGGAGGGGACGGTGACGCCCTGGCCCGCGCGGATCACCTGCACGGTCGGCCGGGGCGGGTCCAGGAGCAGGCTCGGCGGCACGTCGAGGGCGACGGCCAGCGCCCACAGGGTCTCCAGGGTGGGCTTGCCGTTCGCCGACTCCAGCTGGGACAGCGTGGACTTGGCGAGACCGGCCCGCTTGGCCAGTTCGGAGAGGGAGATCCCGGCCCGGCCGCGCTCACGGCGCAGGGCCGCGGCGATCCGGTCGAGGGGCAGGCTGCTCTTGGGCGGGGGCGCGTCGGTCATGGCGGCACTCACTCTACGGGCGTTCGCTGCACCTAGCCATTCGTTCGGCTTGACGAACGCCACGGTCCGGCCGCATGCTGACGCCATGCGTACGGTCCAACGAACACTCGGCCCGACAGACCGAACACTCCCCGCCGATCGCCGGCTGCGGCGCGACGTCGCCCTCGTCTGCCTCGCGGACGGCGTCGTGGGCCTGTCGTTCGGGGCCGTCGCCGTCGCGAGCGGTCTGCCCTGGTGGCTGCCGGTCCTCATGTCGCTGCTGGTGTTCGCGGGATCGGCCCAGTTCAGCGCGGTCGCGGTGTTCGCCGCCGGGGGCGGTCCCGTCGCCGCCGCCGCGACCGGGCTGCTGCTCAACACGCGCACCGCCGCCTTCAGCCTCGCCGTCACCGACGCCCTCGGCAGGTCCTGGCCCGCACGTCTGGTCGGGGCGCACCTCGTGACCGACGAGACGGCGGCGTTCGTGCTGGCCAGGACCGATCCGGAGGCCCGCCGCAGGGCGTTCTGGCTGTCCGGCCTCGGCCTCTTCGCCGCCTGGAACGTGAGCGTCCTCGTGGGTGCGCTCGCCGGATCCGCGCTGGGCGACACCGACCGGTTCGGGCTCGACGCGGCGTTCCCCGCGGTGCTGCTCGCACTGGTGCTGCCCGCGCTGCGGGACGGCCGGGGCGCGCGCAGGGCCGCCGCGGCCGGGGCGGCGATCGCGGTCGTCGCCACGCCGTTCCTGCCCGCCGGGGTGCCGGTCCTGCTCGCGCTCGGCGGGCTCGCCCTCACCCGGAGGTCCTGATGAACGCCCAGCTCGTCGCCGTGCTCGCGCTCGCCGCCGGTACCTACGCCTTCCGGCTGGCCGGTCCCGTCCTCCAGGGGCGCGTCGAACTCCCGGCCCGCGTCCAGGAGTTGCTCGGGCAGGCCGCCACCGTGCTGCTCGTCGCGCTGCTCGCCACCGGGGCGCTGACGGCGGGCCACGGGTTCGCCGGGTGGGCGCGGCCCGCCGGGGTGCTCGTGGGCGGGGTGCTCGCGTGGCGGCGGGCGCCGTTCGCCGTGGTGGTCGTGGGGGCGGCCGCGGTCACCGCACTGCTGCGGCTGGCCGGGCTGCCGTAGGCGCGGGACGTGCGCCCTCGGCCCACCGCGCCACCGGGCCCAGCGCCGCGCCCGCCGCGAGGAACACCGCGCCCAGCACCAGCCAGCCGGGCACGCCCCAGGTGATCAGGAGCGCCGTCAGGACGAGCGGGCCGACCGTACGGGCCAGCGGCACTCCCGTACCGAAGAAGCCCTGGTACTGGCCGACCTGGTGCGCGGGCGCGAGGGCGAACGCCAGCTGCCAGGAACCCGCCGACTGCTGCATCTCGCCCACGAGTTGGAGCACGGAGGCCGCGACGAGGACGGCCGCCGCGCCCCACGGGCCGAGACCGCCCGCGGCCGACGCGGCGAACACCGCGCACGACGCGAGCATCACGACGCCGGAGCGGCGCACGGTCCTGGTCGCGGCGGACAGGCCGTCGACACCGCGCGCCATCCGCACCTGGAAGGCCATCACACCGAGGGTGTTGAGCACGAACAGCGCCGAGACCAGCCAGCCGGGCGCCGCCGTGTGGGAGACGATCCACAGCGGCACCGCCAGCGAGAGCAGCGGCATCCGCAGCAGGAGCACGGCGTTGAGCAGGGTCACCGCGGCGTACGGGCGGTCGCGGAGCACCGCGAGACGGGGCTCCTTCGCCGTACGGACCGGGGCGGGCGCCACCGCGGGCAGCCGGAGCAGGAGCAGCGCGCAGACCACGAACCCGGCGCCGTCGAGCGCGAACACGACGAGGTAGCCGGTGGGGGTGTCGTGCTGCAGGGCGAGCCCGCCGACGCCCGCCCCGACGGCCAGTCCGGCGTTGAGGGTCGACTGCAGCCGGGCCAGGACGCCGGTCCGCTCCCCCGCGTCCACCAGCCCCGCCAGCAGCGCCTGCCGGGCCGCCGCAAGACCGCACTGCGCGACCGCGTACCCGACGACCGCGACCAGGAACGCCACGTACGAGCGGATGACCAGGAAGGACAGCACCGCCGCCGCCGTACCCAGGGCCAGCAGCACGGAGGCGCCCCGCGGCCCGCGCCGGTCGGCGACCGCGCCCAACGGCACCCCGGCCACCGCGCCGACCGCCCACGCCACGGTGAGGGCGAGGCCGATCCGGGTGGGCGAGAGGCCGACGACACGGGTGAAGTAGAGGGCGGAGGTGACGTAATAGGCCCCGTCGCCGACGGAGTTGGCGAGCTGGGCGGCGGCGAGGGCGCGGACGCGCGATCGGTTCGGCATGCGTCCACGCTAGGAGTCATTGGCCCACTGGCCATAGGCAACTCATGGCGCTTGCGACTGGGCCAATCTGTGGTGCGCGTCGGCTGTGTCAGGGATGCATCCTGGCCCCCTTCAGGACCTTGTCCACGGCGTTGCGCGGCCCGTACACGGCCACTCCCACCAGGTCCAGATCCGCTGCCGGGACGGCCCGTACGGCGGCCCGGTTGTCCCGGTCGTTGCCCGTGGCGAACAGGTCGGAGGTGAACACGGCGCGCGGCAGCGCCCGGCGCAGGGCCCGGTCGTGCGCGGCCGTCAGCATCTCCTTGCCGCCCTCGAAGACCAGCACCGGCTGCCGGAACATCGGCAGGTACGGGGTGCCGTCGGCGTCCTCGTACGGCTCCCCGATCACCTCGGGCAGCTGCGTCCCGAGGCCGCTCACGAGGAAGGCGGTCACGTTCAGCCGCTGCCAGGTCTCCAGGTCGTCCCGGAGCAGTACGGCGATCTTCGTGTCGAAGCGGACGGGGGGCTCGGCGGGGGTCTCAGTGCTCATGCCTCGAGACTGCCGACCGGGTGGCCGCCGGGTCTTGTACGTTCTTTGCATGGCGGCCGGCGGCGAACAGATCACCGCGTGGCGCCCCGCGGTACCGGGCGTCACGGAGGTCTTCCACGCCCACTTCACGCGGCACGCCTACCCCATGCACGTGCACGACACGTGGACCCTGCTGATCGTCGACGAGGGCGCGGTCCGCTACGACCTGGAGCGGCACGAGCACGGCACGCCCCTGGGCACCGTCTCGCTGCTGCCGCCGCAGGTTCCCCACAACGGTTCGGCGGCGACCCCGCACGGCTTCCGCAAGCGGGTCCTGTACCTGGAGTCGGGCACCGGTCTCCTCGACGACTCGCTCATCGGCCCGGCCGTCGACACGCCCGATCTGGCCGATCCGCTGCTGCGCGACCGCATCGGCCGGTTGCACGCGGCGCTGGCGCATCCCGGCGACGAGCTGGAGGCGTCCGCGCGGCTCGCGTTGGTCGGGGAGCGGTTGCGGGAGCGGTTGCGGCCCCGGGTGGGTGAGCGGGGGCGGCCCGGGCCCGATCGGCGGGTGGCGGCGGAGTTGCGGGAACTGCTCGATGCGCGGGTGACGGTGGGCGTCGGCCTCGCGGAGGCCGCCGCCCTGGTGCGGGCTCATCCGGCGCATCTGGTGCGGTCGTTCAGCGCGGCGTACGGGATCGCGCCGCACCAGTACCTCATGGCTCGGCGGGTCGATCGGGCCCGGCGGTTGTTGCTGGCCGGGGGGCCGGTCGGGGAGGTGGCCGCGACGTGCGGCTTCTTCGACCAGTCGCATCTGACGCGGCACTTCAAGCGGGTGGTGGGCGTGCCGCCCGGCCGCTACGCCCGGGCCACGCCCACGCCCACGCCTGACCGGGTCTCCTCGCCGTAGCTGCGCCCGCTTGTTCGCCGGGTGCGGGTGCGTCGTGGTTGCTCGCGCAGTTCCCCGCGCCCCTGGCGGCGCCGATCTCTCGTCGCTGTCTGCGGGTGCGTCGTGGTTGCTCGCGCAGTTCCCCGCGCCCCTGAGATGCGCACTTCGTGCGCCATCTCATGGGGCGCCCCTGGAGCTGCGGCGAAGCCGCATGCTCCAGGGGCGCGGGGAACTGCGCGAGAAGCCCCACCGGGCCGCAGACCGCGACGAACGATCAGCTGGGCAGACGCAGTCGGCTTTCCCGTCCGCGGGGCAGCAGCACGCCCGCCAGGAGTGCCGTCGCGCACAGGAGTGCTCCCGCCACCACCAGGCTCACCCGCATACCGGTGAGCGAGAACGAGGCGGCCGAACCGTCGGAGACCAGTGCTCCGAAGAGCGCCACCGCCAACGCCCCACCCGTCTGCCGCAGCGCGTTCAGGAGACCGGAGGCGGTGCCCGCGCGCGGCCCGGGGACGGCGTCCATCAGCATCGCGGTCAGCGCGGGCACCGCGAACGCCCCACCGAGCCCGGTCGGCACCAGCAGCACGATCACCAGCCACAGCGGGGTGCCGGTGTCGAGCGGCAGCAGGACGAACATGGCGAGCGCCAGGACGAGTTGGCCGATGACGACGACGGGCCGGCGGCCGATGCGCTCGGCCATCCGCGGCGACACCAGGTTCGTCGTCGTGATGATCGCCGCGAGTGGCACGAAGACCAGACCGGCGGTGAGCGCCGACATGCCGCGCGCCTGCTGCAGGTAGAGGCCGAGCAGGAACACCAGCCCGTAGAAGGCGAGGTTGACGGCGAATCCGACGGCGAGGGACACCGAGACGGTGCGCCCGCGGAGCATCTCCAGCGGAACCATCGGCGCCCGGTGGTGCTTCTCGGCGAGCCAGAAGCCGACCGCCGCGGCGACGGACACCGCGAGCGAACCGAGCACCGGCACCGACGTCCACCCCGCGTGCCCGCCCTCGATCACCGCGAACGCCAGACCGGCGAGCGCCAGCACGGCCGTGATCTGGCCGGGCACGTCGAGGGGCGCGGGCCGGCGCGGCGACGGCGCGACCCGTACGAGGAGCAGCAGGATCGCCGCGCCGACGGGGAGGTTGAGGAAGAAGACGGCCCGCCAGCCGACGGTCTCCGTGAGGACGCCACCGAGGACCGGCCCCGCCGCCATCGCCACGGACCCGCCCACCGTCCACAGCGCGATGGCCCGCGCCCGGTGCCGCGCGTCCTCGTAGGCCTGCCGGATCAGGGACAGCGAGGCGGGCATGACGACGGCCGCGGCCCCGCCCTGCAGCAGCCGCGCCGCGATCAGCGCCCCGATGCCGGGCGCGAGGGCGCAGGCCAGCGAGGCGAGGGTGAACAGGCCGACGCCCCAGGCGTAGGCGCGGCGTGCTCCGGCGCGGTCGGCGAGCGCGCCGGCCGACAGCATCAGACCGGCGAACATCAGGGTGTACGCGTCCACGACCCACTGCACCCCGGTCATGCCGCCGTGCAGCGACTCCTGGATGCCCGGCAGGGCGATGTTCACCGCGGACACGTCGATGGTGATGACGGTGAAGCCGAGGAGAGCGGCGGTCAGGGCGACGGCGGC
>NZ_JAMOLN010000254.1 GCF_024448165.1 Streptomyces longispororuber
AGTGCCCGGGGAACGGCGAGGTGACGTCATGGCCGGACAGACCTCGACCCTGCTGCGCAGGGCCGCGCGGGTGCCGGTGACGGCGGCCCTCGTGTGCGCGGGCGTGCTCGCCGCGGGCCCGGTGGCCGCCGCCGACGACGACGGCTCGGACCCGACCGCGCAGCAGCTGGCCGACGACGCGAAGAAGGAGCTGCTGAACGCCGATTCCCTGCACATCGCCCTGGCGAACCGTTCGGACGACCGGGACACCCGCACCCCGGCCGCGTTCGATCTGCGCCTGGACGAGGACGGGAACTGCGCCGGGTCGCTGCGGATGGGAACCGGCGGCGCCGACGGCGGCAGCGTCGAGCTCGTCAAGCGCGGCGACGAGGTGTGGATGAAGCCGGACGCCACGTTCTGGAAGACGCAGGTCCCGGGCGGCGGGGGCGAGCTCGCGGCGCAGCTCTTCGGCGACCGCTACGTGCACGGCACCACCGACGACCCGATGCTGGACGGCCTCGCCGAGACCTGCGACCTCGACGCCTTCCGCGGACAGCTGGAGGACGGCTCCGCGCGCGCCGCCCAGGACCGGCTCACCAAGGGCGACACGACGAAGGTCGAGGGCACCGAGGTGGTCCCGCTGACCGGTCAGGACGACGGCAACAGGATCACCCTGTACGTCACGTCGGACGAGCCGCACCAACTGGTGCGCGCCACCGAGAAGGGCCCGGACGACGACCTGACGATGACGCTGACCGACTACGGCAAGCCGGTGCCGAGCGCGACGCCGTCGGCCGACGAATCAGTCGACATCTCCAAGCTGCACGCCGTCGACCCCGACCCGTCACCACCGCAGGCCTAGGGCTTGCCGGCCTGTGCGTGCTCACGCGCTGCGCCGGCTCTCCTGGACGGCCTTGTCGGTCATGTCCGCGGTGTCGGCCGCGCGGGGCGCCTGCACGTCGACGTCGGTGCCGAAGTCGGTGAGGTCCATGACGACCTTCGCGCCGGTCCTGGCCGCCGCTGCGTTCCCGGCTGCGCCGCCACCGCTCTTCGCGGTCGTCGACAGTTCGATCTGCTGCCGGCGCAGCAGGCCGCGGCCGTCGATCCACACGTCCATGGGCAGCGTGTCCCCCACGCTCTCGCGCAGCGTCTTCGCCTGCTCGGGGCTGCTCCTGGCGAGCTTGTCCACATCGACGTCGACCCGGTAGTGCGTGGTGGAGACGCCGCTTCGCCGCTCGGTGCCGACCTTCTTCACGTCCTTCTCGGACAGCGACTTGGAGTACGCGAACGAGTCGGCGGGATCGCTGACCTGGGCCGCGCCCTTGCCGCCCGCGTCCCTGAGCCGCTGGAGGTCGATCTTCAGCCAGCTCTTGCCGCCCGGCAGCCCGCCACTGCCCTCGGGCGGCTTCTGGTACAGGACCTGGTCGACCACCCGCTGCTCGATGCGCTGACCGCCCTGGCCGAGCTCGATGCGGCTGGTGCCGTCCCGCAGGTCCATCACGCCGGCACCGGTGACCGTCTCGCTGCGGCCGCCGGACGACGCGGTCGTCGTCAGCTTGATCCGGGCCGACCCCGCCTGCGTGGTCTTCTCGCTCGTGGCCTGCACGACCTGCGCCGGCGACTGCTGTCGCCCCTCGTCCTGCCCGCCGCCGCCCGTGCCGGACCCCTCGCCCGAGTCGCTTCCGCCACATCCGCTCAGCGCGGTGACCGCCAGAAGTCCGCACGAGACGAGCGCCACGGCACGCGGCAGCGGTGTATGCACCTCACTCATGAACGCCTCCTTTGTCGTCTTCCTCGACTTTTGCGTGGGCAGAGCGCTCAAGTGCCCATGCGTCGGGTCGACATGCCCGGTCGGCGATCTTCTACGACGCATGAAGTAGGCGTCGGAGACGGCCGGTTGAGGCTACGCGGCGCCCTTGGGATAGCGCACGAAGAGGACGCCGTGGACCTCGCCGTGAGGGGCGCTGTAGAGGTGCGGGGCGTCGGCCCTCCAGTGTGCGTACGCGCCGGGGCCCGCGGTCTGCGGCGCGTCCGGCAGGCCCACGACGGCGGTGCCGGAGAGCACCATCAGGCTCTCGGTGGTGTGCGGGACGTGGGCGGCGGACTCCTGGGTCGCGCCGCCGGCGATGGTGACGCGGAAGACGTCGGTGGCCGCGTCGCCGTCCTCGTACCGCTCGATCAGGGCCGCGGTGACGGCGCTGCCGGAGACGCCGCGGACGCCCGCTTCCGCGGGGTCCTCTAGGACGGCGCTGAGCGGGCGGCCGAGGGCGGTGGTGAGCGCGTAGAGCGTCTCCAGGGTGGGGTTGCGCAGGCCGCTCTCGAGTTCCGAGAGGGTGCCCTTGCCGACGCCCGAGCGGCGGGCCAGCTCGGAGAGGGACAGTCCGACTGCCTGCCGCAGTGCCTTCAGGCGGCGCCCCACCTCGTCATTGAGGCCCATCCCGTCGGCTCCTGTCCGTCGTCTCCCGACACCCGTTTGTTGACGGGTTCCGCCAGCATTCCTTAGTGTTCCATAAACGGAACGTTCCGTATACGGAACGCCGGGCCCCGCCTGACGGCCGCCCGGCCGCGCCCGCCCCGCTCCCGCCGGAAGTGATGTCCCATGGCTCCGCTCGCCCGTCTCCGCGCCGTCGCACCGCCCTCGGCCGTCGTGGCGGGGCTGATAGCCGTCACGGTCGGCGTGACGAGTTCGGCCGCCCTCGTGTTCACCGCGGCGCGGGCGGCGGGCGCGGACGCCCGGGAGATCTCCTCGTGGATGCTGGCGCTCGGGGTCGGCCTGGCCGTCACCTGCTTCGGACTCTCGCTGCGGTTCCGCGCGCCCGTGGTCACGGCCTGGTCCACGCCGGGCGCGGCGCTCCTCGCCACGAGCCTGAGCGGCGTGTCCATGGGGAAGGCGGTGGGGGCGTTCGCCTTCAGCGGGCTGCTGATCCTGCTGAGCGGGGTGACGGGCTGGTTCGCCCGGGTCATGGACCGCATCCCGGTGCCGCTCGCCTCGGCCCTGCTCGCCGGGGTGCTCCTGCAGTTCGGCACGGGTCTGTTCGCCGAGATGGACGGCAGCTTCGCCGTCGCGTTCCCGGTGTTCGCGCTCTATCTGCTGGCGCGCCGGCTGGTCCCCCGGTACGCGGTGCTGATCGCGCTCGGCGCGGGGGTCGCGGCCTCGGTCCTGACCGGCGGCTGGCACCTGGAGAAGGTGCGACTCTCCCTGGCACAGCCGGTGTTCACCGCGCCCGCCTTCGACTGGAAGGTACTCGTCAGCGTCGGCGTGCCGCTGTTCGTCGTCACCATGGCCTCGCAGAACCTGCCGGGCGTCGCCGTGCTGCGCGCGTCCGGCTACGACGTTCCGGTGTCGCCCCTGCTGACCTGGACGGGGGCGGCACAGACCGTCCTCGCGCCGTTCGGTGCGTTCGGACTCAACCTGGCGGCGATCACCGCGGCGATCTGCACCGGCGACGAGGCGCACCCCGACCGGCGGCGGCGCTATCTCGCGGCGGTCTGGGCCGGCGTCTTCTACCTGTGCGTGGGACTGCTCGGCGCGACCGTCGCCTCCCTGCTCACGGCGATGCCGCACGCGCTGGTGCTGTCCATCGCCGGGGTCGGCCTGCTCGCCACCATCGAGGCGTCCCTGTCCACCGCCCTGTCCGACCCGACGGCCCGCGAGGCCGCCGTGGTCACGTTCCTCGCCACCGCCTCCGGGGTCACCCTCCTGGGGATCGGCTCGGCGTTCTGGGGGCTGCTCGCGGGCGTGCTGACCAGCCTGATCGCCACGGCGGGGCGACGCCGCAACCGCGTCACGGCTCCGATACCCGCGCAGGTGCGGCCCGACGCAGATGTCCCAGAGGTCCCGGACACCACAGAGGTCACCGGCGTCACAGACGTCACCCCCGGCACACCGCCGCGAACCTCCGTGTGAAGCGCGCCCAGACCGCGGCCGACGCCTCCTCCGCGGCGACCGCCCGCGCGTGCAGCACGTCCCGGTCGACACCGCGCGCGGCGAGCTCGTCCCGGTCCCACCCGGCGACCCGCCCCGCGTCCGCCTCGGGGTGGAACTGCAGCCCCCACGCCGCGGCGCCCACCCGGAACGCCTGGTGCGGGCAGTGCTCACTGGACGCCAGCCAGGCGGCGCCCGGCGGGAGTTCGGTGACGGCGTCGACGTGCCGCTCGATCGCGGTCACCTCGGCGCCGAGCCCGTGCAGCAGCGGGTCGTCGGCGGCCTCCGGGCGCAGCCGTATCGCGGTGCTGCCGTACTCGGGCGTCCCGTGCTCGGCCCGTACGGTGCCGCCGGCCACCTGGGCGAGGAGCTGGCCGCCGAGGCAGACGCCGAGGAACGGCGTCCCGCCGTGGAGGGCCTGGGCGGCCAGCCGGCGGGTGGCCGGGAGCCAGGGGGCGCGCTCGTCGTCGTCCGGCAGGAAGCCGCCGCCGAGGACGAGCAGCGGACGGCCGTCGAGGGACGCGGGCAGGACGTCCCCGTCGTAGGGGTGCAGGGTCCGTACCTCGAGTCCGGCCTCCCGCAGCCAGCCGCCGACGCGGCCCGGGCCCCCGCTGCGGGTGTTCTGCACGACAAGGACCGGACCGCGGACCGGCTCGCGCGACGACGACATGCTCGACTCACCTGATCTTTCCCGACGTTGACCGGTGCAGCAGATCAGGGCGCGGCGGGCGGCGTCAACGGCGGGACCACCGCCGTACGCTGATCGCATGCCGCACTCCTCAGCAGTCGCCGCCCGCCTCACGGGACTCCCGGCCACCGCCGAGCGCAGGCTGTCGGCGCGGCTCGCGGAGGTCACGCTGGCCGACGGCCGCGTGGTGGTGGTCAAACACGCCGACGAGCCGGGCGGCGCCCGGGCCGAGGCCGCGGGGCTGCGCTGGCTCGCCGCCGCGGACGCGGTGCGGGTGCCCCGGGTGCACGGGCAGGAGGACGGTCTGCTGGTGACCGACCGGGTCGCCACCGGCGCGCCGTCCGCCGCGGGCGCCACCGCGTTCGGCCGGGAGCTGGCCGCGCTGCACGCCGCGGGCGCACCGCACTTCGGGGCGCCGCCGCCCGGCGGCCCGGCCGACGCGTCCATCGGGCTCGCACCCATGCGCAACGTGCCGGGCACCGACTGGCCGGGCTGGTACGCCGAGCACCGGGTGCTGCCGTACCTGCGTCGCGCCGTCGACGACGGCGTCCTGTCCCCCACCGAGGCGACGGACGTCGAGCGGGTCTGCGAGCGGCTGCCCGCCCTCGCGGGGCCCGCCGAACCGCCCGCGCGGCTGCACGGCGACCTGTGGAGCGGCAACGTGCTGTGGGACACCGACGGCGCCGCCTGGCTCATCGACCCGGCCGCGCACGGCGGGCACCGGGAGACCGATCTCGCGATGCTGCACCTCTTCGGCGCCCCGCACCTGGGGCGGATCCTCGACGGCTACCAGGACGCGGCGCCGCTCGCCGACGGCTGGCGGGACCGGATCCCGCTGCACCAGCTGTTCCCGCTCCTGGTGCACACGGTGCTCTTCGGCCGCGGCTACGCCGGCCAGACGCTGGCCGCCGCTCGCAGCCAACTGATGTGAGGACCCTATGAACTGACGGCCCATCAGGTTACGCTCCGGCGCATGACTTCCACGGTGGTCTGGGGCACCGGGAACGTGGGCCGCGCGGCGATCCGAGCCGTCGACGCCCACCCCGGGCTCGCACTGTCCGGCGTGCTCGTGCACGACCCCGCCAAGGCCGGCCGCGACGCCGGTGACCTGGCCGGGCTCGACCACGCCCTGGGTGTCGCCGCCACGACCGACGTCGATGCGACGCTCGCGGCCCGGCCGCGCGCCGTCGTCTACGCCGCGTCCGGCGACCTGCGTCCCGACGAGGCCCTCGCCGACATCTGTCGCGCCCTGCGCGCCGGGGCCGTCGTCGTCACACCGGCCCTGTACCCGCTCTACGACCCACGGGGCGCGCCACCCGACTTCACCGATCCGGTGCATGCGGCGATCGCCGAGGGCGGCGGCTCGCTGTTCGTCTCCGGCGTCGATCCCGGCTGGGCCAACGACGTGCTGCCGCTGCTGGTCAGCGGCCTCGGCTCACAGGTCGACGTGGTGCGCTGCCAGGAGATCTTCGACTACTCCACGTACGACCAGGAGGACTCGGTCCGGCAGCTGGTCGGCATGGGACACCCCATGGAGTACGAGCCGCTGATGCTCGCCGAGTCCGTGCCGACGATGGTGTGGGGTGGCCAGATCCGGCTGCTCGCCCGTGCGCTCGGCGTCGAACTCGACGAGATCCGCGAGACGATGGAGCGCCGCGCGCTCGAACAGGACGTGACGACGGCGGCCATGGGCGACTTCGCGGCGGGCACGCAGGGCGCGGTGCGGTTCGAGGTGCAGGGCGTCGTCGGCGGCGCCGTCCGCCTCGTCGTCGAGCACGTCACCCGCATCCACCCGTGCTGCGCACCGGACTGGCCGACGCCGCCGGGCGGCGGGGCCGGGGCGCACCGCGTGATCGTCGAGGGCCGTCCGCGCATCGAGGTCACCGTGCAGGCCACCGACGAGGACGGGAACCATGCGGCGGGCGGCAACGCGACCGCGGTGGGCCGCCTGGTCGGCGCCGTGGAGTGGCTGATCGCCGCACCGCCCGGACTCTACGACGCACTCGACGTCCCCCTGCTGCCCGCCGTCGGCCGGCTCGGAAGGAAGCAGTCATGAGGATCGACATCCCCGACGACCAGGAACCCATCCCGTACGTGTGGGGCGAGATGGTGCCCGGGATCGGCCCCGTCGCCGCCCAGTTCTCGATGGCGGTCTACGACCACTCGTCGCTGGGGCTGCGCGAGTTCGAGGCGGCGCGGCTGCGGATCGCGCAGATCAACGGCTGTCTGTTCTGTCTTGACTGGCGCACCGAGCGGGACGGCGAGAAGGTCGAGGAGTCGTTCGCGGACGCGGTGACCGAGTGGCGGACCACCGACGCCTTCGACCAGCGGACGCGGCTGGCGGCCGAGTACGCGGAGCGGTACGCGCTCGACCACCACGGCCTGGACGAGGAGTTCTGGGACCGGATGACCGCACGCTTCAGCCAGGCCGAGATCGTGGAGCTGAGCATGGCCATCGGCTCCTGGCTGGCCTTCGGGCGGCTCAACCACGTGCTCGGTCTCGACGCGGTGTGTGTCCTGCCCAAGCCCTGAACCGCCGTACGGGGTCCGGGACTCGGGCAGGTCCCGGACTCACAGGTCAGTGGCGAGGATCCGGTCGATGTTGCGTTCGGCGAGCGCCGTGATGGTGACGAACGGGTTGACGCTGGTGTTGCCGGGGATCAGCGCCCCGTCGATCACATAGAGCCCTGAATAGCCGTGCAGGCGGCCGTAGTTGTCGGTCGCCTTGTCCAGCACGGCGCCGCCCAGCGGATGGTACGTGAGGTGGTCGCCCCAGATCTTGTACGTGCCGAACAGATCGGTGCGGTAGATCGTGCCCTCCTTCGCGTTGATCTTGTCGAAGATGCTCTTGGCCATGTCGATGGAGGGCTGCTTCCACGCGGTCTGCCAGTTCAGGTCGACCGTGCCGGTGGCCGCGTTCCAGGTGAACTGGGCGCGGTTCGGGTTCTTCGTGATGGACAGGTAGAACGAGGCGAACGTCTCGATGCCGGTGGGCAGCGGCGCGACCTCGGCGAAGGCGCCGCCGGCCGCCCAGTTGTCGATGCCCGCGGTGGGGATGGACGACTGGAGGGCGCCGGTCGGGTCCCAGAGGTGGTTGGCGCGGCCGCACATGACGTTGCCGTTGTCGCCCCAGCCCTTGCCGATCTCGTCGTTGAGCGCGGGCAGCGCGCCGGTCGCCTTGAGGCGGGTGAGGAGCTTGCTGGTCCCGACGCTGCCGGCGGCGAAGAACACCCGGTCCGCGGTGATCTCCTTGGTGGCGGCGACGTTGCCGGAGGTGTCGAGCTGGTCGATGCGGACGGTGTAGCCGCCGCCGGCCGCCGGGACGACCGACGTGACCTTGTGCAGCGGGGAGACGGTGACGCGGCCGGTGGCCGCGGCCCGCGCCAGATAGGTCTTCTGGAGCGTCTTCTTGCCGTGGTTGTTCCCGTAGAGGATCTCGCCCGCGAGCGCCGACCTGGGGACGGTGCCCGCCTGCTCCTGCTTCATGTACTCCCAGTCGTACACGTCGGGCACGAAGGTGAACGGGAAGCCGGAGCGCTGTGCGTGCTTGCGGCCGACGCGCGCGTACTGGTAGCACTCGGCCGTCTCGAACCACTGCGGGTCGATGGTGGCGACGCCCAGGCCCGCGTTGGCGCGCGGGTAGTACGTCGCGTACATCTCGGCCGCGTCGACGGACGGCAGGATCGCGGCGAAGTTCTCCCGCTTGGGCGTGACCGCCATGCCGCCGTTGACGAGGGAGCCGCCGCCGACGCCGCGGCCCTGGTAGACGATGATGCCGCCGAACTCCTCCGCGTCGAGGATGCCGGTGTGGCGCGGCACGTCCTTGTCGAGCGGGAAGCCCAGGAAGTTGCTCAGCGGCTGCTTGGTTCTGGTGCGCAGCCAGAAGGATCTGTAGTCCGGCTGGGTCGTGTTGGCGAAGATCTTGCCGTCCGAGCCCGGGGTGTCCCAGGCCATGCCCATCTCCACGATCCGCACGTCGACCCCGGCCTCGGCGAGCCGCAGCGCGGCGACACTGCCGCCGTATCCGCTGCCGATCACCAGGGCCGGGATGCGTGCTCCGTCGGCGACGGGCGCGAGGGCCGCGGCGGCGGGCGAGGCCAGCGCGACCGTACCGAGAAGAGAACCTGTTCCTGCCAGGAAGGTACGGCGGGTCAGTCCGTTACGCGACACTTCAGAGTGGGTTGCGGGGGTCATTCCGAGTTCCTCTCTGCTGACGGAATCGGAACGAGTTCTACTGTTGATCGCGTATCAAGTGAATGGAAACCGATTGGTAACCTGCGCCCGTTTCCAGCCTTCTTCTCCCGATCTTGGGCTCAGCGGACCCGGGCCACCACCGCGTAGATGCCGCAGTCCTCGGACGCGGGCGCGGCGCCGTCGCGGAACCACTCGGTGGCCGTCACCAGACCGGGCTCCACCGGGTCGAGCCCGTCGAGGAAGCGGGACACGCCTTCGCGGGTGCGGAAGCCGAGCTTGATGCCACCCTTCGCGTACTCGGCGGTGACCTGGTCCGACAGTTCGGGGAAGAGGTCGGACGACGCGTGCGAGAGCACGAGGTGGCTGCCCGACGGGAGCGCCGAGACCAGCGTGGACACGATGTCGTACGGGTCCTGCTCGTCCGGGATGAAGTGCATCAGCGCGATCAGCGACAGCGCGATGGGACGCTCGAAGTCCAGGACGGTGCGGGCGTGTTCGAGGATCGCCGCCGGATCGCGGACGTCGCCCATGATGTAGTCGGTCGCACCCTCGGGGCTGCTGACGAGCAGCGCCTCCGCGTGCCGCAGCACGATGGGGTCGTTGTCGGTGTAGACGACCTTGGCGGCGGGGACGACGCGCTGCACGATCTGGTGCAGGTTCGGCGAGGTCGGGATGCCGGTGCCGATGTCGAGGAACTGGTCGACGCCCTGCCCGGCGAGCCAGGCGACCGCCCGCTGCATGAACTCCCGGTTCTGCCGCGCCGCGTCCCGCGCCTGCGGCGGCAGCTTGGCGCCGACGGCCTCGTCGACGGGGTAGTTGTCCTTGCCGCCGAGCAGCCAGTCGTAGACCCGTGCGGGGTGCGCCTGGCTGGTGTCGATACGGGGCCGGGGGGCGGGTGACGTCATGGGTGGACTCCATCGTCGCAGGGGCCGGACAAGGGGTGTGACCTGCATGCAGTCTGCCACGTCAACTGCCGCGGACGATCAGTGCGTTGAGGGGTCACCCCGGGTACGGCTTTGACAGCGGACGGTCGCGTCTGGTCCCATGACCGCGGTGCCGCGTGGCGCCGGCCACAGAGCAGTGGGCCGGCCGGACGCCGGGCGAGCGCCCTTCACTCAGGGACGACTCCATGAGCCTCCACTCAGCGACCTGATGCGCCGTGCGCGAAGAGCGCACCTCCCTTCGCCATGTCTGCGCGCAGTCCTCCTGAGGAGACCCCTTTCCGCATGTCCGATTCATCCGACCTGTTGTCGCTCACCACCACCGGCGCCCGCTCGGGCCGCCCGCACACCGTCCGGCTCGGGTTCGTCCGGCACGAGGGCCGGGTGCTCGTCGTCGCCTCGAACCTCGGCTCCGACCGGCATCCGGCCTGGTACCACAATCTGCTGGCCACGCCCCTGGTCACCGTCGAGATCGACGGTGACGCCTTCCAGTCCGTCGCGGTGCCCGCGCAGGGCGCACACCGCGACGAGCTGTTCGCCGCCGTCGTCCGCGTCGCTCCCGGCTACGCGGAGTACCAGGCGACCACCGCCCGCACCCTGCCCGTCGTCGTCCTGGACCGTCCCGATACCGACGCGCCGCAGACCGTGACCACGCTCGCCGGAAAGCTGCTCCAGGTGCACGTCTGGCTGCGCGAGCAGCTGCACCGGGTGCGCACGGAGACCGACGCCCACTTCGCCGCGCCGGGCACGGCGGGGCCGGGGCTCGGGCTGCAGATCCGGCAGCACTGCCTGGCGTTCTGCCAGTCCCTGGAGTTCCACCACGTCAGCGAGGACGGCCACCTGTTCCCGGGGATCGCCCGGTGGCACCCGGAGCTCGGCGAGGTCTTCGAGCGGCTGCGCGCCGAGCACGTGGAGGTGGCGCGGCTGCAGAACGCGCTGGTCGCCCTGCTCGACGACCTCGCGACGGCCGACCCCGCGGTGTTCCGCGCGGAGCTGGAGCGGATGACGAAGGAGCTCACGGCGCACCTCGACTACGAGGAGGAGCACCTGCTGCCGGTGCTCGCCGACGTGCCGTGGCCGCCGCCCCGGCCGTAGGGTTGCCGGTACAGCCCTGATCCCCCGGAAGGAGCCGTCGTGCGCGACTGGCAGTCCGAGCTCGGCCTCGAACCGCACGGCGAGGGCGGCTACTTCCGGCGGATCTACACCGGCCCGTCGGAGATGGCGACACCGCACGGCCCGCGCCCCTCGGCCAGCTCGATCTACTACTTGCTCGACGAGCGGCAGCCGAGCGGCCTGCTGCACCGCAACCGCAGCGACATCCTGCACTTCCTCGTCGACGGCGGCCCGCTCGAGTACGTCACGGTCGCACCCGACGGGACCCTCACCAGGACGCTGCTCGGGCCGGCCGACGAGCGGTTCCTGCTGGTGCCGGGTGGCTGGTGGAAGGCGTCACGGCTGGTGGGCGGCGCACGGCACGGACTGGTCGCGGAGGTCGTCACCCCGGGCTTCGACTACGCGGACCACGAGTTCGCGACCCGGGCCGTCCTCACCGAGTTCCCGCAACTCGCCGATGCCCTCGACGCGTTCGTACCGCCGGAGGCCACCGCCTAGGTTGCGGCCATGACCTCATCGACATCCGCGGGCGCCGCGCCCCCGTCCGCCCGCTTCACCGGCCGCGTCGCCGTCGTCACCGGCGGCGCCTCCGGGATCGGGGCCGCCACCGCCGTCCGGCTCGCCCGGGAGGGCGCGGCCGTGGTCCTCGTCGACGTGGCGGAGGGGCCCGGCGAGCAGGTCGCGGCGGGGATCGAGGACAGCGGCGGGCGGGCTGTGTTCGTGCGGGCCGACGTGGCGGACGCCGACGACTGGGCCGGGGTCGCGCGCCGGGCACGGGCACTCGGGCCGGTCGGCGTGCTGGTCTCCAACGCGTACACCGTGACGGTGGCCCCGGCCCACGAACTCTCCCCCGCGGCGTGGGAGCGGCAGCTGTCGGTGAACCTGACGGGCGCCTTCCTCGGGTTCCGGGCGCTCCTGCCCGAGCTGCGGGAGCACGCGGGTGCCGTGGTCCTGACGTCGTCGGTGCACGCCCGCTTCGGCATCCCCGGCCATCCCGCGTACGCCGCGACGAAGGGCGCGCTGCTCTCGCTGTGCGGCCAGCTCGCCGTCGAGTACGGGCCACGGGTGCGGGTGAACGCGGTGCTGCCGGGACCGATCCTCACCGCCGCCTGGGACCGGGTGTCCGCCGAGGACCGGGAGCGGTCGGCGGCGGGGACGGCGGCGGGACGGCTCGGCACGCCCGAGGAGGTGGCCGCCGCCGTCGCGTTCCTCGCCGCGCCCGAGTCGTCGTACGTCACGGGCGCGAGCCTCGTCGTGGACGGCGGGTGGAGCGTGGCGAAGGACTCCGCCTGACCGGGGCGCCCGGCCGGGGCGGGGCCGGTCAGCCCAGGGTGCGGACGGGCGCGCCGGCCAGGTACGCCTCGATGTCCTCCACCGCGCCCCGGAAGTAGCCCTCGTAGTTGCGGCGGGTCACGTAGCCGAGGTGCGGCAGGCCGAGGAAGTTCGGTGCGGTGCGCAGCGGATGGTCCTGCGGCAGCGGCTCGGTCTCGAAGACGTCGCTGCCCGCTCCGGCGATCCAGCCCTCGCGCAGGGCCCGCACCAGGGCGTCCTGGTCGACGATGGCGGCGCGCGAGGTGTTGACCAGGTAGGCGGTGCGGCGCATCCGCCGCAGGTCGTCGGCGCCGATCAGGCCACGGGTGCGGTCGCCCAGCACGAGGTGGACGGAGACGAAGTCACTGGTCTCCAGGAGTTCTTCCTTGGACGCGGCGAGCGTCGCGCCGGCCTCCGCCGCGCGCTCCTCGGTCAGGTTCTGGCTCCAGGCGGCGACGTCCATGCCGAAGGCCGCGCCGACCCGGGCGACACGCGCGCCGATCTTCCCGCAGCCGAGCAGGCCGAGGCGGCGGCCCGCCAGGTCGGCGCCGAGCGTGGACTGCCAGGGGCCGCCCGTGCGCAGGTTCTCGTTCTCCGTGACGACGCCGCGGGCCAGGCCCAGCAGCAGGGCCCAGGTCAGTTCGGCCGGGGGCTCGGAGTTGCTGGGCGTGCCGCAGACGGTGACACCGTGTGCGGCCGCGGCGGCGAGGTCGATGGAGGCGTTGCGCAGTCCCGTCGTGATGAGCAGCTTCAGCTTCGGCAGGCGGCCGAACAACTCGGCCGGAAACGGGGTGCGTTCGCGCATCACCACCACGATGTCGCAGTCGCCGATCTGCGCGACGAGGTCGTCGTGCGCGGCGACGTGCCGGTTCAGGAAACGGACGTCGACCCGGTCCGACAGCCGTGTCCAGTCGGCCAGTTCACGGGCGACGTCCTGAAAATCGTCGAGTACGGCACAACGCAGCGTGGTCACCAACACTCCCCTTCACGATCACCTGCGCAAACCCTAGAACGCGGCGAGTCGGTCGACCACCAGGTCGAGTCGTTGTTGGGTGTCTTCGGGTGGGAGGCGGCCTTCGCGGGT
>NZ_JAMOLN010000255.1 GCF_024448165.1 Streptomyces longispororuber
CGCATGCCGCACCGGAACCGCATGGACGACACCGCCGTCACCATCGGCCCCCTCGACCTGCGCACCCGCGTGGACGAGGCCCTCGCCGTCCAGGCGTACGCCTTCGGGCTCAGCGACGACGAGATCGCGGTGCGGCGGCAGATCGTGCTGCGGCACATCACCTACCCGGGCGCCCGGTCGCTGGGCGCCACCACCGACACCGGCCGCCTCGTCGGCTTCGTCTACGGCATGCCGAACGACCGCACCCACTGGTGGTCCACGGTCGTCGAGCCGTACCTGCGCGCCCGCGGCACCGACCACTGGCTCGACGACTCCTTCGTCATCACGGAGCTGCACGTCCACCCCGGCTACCAGAACCGCGGCATCGGCCGCACCCTCATCACCACGATCACCGACGGCGCCGCCCAGCCCCGCTCGATCCTCTCCGCGATCGACTTCGAGAGCCCGGCCCGCGGTCTGTACCGCTCCCTCGGCTACGACGACCTGGCCCGCCAGGTCCTCTTCCCCAGCGCCCCGAAGCCGTACGCGGTGATGGGCGCACCCCTCCCGCTGCGCCGCAACTTCTGAACCGATTTCCGGCCGCCCGGCCCACCCGGCTAACCTCCTGCACATCACCCTTTCGCAGCAGGAGCAAACAATCATGGCCAAGGTCCAGGTCCAGCGCATGTCCCGCTTGATGGTGAAGACGCTGCGCGACGACCCGGCGGACGCCGAGGTGCTCAGCCACAAGCTCCTCGTCCGCGCCGGTTTCGTGCGCCGCACGGCCGCCGGCGTCTGGTCCTGGCTGCCGCTCGGCAAGAAGGTCCTCGCCAACGTCGAGCGCATCGTCCGCGAGGAGATGGACGAGATGGGCGGCCAGGAGGTCACCCTCCCCGCCCTGCTGCCCAAGGAGCCCTACGAGGCCACCAACCGCTGGACCGAGTACGGCGCCGAGCTGTTCCGCCTGAACGACCGCAAGGGCGGCGACTACCTCCTCGGCCCCACCCACGAGGAGATCTTCACCCTCCTGGTCAAGGACCAGTGCACGTCCTACAAGGACCTGCCGGTCGTCCTGTACCAGATCCAGACGAAGTACCGCGACGAGGCCCGCCCCCGCGCCGGCATCCTGCGCGGCCGCGAGTTCCTGATGAAGGACTCGTACTCCTTCGACCTGGAGGACGAGGGCCTCGCCAAGTCCTACGCGCTGCACCGCGCCGCGTACCAGA
Organism: Streptomyces longispororuber; assembly: GCF_024448165.1. GTDB lineage: Bacteria > Actinomycetota > Actinomycetes > Streptomycetales > Streptomycetaceae > Streptomyces > Streptomyces longispororuber_A. The sequence continues at coordinate 1,206 of NZ_JAMOLN010000255.1, forward strand.
AGATCTTCGCCCGCCTCGGCCTCGACTACCGCATCTGCGCCGCCACCGCGGGCGCCATGGGCGGCTCGAAGTCGGAGGAGTTCCTCGCCCCGGCCGCGGCCGGCGAGGACACCTTCGCCGACTGCCCGAACTGCGACTACGCCGCCAACACGGAGGCCGTCTCCTTCGCGCTCAAGGCCGTGGACGCCACGGACGTGCCCGCGCTCGAGGAGATCCCGACCCCCGACACCCCGACCATCGAGACGCTCGCCGCGCACCTCGACGTCCCGGCGTCGGCCACCCTGAAGAACCTCCTCGTGAAGGTCGACGGCGAGATCGTCGCCGTCGGCGTCCCCGGCGACCGCGAGGTCGACATGGACAAGGTCGAGGCCCACTTCGCCCCGGCCGCCGTCGAGCTCGTGACGGCCGAGGACTTCGAGGGCCGTGACGACCTGGTCCGCGGTTACGTCGGCCCGCAGGGCCTGGAGAAGGTCCAGTACATCGCCGACCCGCGCGTCGCCCCCGGCACCGCCTGGATCACCGGCGCCAACAAGGACGGCCTGCACGCCAAGAACGTCGTCGCCGGCCGCGACTTCGAGGTCGACGCGTACGTCGACGTCGTCGTCGTCCAGGAGGGCGACCCGTGCCCGAACTGCGGCACCGGCCTCAAGCTGGACCGCGCCATCGAGATCGGCCACATCTTCCAGCTCGGCCGCAAGTACGCCGACGCCTTCCAGCTCGACGTGCTCGGCCAGAACGGCAAGCCGGTCCGCGTGACCATGGGCTCGTACGGCATCGGCGTCTCGCGCGCCGTCGCCGCCCTCGCCGAGCAGCACGCCGACGACAAGGGCCTGATCTGGCCCGAGGAGATCGCCCCCGCCGACGTCCACGTCGTGGCCGCGGGCAAGGCCCTCCAGACCGAGCTGGCCCTGGAGGTCTCCGATCTGCTGGCCGAGGCCGGCGTCCGGGTCCTGGTCGACGACCGCCCGGGCATCTCGCCCGGCGTGAAGTTCACCGACTCCGAGCTGATCGGCGTCCCGAAGATCCTGGTGGCGGGCCGCCGCAGCGGCGACCGCGTCCTCGAACTGAAGGACCGCCGCACCGGCGAGCGCGAGGAACTCACGGTCGAGGAGGCCGTGGCCCGCCTCACCGCGTAGGGCTCCACCCGGCGTCACGGCCGGTTCACGGTTCTCTCGGCGTCGCCCCGCAGCCCGGCTGCGGGGCGACGCCCTTTCCGGCTCGGTTCTCGCCTGGTTCTCGCCCGGTCCTGCGGGGCCGGACACGGCGTGACGCCGCTACAGCCAGCCCGCGAACTCCAGCAGGTTCTCCCCGTCGCGCTCACGCCCCACCCGCAGCGCCCTGACCCCCGACTCCACGGCCCGGAACAGCGTCCAGCCGCGCAGCCGCGCCTGGTCCACCTCCAGCGACTCCGCGAGCCGCTTGACCCGCCTGCGCGTGATCGCGGGCCCGGACGGTGACCCGATCAGATCCTCCACCCGGTCCCGCACCAGCCGCGCCAGATCGAACGCGCACTCGCCCACCACCGGGTCGGGCCCCACCGCGAGCCACGGCATCCGCTCGCCCTGCAACACCTTGCTCTGCCGGAACGTGCCGTGCAGCAACCGGAGTTCGGGCGGCGCGGACACCAGCTCGTCCCGTGCCTCCAGCGCCGCGTCGACCAGCGGCGCGACGTCCGGGAAGGACTCCACGGACGCCCGCATGGCGACGGCCTGCCGACCCGTCCGCTCCGGCACCGTCTCGCAGTTGCGCCCGGCCGGCGGGTCCACCCACAGCCGCCGCAGCGTCCCCGCCGCCTCCAGCAGCGCCTTCGCCTCGGGCAGCGTCCGCACGGAGACCTCGGGGTGCAGCCGCTCCAGGAGCAGCGCCCCGTCGTTCACGCCCGGATCGAGCAGCCGGACCGCCCCGAACCCGTCCCAGTGCGTCAGCGCCGCCCGCTCCGCCTCCGGCCGGAACCGCTCCGGCGCCAGCTTCAGGACCGCGGGCGAGCCGTCCGCCCGCCGCACGTGGGCGACCAGGCTGCTGCGTCCGCCGGGCACGTGCACCCGCTCGACGCTCACCTCGCGCCGGGCCGCCGCGTCGTCGAGCAGCGCACCGACCCGGCCGAGCCACGCGGACGCCCCGTCGTCGCGCACCTCGCCGAGCGCGTTCACCAGACGCGAAGGCGGTTCGAAAGCCATGCGCGAGGATTCCCTTCCAAAGACTGCTTACGTGCGGGGCGTCACCGAGGAAGCCGAGGCCGATGCCGACGGCACCGCGGCCCGTTCGGTGAGCCCAGGGAAGGCTACGCTGCCGCCGCGCCACCGCACCGCGCGCACCGCGGCCTCCCGCAGCGCGTCCGCCGCGGCCCGGCGCCGGTCACCGCTCGCCGCCCGCACGAGATCCGAGTACGCCCCGCCGATCTTGTCCTCGATGTCGGCCGCGAGCCGCGCCGCCGCCGCCGAGTCCGGCACCGGGAACGGCAGCGCGTACGCCCCCGCCGACTCCTCCGGGGTGCCGCCGAGGTCGCGGGCGGTGCGCCGCAGGTCGTCGCGGCGGGCCCGGTGCGCGTCGTACGCGGTCTTCGCCTCGGCCCTGCGGCCCTCGCGGATCCGGCCGCCGACCACCCCGTAGCCGTAGACCGCCGCGTGCTCGGCGCGCAGCGCCGCCTGTACCGCCGCGAGCAGGTCGTTGCCCGTGCCGTCAGCCATGGTGCTCATCCCGGTGTTGTCGGCCACTTCGATCAGTCCTCCGCCAGCAGATACGCGTGCCCGGCCCCGGCCGCCGCCACCGACGCGAGCAGCCGCGCTGCCTCGGCGGGCGCGTCGACCAGCGTCGTCATGCGCCGGTCCGACAGCGTCCGCTCCGCCGCCGCCAGCGCCTTGAGCACGTCCTTCTCGGCCACCGGCGGCGTGGAGGGCGACGTCGACGCGGACGGCCTGGCCGCTCCGCCGAACGCCTTCACGTGCCGCTCGACCTCGTCCCGCAGCGGGTTCAGCCGGGCCGCGAGGGACGGCACGGCCGCCAGCGCCTCGTCGTACTGCCCGAGCAGATCCGCGCTCGCCCGCGCCTCGCGCGCCTTGAGCCGCTTCTCCTGGGAGACGGACGGCGCCCCCTGCCCGCCCTCGGCACCCTCGTCGGAGCCGCCCGAGCAGCCCGTGAGGAGCGCGGCACCGGCCAGCGACGCGAGCAGGGTCCTGCGGGAAGTGAGTGACACGGCGGACGTCCTCGGCAGAAAGGGTCGGGAAACGATTCAGCGGGATGAGCGGGGGGTGACCGAAGATCACCGTACAGTCGGCCCCTTCCGGGTGGACGGCAACACCCCCCTGGACCGGATACCCTTTGACCTGACGCGCAAGGACAGTCAGCAACCACAACAGCACACGCGGCCGAGGAGTCACCCGGATGAGCACCACCCAGAACGAGAGGCTGCGGGAACTACTGGAACCGCTCGTCAGCTCACAGGGGCTCGATCTCGAAGAGATCGACGTGGCCTCGGTAGGACGCAAGCGTGTGCTGCGTGTCGTCGTGGACTCCGACGAGGGTGCCGACCTGGACGCGATCGCCGATGTGAGCCGCGCGCTCTCGGCGAAGCTCGACGAGTCGGACGTCATGGGCGACGGTGAGTACGAGCTGGAGGTCGGCACGCCGGGCGCCGAGCGCCCGCTGACCGAGCACCGCCACTACGTCCGCGCCGTCGACCGCCTGGTGAAGTTCACGTTGAAGGACGACGCTGAGCTGGTCGCGCGCATCCTCACGGTCGACGACGACGGTCTCGACCTCGAAGTTCCGGGCGTGAAGGGCCGCAAGGCCACCGCCCGCCGGCTCGACTTCACGGACATCGCCAAGGCGCGCGTCCAGGTCGAGTTCAACCGCAAGAACAAGAACGACGCTCAAGAAGTAGAGGAGGCGTAGCCGTGGACATCGACATGAGTGCCCTGCGGGGTCTGGTCCGGGAGAAGGAGATCTCCTTCGATCTGCTGGTCGAGGCGATCGAGTCGGCCCTCCTCATCGCCTACCACCGCACCGACGGCAGTTTCCGCCGTGCCCGCGTGAAGCTGGACCGCGAGAGCGGCCACGTGACGGTGTGGGCGACGGAGGACCCGGCGGACCTCGAAGAGGGCCAGGAGCCCAAGGAGTTCGACGACACCCCGTCCGACTTCGGCCGGATCGCCGCCACCACCGCGAAGCAGGTCATCCTGCAGCGGCTGCGCGACGCCGAGGACGACGCGACGCTCGGCGAGTACGCGGGCCGCGAGGGCGACATCGTCATGGGCGTGGTCCAGCAGGGCCGCGACCCGAAGAACGTGCTGGTCGACATCGGCAAGCTGGAAGCCATCCTGCCGGTGCAGGAGCAGGTGCCGGGCGAGGAGTACCCGCACGGGATGCGCCTGCGCTCGTACGTGGTGCGCGTGGCCAAGGGTGTCCGCGGTCCGTCCGTGACCCTGTCCCGCACCCACCCGAACCTGGTGAAGAAGCTCTTCGCGCTCGAGGTGCCGGAGATCGCCGACGGCAGCGTCGAGATCTCGGCCATCGCCCGCGAGGCCGGCCACCGCACCAAGATCGCGGTCCGGTCGACCCGGAGCGGACTCAACGCCAAGGGCGCGTGCATCGGTCCCATGGGCGGGCGCGTGCGCAACGTCATGGGTGAGCTCAACGGCGAGAAGATCGACATCGTCGACTGGTCGGACGACCCGGCGGAGATGGTCGCGAACGCGCTGTCCCCGGCTCGCGTCTCGAAGGTCGAGATCGTCGATCTCGGTGCCCGGTCCGCCCGCGTGACCGTTCCCGACTACCAGCTGTCGCTCGCCATCGGCAAGGAGGGGCAGAACGCCCGCCTGGCCGCCCGCCTCACCGGCTGGCGCATCGACATCCGCCCGGACACCGAGCAGCCGGGTTCCGGATCCGGGGAATAAATCCGGGCGCTGTGCGCTTGGATCACGACAGTATGTAACGAGTGGCCGTTCGATTTTTGCCCCAAAGGGGTGAGGTCGGTACGGGGAGGTAGACTAAACCGTGTCTGGCCGGACGCACGCCCGCGCCTGCCCTGAGCGAACCTGCGTGGGTTGCCGGGAGCGAGCGGCCAAGAGCGATCTGCTGCGGATCGTGGTGATCGAGGGCGGATGCGTCCCCGATGATCGCGGTACGCTGCCCGGCCGGGGTGCCTATGTGCATCCCGCCCAGGTCTGTCTCGACCTGGCGGTCCGCCGCCGGGCGTTCCAGCGGGCGTTCAAGGCCCCTGGACCGTTCGACACGGAGGCGCTTCGCCACCGAGTCGGGCAGGCAACACCGTAAGAAGCGCCGCGCGGAACCCCCGTGCGGCCCTGGTACCCCGCGAGTTGGAAGTAGGTCGAGATTGCGATGAGCACTCGATGAGCACGCGATGAGTACGCCCATGAAGTAGCGACGGTCCGGCGTAACCCGGACCTAAAAGGAGCGAAGTGGCTAAGGTCCGGGTATACGAACTCGCCAAGGAGTTCGGCGTAGAGAGCAAGGTCGTCATGGCCAAGCTCCAAGAACTCGGTGAATTCGTACGTTCGGCGTCCTCGACGATCGAGGCGCCGGTTGTACGCAAGTTGACTGATGCCCTGAATCAGGGCAATGGCGGCAAGTCCGCCGCGAAGAAGGCCGCGCCTGCGAAGCCCGCAGCGCCGCGCCCCACCCCTTCCCCCGCGCAGGCCGCGAAGCCTGCCGCGCCGCGCCCGCCGGCCCCGAAGCCGGCCGTCGCGGAGAAGCCCGCGGCGGCCCCGGCCGCGCCGGGTCCGCGCCCCACCCCGGGTCCGAAGCCGGCTCCCAAGCCTGCGACGCCGGCCCCGGCCGCGCCCGAGTTCACGGCGCCGCCCGCCGCCCCGGCCGCTTCGTCGGCCCCGGCCGCCGGTGGCCCGCGTCCCAGCGGTGCCCGTCCCGGTGCCCCGAAGCCCGGTGGCCGTCCGGCCCCCGGTCAGGACCGTGGTCAGGACCGTGGCCAGGGCCAGGGCCAGCGCGGTGACCGTCAGGGCGCCCCGCGTCCCGGCGGCCAGGGCGCTCGTCCCGGTGGTGCCCGTCCCGCGGGTCCGCGTCCGGGCAACAACCCCTTCACCTCTGGTGGCTCCACCGGCATGGCGCGCCCGCAGGCGCCCCGTCCGGGCGGCGCCCCGCGTCCCGGTGGCCAGGGTGCCCCGGGCGGTCCGCGCCCGCAGGGCGGCGGCCAGGGTGGTCCTCGTCCGCAGGGTCAGGGCGGCGCCCGTCCGACCCCCGGCGGCATGCCTCGTCCGCAGGGCGGCGCGGCCGGTCCGCGTCCCGGCGGCGGCCCCGGTGGCAACCGTCCGAACCCGGGCATGATGCCGCAGCGTCCCGCCGCGGGCCCGCGTCCCGGTGGTGGCCCCGGCGGTGGCCGTGGTCCCGGCGGCGGCGGTCGTCCGGGTGGCGGCGGCGGTCGTCCCGGTGGCGGCGGCTTCGCCGGTCGTCCCGGTGGCGGCGGCGGTGGCGGTTTCGCCGGTCGTCCCGGTGGTCCCGGTGGCGGTGGCGGCGGCTTCGCCGGCCGTCCCGGCGGTGGCGGCGGTGGCCGTCCCGGCTTCGGCGGTCGTCCCGGTGGTCCGGGTGGCCGTGGTGGCACGCAGGGTGCGTTCGGCCGTCCCGGCGGGCCCGCCCGTCGTGGTCGCAAGTCGAAGCGTCAGAGGCGCCAGGAGTACGAGGCCATGCAGGCCCCGTCGGTGGGCGGCGTCATGCTGCCTCGCGGCAACGGCGCCACCGTGCGCCTGTCGCGCGGTGCGTCCCTCACGGACTTCGCCGAGAAGATCAACGCCAACCCGGCGTCGCTCGTCGGCGTGATGATGAACCTCGGCGAGATGGTCACTGCCACGCAGTCCGTCTCCGACGAGACGCTGAAGCTGCTCGCGGACGAGATGAACTTCATCCTCGAGATCGTCAGCCCCGAGGAGGAGGACCGCGAGCTGCTCGAGTCCTTCGACATCGAGTTCGGCGAGGACGAGGGTGGCGAGGAGTTCCTCGTCGCGCGTCCGCCGGTCGTGACCGTCATGGGTCACGTCGACCACGGTAAGACCCGACTGCTCGACACCATCCGCAAGACGAACGTCATCGCGGGTGAGGCCGGCGGCATCACGCAGCACATCGGTGCGTACCAGGTCACGACCGAGGTGAACGACGAAGAGCGCAAGATCACCTTCATCGACACCCCCGGTCACGAGGCCTTCACCGCCATGCGTGCCCGTGGTGCGAAGTCGACCGACATCGCGATCCTCGTGGTCGCGGCCAACGACGGCGTCATGCCCCAGACGGTCGAGGCGCTCAACCACGCCAAGGCCGCCGAGGTCCCGATCGTCGTCGCGGTCAACAAGATCGACGTCGAGGGTGCCGACCCGACCAAGGTGCGCGGTCAGCTGACCGAGTACGGCCTGGTGGCCGAGGAGTACGGCGGCGACACCATGTTCGTCGACATCTCCGCCAAGCAGGGTCTGAACATCGACTCCCTGCTGGAGGCCGTGGTCCTGACCGCGGACGCCTCGCTCGACCTGCGGGCCAACCCGGAGCAGGACGCGCAGGGTATTGCGATCGAGTCCCACCTCGACCGTGGTCGCGGTGCCGTCTCGACCGTCCTCGTCCAGCGAGGCACGCTGCGCATCGGCGACACGATGGTGGTCGGCGACGCGTACGGCCGAGTCCGCGCGATGCTCGACGACAACGGGAACAACGTCGAGGAAGCGGGTCCCTCGACCCCCGTCCTCGTGCTCGGTCTCACCAACGTCCCGGGTGCCGGCGACAACTTCCTGGTGGTCGACGAGGACCGTACGGCCCGTCAGATCGCCGAGAAGCGTGCCGCTCGCGAGCGCAACGCCAACTTCGCGCGCCGCGGCGTCCGGTTCTCCCTGGAGAACCTGGACGAGGCCCTCAAGGCCGGTCTGGTGCAGGAACTCAACCTCATCATCAAGGGCGACGCGTCCGGTTCGGTGGAGGCCCTCGAGTCCTCGCTGCTCCAGCTCGACGTCGGTGAAGAGGTCGACATCCGTGTCCTGCACCGCGGTGTGGGTGCGGTCACCGAGTCCGACATCAACCTGGCGACCGGCTCCGACGCCATCGTCATCGGCTTCAACGTCCGGGCAGCCGGCCGTGCGCAGCAGATGGCGGAGCGCGAGGGCGTCGACGTCCGGTACTACTCGGTGATCTACCAGGCCATCGAGGAGATCGAGGCGGCCCTCAAGGGCATGCTCAAGCCGGAGTACGAAGAGGTCGAGCTCGGCACGGCGGAGATCCGCGAGGTCTTCAAGTCGTCCAAGCTGGGCAACATCGCCGGTGTGCTCGTCCGGTCCGGCGAGGTCAAGCGCAACACCAAGGCGCGCCTGCTGCGCGATGGCAAGGTCATCGCGGAGAACCTCAACATCTCCGGTCTGCGTCGCTTCAAGGACGACGTCACCGAGATCCGCGAAGGCTTCGAGGGTGGTATCAACCTCGGAAACTTCAACGACATCAAGGTCGACGACGTCATCGCGACGTACGAGATGCGCGAGAAGCCGCGCGTCTGAGCGGTGCAGTAAGCGATCGGGGCCGATCGGCGGGACTTATTTCCGTCGATCGGCCCCGGCCGTTGCGTGTACGGTTCCCGTATCGGCGTCCAGACGACCTGGTGACCGTACGAACCCGAACCGGCGGGACATCCGGACACACACATGTATGTGGGGACTCTGTCCTTCGATCTGCTCCTCGGCGACGTCCACTCGCTGAAGGAAAAACGCTCCCTCGTCCGTCCGATCGTGGCCGAACTCCAGCGCAAGTACGCGGTGAGTGCGGCGGAGACGGGCAACCAGGACCTCCACCGCAGGGCCGAGATCGGGCTCGCGGTGGTCTCCGGGGACACGGCGCACCTCTCCGACGTACTGGACCGCTGCGAGCGGCTGGTGGCCGGGCGCCCCGAAGTGGAACTGCTCTCGGTTCGACGCAGGCTCCACAGCGACGAAGACTGAAGCAAGAAGACTTACGCACCACAGTGGTTAGTTACTAAGGAGACGGCAGTGGCCGACAACGCGCGCGCCAAGAGGCTGGCGGACCTCATCCGAGAGGTGGTGGCCCAGAAGCTGCAGCGCGGGATCAAGGACCCGCGCCTCGGCACCCACGTCACCATCACGGACACCCGGGTCACGGGTGACCTGCGGGAGGCCACCGTCTTCTACACGGTGTACGGGGACGACGAGGAGCGGGCCGAGGTGGCCGCCGGTCTGGAGAGCGCCAAGGGCATCCTGCGCTCCGCGGTCGGCGCGGCGGCCGGCGTGAAGTTCACGCCGACGCTGACGTTCGTCGCGGACGCCCTGCCGGACAACGCGAAGACGATCGAGGACCTCCTCGACAAGGCGCGGTCCTCCGACGCCCAGGTGCGCGAGGCGTCCGCGGGCGCCACGTTCGCCGGCGACGCGGACCCGTACAAGAAGCCCGAGGACGATTCCTCGGACGAGGACGGCGACGCCTGAGCATGTCCGACCGCACCCCACCGCCCGACGGCCTTGTCATCGTCGACAAGCCGTCGGGCTTCACTTCGCACGACGTCGTGGCCAAGATGCGCGGGATCGCCAAGACCCGCAAGGTCGGCCACGCGGGCACCCTCGACCCGATGGCGACGGGCGTCCTTGTGCTCGGCGTCGAGCGTGCCACCAAGCTCCTCGGCCACCTCGCGCTGACCGAGAAGGAGTACCTGGGCACGATCAGGCTCGGGCAGAACACGCTCACCGACGACGCGGAGGGCGAGATCACGTCCGCCACCGACGCGTCCGGGGTGCGGCGCGAGGCCGTCGACGCGGGCGTCGCCAAGCTGACCGGCGACATCATGCAGGTGCCGTCCAAGGTCAGCGCCATCAAGATCAAGGGCGTGCGCTCGTACAAGCGGGCCAGGGACGGCGAGGACTTCGAGATCCCGGCGCGGCCGGTGACCGTCTCCTCCTTCGCCGTCCACGACGTACGGGACGCGGTCGCCGAGGACGGCACCCCGGTGCTCGACCTGGTCGTGTCCGTGGTCTGCTCCTCGGGTACGTACATCCGCGCGCTCGCCCGTGACCTGGGCGCCGATCTCGGCGTCGGCGGGCATCTGACGGCGCTGCGCCGCACCCGCGTCGGCCCGTACAAGCTGGACTCGGCGCGCACCCTGGACCAGCTCCAGGAGTCGCTCACCGTGATGCCGGTGGCCGAGGCGGCCGCCGCCGCGTTCCCCCGCTGGGACGTCGACGTGCGCCGCGCGAAGCTGCTGCTCAACGGGGTCCGGCTGGAGATGCCCGGGGAGTACGCGGGCGCCGGGCCGGTCGCCGTGTTCGACGCGGACGGCGCGTTCGTCGCGCTCGTCGAGGAGTCCAAGGGCAAGGCCAAGAGCCTGGCCGTCTTCGGCTGAGGGGCAGGAGGCCCCGGATTTTCGGTGGAGCGGCGGATTCCGGTCTCACGGGTGGCCGCCGCTCCACGTTCCCCCTCTCAAGGGTCTATCCGCTGCACCCCTCCACTTCACCCCTTCGAGCAGGCGCTCGGAGTGAACCAGGGGAGTGGAAGGGGGCGCGTTCGCCCCGGGCGCTGTCCGGCTGATCACCGCGCGCCTACCGTCGAGGAGACGGGGCGTGGCGGGAGGTTCAGACCATGGTGGATCCGCCTCTGGTACGGATCTGTGATCTGGCCGGGCGGCCGCGCGGAGCGGGGTTCGCCGCGGACGACCGCGGCACCGTCGTCACCAGTCACGAGGCGGTGGACGGGCTCGGACAGGTCGTCCTGCACGCGCCCGGCGGAGCGACCTGTGTGGTGGGACCCGACGCCGTCGTCACCCTGCCCGACGTCGACCTCGCACTGGTGCGCGCCGAAGGTCTCGGCGCGCCGCCGCTGCCGGTCGGGGCGCGCTGCGCCATGGAGGCGGGCGCATACGTACGGATCCCGGCCGGTGGCTGGCGCGAGGCGCGGGTCCTCGGGCACACCGCCGTCACCTACACGGCCACCGACCGCTTCCACCTCCTCGACGACGCCATGGAGCTGGCCGTCGGCACGGCCGGGGCCGACGCGCTGCGGCTCGGCGGCGGGGCGGCAGGCGGGCCGGTGCTCGACGCCGGGACCGGGGCCGTCGTCGGGGTGCTCGGCACGGCGCTGCAGGCCGGGCACCGGGCCGCGGGGTTCGCCGTACCGCTGCGGGCCGCGGCCGCCGGGGACCCACGGGGACCGCTCGCCGAACTGCTCGCGCGCAACGCGGCGACCGTGCCCGCGTACGGCCACGATCTGAACCTCGCCGGGGTGCTCCAGCTGACCGCCGTCTCCGTGGGGAGCGACGGACCGGCCGACGACGGCGGGCCCGAACCGGTCGAACGCCCGGAGGTGGCACGGGAGTTGGCCGCCTTCGCGGACGGTGACGCGGCGGTGCTCGGGCTCGTCGGGGACCCCGGCTGCGGCCGCACGACGGAGCTGGCGGCGCTCGCCGCACGGCGGGCCGCGGACGTGGCCGCCGCCCCCACCCTGTGGCTGCGCGGCGCCGACCTGCACGCGGACGACACGTCGGTCGCGGACGCGGTGGGGCGCGCCCTGGAGCGGGCCGGGCGGATCGTCGCGGCGTCCCGGGAGACCGGGCCCGGCGACCTCGGGGACATCGCGCCGGAGCGGATCGCCGAGGTCGCCCGCGACGCCGGGCGGCCGCTCGTGCTGCTGCTCGACGGGCCCGAGGAGATGCCGCCCGTGCTCGCGCACCGGCTCGGCGCGTGGTCGCGGCGCACCGAGAGCTGGCTGACCTCGGCGGGCGTGCGGCTCGTCGTGGCGTGCCGCGGCGAGTACTGGGAGCAGGCCGGGGCGCTGTTCGGCGGCGACGTGCTGCACGGGCGGGCCGGGCGGCTGCCCGCGTGCGTACGGATCGGGGACCTGGCCGGGGAGCAGGCGCGGCGGGCGCGGGAGCGGTGCGGGGTTCCGGACGGGGTGCTGGG
>NZ_JAMOLN010000256.1 GCF_024448165.1 Streptomyces longispororuber
CGGACGGCCCCCATCTCCCTTCTCGCGTCGGCCGGCGGTCCGCTCCTGCGTGAGCAGGGTGCCGGCCACGGCTCGACTCGACTCGCCTAGGAGACGTCCGGCCGTGTCATCAGCGGTGCTTGCACATGCAGCCTCAGATCGGGGCCGGTCAGAGGCGGGCAGCTCCACGTCGCCGTGCAGGTCTCACCATCAATGGTCAGCCGGACATGGTGCGGAGTGGTGATGACGTACAGGTCGGCGACGAACAGCTCGCCCTGCCAGGCGCCGGCCGAGACGATCGGTCGGCCGAGCGGGGCGCTCTCCCGCCAGTGGCCGTGGCCGACCTCGACGTCGAAGACCGACTCGAACCGCACCACCCATCCGCCGTCGACGGGATCGACCACCACCGCCGTCCCGTCGGGCAACGCCGAATCCTCGGCAGACGCGTCCAGCTTGGCGGTCACGGATCGTCCCGGTTGTGCCGATCCCGCCACCAGAGGCAGAGCCAGTTCCTGAAGGCGCTCAGCTACGTATCCGTCGTCCAGGTCACCGCTCGCCGCGTCCAGGCCCGGCAGGAGGCACTCCCACAGAGCATCGAGGACCTCCTGCGACTCCCCCTCTGCGGTCACGGCGATCACCAGGTCGTGCGACGGAACCACCACGCACTGCTGCCCGTAGGCGCCGTGCCCGTGGTAGCCGTGTCGCGACATCCAGAACTGGTAGCCGTATCCGCAGAAGAAGTCGGCGTTGGGCCGCCCCTCCTGATGCCAGCTGGAGTCGATGTGCCGGCTGGTCGCCAGCTCCACCCAGTCACGCGGGACGAGTTGTCGGCCGCCCCACTCGCCGCCCTGCAGCAGAAGCTGGCCGAAGGCGGCCACCGCCTCGGTGGTCAGGTGCAGGCCCTGGAAGCCGAAGGAGGCACCGCTGGCCACACGGTCCCATTCGGCGTGGTCGATGCCCATCGGCTTGAGGACGCGCTCGTCCATCAGCTCGGGCAGAGCGCGTCCGGTGACCTTCTCGACCATCCTGGCCAGGATGAAGGTGGTGGAGTTGTCGTACTCGTGCCGTGTGCCCTCCGGCGCGGTGAACGGCAGTCGCAGAAAGCCCTTCACCAGGTCCTGGGGTTCCAGCTCCCATGCCTCGGTGAGACTGTCGGTGGGGTGGCCTGCGGTCATGGACAGCAGGTGGTGGACGGTGATGCGACGGCCCTGCTCGCTGACGTCGGCCGGGACGTGCTCGGGCAGCACGTCCACCACCCGGTCCTCCAAGGACAACAGGCCGTCACCGACCGCCAGTCCCACGGCAATCGAGGTGAACGACTTCGTCAGCGAGTAGAGCAGGTTCAGGCGGTCGGCCGAGTACGGGGCCCACCAGCCCTCGGCGACGACCTGGCCCCGGTGCACCACCATGATCGAGTGGCACGCACCGGACACCGCTTCCAGCCGGTCCAGCAACGCGTTGAGCGCCCACGGCGACAATCCCGTGGCCGACGGCGCGGACCGTGGAAGCAGTGGGTGCAGAGACGACATGGCCACTTCCTCACCGGGCGAACGAATCGTGTACGACGACAAGTTCGCCATCATCCACGCCAGACGCGGCGAGAGGAACTACACCAGCGATCGATGTGGTGGAGGACCTTGTTCGCCCTCCACGGCATCTTGCCAGTCGGCCAGTCACGGGGGCCCTCGACGAAATGGGCCGTCTCCCACATCACCCCTCGGCTCGGCGGAACTACCGGATGAGCTCCTCACCGCTGCGGCGCTTGATGGCCGCCCGCATCCGCTGATGGGTGGCCGAGTTGAGCTTGATGTAGTGGGAGCAGCGCGGTGCGACGACTGCGTTGAGGGCCAGAGTGATGTCGGCGGGTTGCGGCGGCTCGCTGTGTGGTCGGACGTCTGGCTCGAAGTGCTGTGCCAGGCCCTTCAGGGCCCGGTGCTGGAGGACCTTGAGGGCGTTCTCACTGCGGTTCATGATGTGTGCGCTCTCGGCCACGCTCAGGCCCTGGAAGAAGCGGAGGACGATGCACTCGTACTGCGCGGGGTTGAGGCTGTTGAAGGCCTTCAAGAGCGTGTCGATGTTCACGGTGGCTTTGGCGACGGGCTCCTGGGCCGCGGCGTCGCGCAGAGCGGTGACGGCGTCGTGCCGGTCGCCGCGGGGGCCCGGCACCTCGGCCGGGCGGCCGGCGACGAAGGTGCGCGCGGTGGCGATGAGCCAGGTCTTGGGGTCGTCGTCCGTGGCGGTGTGGTGGGCCAGGGCGTAGCGGAAGGTCTTGCTGGTGAGATCCTCGGCGGCGGTGCCGGTGCCGGTGAGCAGTGCGATGTAGCGGTAGACCGTGTCCACGTACCGGTCGTAGGCGGGGCCGACGGCAGGCGTGGGGGTGCCGGTGTCCGACGGAGGGCGTGGGAGCGGCTCGTCGTAAGTCCCCGGCTGGGGCGTGGGCGAGTCTGTGAGCAGATCGCGCAGGTCACGGCGAGCGTGGACGAGGTGGGCGCGCACGGTGCTGGGAGTGATGCTGAGGCAGGTGGCGATCTCGTCGGTGGTCAGGTCCTGGATGTAGTAGGCGACGACGATGCGACGGCGAGTGGGAGGAAGGGTTCTGAGCGCGTCCAGGAGGGTCCTTCTGAGCACGACGGTGTCGACGGGCGCGGTCTCGGCGAGCGTGTTCTCCTCGAAGGTGGACGTGGGGATGGTGCGGGCGGAGTGGCGGGCCTGGTCCTGGAGCTTGTGCCGCAGGGCGCGCACGCCGTACGAGGTGGGCTGGCGGATGGTGTTCCAGCGCGCGTAGAGGTCGGTGAAGGTGTCGTGGACGATGTCCTGGGCGCCGTCGCGGCTGGTGCTGTAGCGGTAGGCGTAGGCGAGGTAGGTGGTGTAGGTGCGGTGGTAGAAGTCGGCGAAGTCGGCAACGGCGTTCTCGCCGATGGTGGCGGCGGCCCGGGGGCCGGACTCCTGGGTGAAGTCCGGCCCGGGGGCGGCGAGTTCTGCTTGAGTGGTCACATCAGATCCCCCGCTCGGTGGCGGTGATGTTCGGCGCGTGGGTCGGGGCGGGCAGGCCTTTGGAGTCGTCGGCGGAGCCGAGGGCGATGAAGAGGTTGATGAGGGCTACGACGAGGGTGACGAACAGCGCGCAGAAGGCGATCCGTTCGCTGATGCTCCAGGGGGTCCAGAACCAGGACAGGCTCGTCTTGCGGATCTTGACGATGCAGCGGTGCACGAAACGGTCGCCGACGGCGACGGCGGCCGCGGGGATGGCCAGCAGCGCGATCAGGGCGATGGTCAGCGCCGCCGCCGAGTGCAGGATCTGGGACCCGGCGATGAACCAGGCGAGCGTGACGGCCAGGAGGTCGAGCGCGAGGCCGGCGACGAGGTAGCCGCGACGGCGGGAAACACGCCACACCGCCCATGCGGGGTGGTGCCCGTCCTCCACCGCGTGCTTGACCTCCTGGGAGCGGCCGGTGACCCAGTCCCGGTTGTCCGCCTCGATGAGCGCGGTCACGCCCTGGCGGGTCATCGCGACGTGGATGTGCCGGCCCGGAGCCTCCGCGTCGAGCGTGAGTTGGGTGAGCTCGACGGCTGCGGCGGCCGGCAGCTCCCGCCGGATCCGGGGGTCGTCGAGAAGCTCGTCCAGAGCGTGGGCACCGTTGACGTAGATGCTGCGCCGCGTGCCGGGGCTCCACTGGCGCGGGATGCGGTAGTCGGTGCTGAGGTTGATCTGGTCGGGGGTGAACTCCTGGCTCACGGTGTGGATCAGCGCGTCGACACCGACACGTGTGATCTTTCGAGGACGCAGGACGGGGCGGTCGAAGTGTTCCAGGCGCGTCATTGCTCATCTCGCATGTGCGGCCGGGTCCTGCAGCCCCCTCAGGGGCTGCAGGCCGGTTACCTATTGGAAAGCGACCCGTCGCGCTCCGGCCAGAACACAGGGGTCGGCACGGCAAGAATTACCGCAAAGGAACCCTGGCGTCCAGAGAATCTCAGGCTTAATCGCAGGTCGGATGTTTCCTCTGTTGTGATCCTTTTGACATATAGTCAATCCGGATGGCAGGCATGCGCGTTCCACAGGAACGAAAGCGTCGGTGAACGGGCAGCCCGGGAGTCAGATGCAACACCGGATGCATATATGCAGGCCGAGAGTGAAACCTACATACGTTCGAAGCCTGTCGCCAAATCGCACACTTGACCATCGGATCGATTGGTCTACTCCAACTGCCGTCCGGCGCCGCGGAGTTGCGGCTCACTTGCACCTGAAAGGTACGAGCAGTCAGGCGAGGTCGGGCGAGCGGAAAGAATCGTTACTTCAGGCGCTCGCCCGAAATTCTGCAGGCATCCATTCACCGAGCAGAGAACAGTGCCAGAACAATCAGCGCGCGAGGCAGAAGTCCCCGCTCCGCCCGGCGCCGCGGAATACCGGTCAAGTCGCGGGCGGGGATTGCCAGATGGCCCGCACGGCCCACTACGGAATCCCCAAATGGGAACAGGCGGGAGCGCGAAGCCCCCGCCTGACGGGGTCTGTCCCTCTGATCTCTTGGCCGGAGCGCAGGGTCAGACCTTCTCTTCCAATAGGCAGCTACCGGCGTGCCAGTAGCCATGCAGTCGGCTGAGCCGTCCACACAGCTATATAGACTGCCACGCCGCCTTCATCGCTGAACCCGTTTGGGCGTTTCTAGGTTACGCAGACACCCGATACGGCTCCGTACCGTGTTCACAGAAGACCCCGGCGTGCTACCCGCCACTCCAACGAGCAGGCGTTTCGCATGGCGTTGCCGACAAGCGCGGCCGCCGGCGGAAGCACGCCGACGGCCGCAGACCGCTCTGACGTCAGTCGGCCGACCCTGTCGACGTGTGCAACACCCCGCTGCGCGCGACCTTCCCGTACCAGTGGGCGCTGGCCTTGGGGATGCGCTTGCCGGTCGGGTAGTCGACGTAGACGGCGCCGAAACGCTTGCTGTACCCGTAGCCCCATTCGAAGTTGTCGAGCAGGGACCACAGGAAGTAGCCGCGAATGTCGACGCCGGCCTGGATCGCGCGGTGGACAGCGGCGAGATGTCCTTCCAAGTACGCGATCCGGTCGGGGTCGTTGACCTCGCCCTGCGGGTTGACATAGTCGTCGAACGCCGCGCCGTTCTCCGTGATCATGAGTGGCAGGTCGGGGAAGTCCGCGTCCAGCCGGAGCAGCAGTTCGTTCAGGCCCGTGGGGTCCACGGACCAGCCCATCGCCGTGGTGGGGCCCGGGGTCAGGTGGAAAGCGACGTCCTTCGCCCCCGGCCACGGACTGTGCGCACTGTTGCCGTGGCCGTCCGAGCCGTGGCTCGACTCGTTGGCGCCACCCGAGACGAGGGTGGGCGAGTAGTAGTTGACGCCCAGGAAGTCGAGCGGCTGGTGGATCTCCTTCACGTCCCCGTCGCGGACGAAGGACCAGTCGGTCAGCCTGGCGGTGTCCCGGAAGAGGTCGTCCGGATAGGCGCCCTTCAGCATGGGGCCGGTGAAGACGCGGTTGGCGAGGGCGTCGATCCTGCGTGCCGCGTCGACATCCTGCGCCTGCGCCGAAAGAGGCCTCACGTGATGGAAATTGAGCGTCACCGAGATCTGCGCGCGGGCGGGCAGCGAAGCGCGCAGGGCCTGGACCGCCTTGCCGTGGCCGAGGTTGAGATGGTGTGCGGCACGCAGCGCGGCCACGGGGTCGGTGCGGCCCGGGGCGTGGACCCCGGATCCGTAGCCGAGGAAGGAGCTGCACCAGGGCTCGTTCAGCGTGGTCCACGTGTGGACGCGGTCGCCGAGCGCGTCGGCGGCCAGGGACGCGTACTCCGCGAAACGGTCGGCGGTCACGCGCTCCGGCCAGCCGCCGGCGTCCTCGAGCTCCTGCGGGAGATCCCAGTGGTAGAGGGTGGCGACCGGCTTGATGTCCTTCTCCAGCAGCTCATCGGTGAGCCTGCGGTAGAAGTCGAGTCCCTTCTGCACGCTGGGGCCGCGGCCGGTCGGCTGGATGCGGGGCCAGGCGAGCGAGAAGCGGTACGCCCCGACACCGAGGTCGGCCATCATCGCGACGTCCTCGCGCCACCGGTGATAGTGGTCGGTGGCCACGTCGCCGGTGTCTCCGTTGCGTACGCGGCCTGGGGTCCGGCAGTAGGTGTCCCAGATGGACGGGGTGCGTCCGTCCACGGCAGCGGCGCCCTCGATCTGGTAGGCGGCGGTGGCCGTGCCCCACAGGAACAAGGGGGGAAAGGCGAGCGTCTCGGGAGTCCCGGCCTGGGGCGCGACGTGTCGGACTGCGGTTACCACGGAGTTCCTTCCGGTGAACGGTGCTGTCGGCAATGCGAGATGTGGCGGAGGAGGGTCAGCCCTTGACCGCGCCCTGCATGATGCCGCCGACAATCTGGCGTCCGAAGACGACGAACATGGCGAGCAGCGGGAGGGTGCCGAGCAGGGCGCCCGCCATGATCAGGGACTGGTCGCGGACGTATCCGGCGCTCAGCTGCGTCAGGGCGACGGGGACCGTCGGGTTGGTCATGTCGAGCACGATGAACGGCCAGAAGAAGTCGTTCCACGCGTGCACGAACGTGATCATGAACAGAACGGCCATGGCCGGTCGGGCGACCGGCAGGACGATGCTCCAGAAGATCCGGAGCGAATGGGCGCCGTCCACGCGGCCCGCCTCGACCAGCTCGTCGGGCAGCGCGTCACTGAGGTACTGGCGCATGAAGAACACGCCCACGGCGCTGACCAGTGTCGGGAAGATGACGGCGGGCAGCTTCTGTCCCCAGCCGAGGTCGGTCATCATCATGAACAGGGGCACGACCGAGAGCTGCGGCGGCACCATCATCGTCCCGATGACCAGCATCAGCAGGATGTTGCGCCCCTTGAAGCGCAGCTTGGCGAAGGCGAAACCGGCGAGCGTGGCGAACAGGACGGTGGCGGTGGCGATGGCCCCGGCCACGATCAGGCTGTTGGCCATCGCCTTGCCCAGCGCCGCGTCCTGCCAGGCCTTGCCGAGGTTGTCGAGCAGGTTCGGTCCGGGCAGGAAGGGCGGTGGGGTCTGAGTGATCCGCGTGTTGTCGGACGACGCGGCCACCAGCGTCCAGTACAGCGGGAAGAGCGAGACGAGCGTGGCGATGCCGAGCAGGACGTAGGCGACCGGGCCCGCGTGGTGCTGACGCCCGGCCTTCATCTTCGTGGGCAGCCGGAGCCCGCGCCGCCTGCTCGGGGCGTGCTCTGTCACGGGCGGCGCCTGGAGAGTGTCTGTGGTCATGGGGAGCAACTCCTGGTCAGGACGAGCGCGCCGAACGCCACCTGCTGAGCAGGCGCTGGACGATGAAGACGAGGACGAGCAGCAGGAACATGGCCCAGGCCACCGTCGCCGCACGGCCCATCTGGTAGTTCTTCCAGCCCTCCTCGTACAGCAGCAGCCCGAGGGTCTGGTACTGGTTGTCGGCGCCGCCGGTGATGCCGTTCGGCCCCTGGCCGAAGATGAGGGGCTCACCGAAGAGCTGGGTGGCGCCGATCGTGGACAGGACGATCGTGAAGACGATCGTGGGCCGGATCCCGGGCACGGTGACCTTCAGGAACTGCTGCCAGCGGGAGGCCCCGTCGATCGCGGCCGCTTCGTAGCGGTCGCGCGGGATCGCCTGCATCGCGGCGAGGTAGAGCAGGGCGTTGTAGCCGGTCCACCGCCAGATGACGATCGTGGAGATCGCCGTCTGCGCCGCCCACTTGTTGCTCTCCCAGTCGACGTGATCGATGCCCACCAGGCTCAGCGTCCAGTTGATCATGCCGAAGTCGCGCTCGAAGAGCATGGTGAACACCAGCGCCGCGGCACCCACCGAGGTCGCGTACGGCGTCAGTGCGGCGACCCGGAAGAACGTCGATCCGCGCAGCCGGTAGTTCAGCAGATGCGCGAGACCGAGTGCCATGAGCAGCTGCGGGACGGTGGAGAGCACACCGATGGTGATGGTGTTGGTCAGCGCGTTCCAGAACCGCTCGTCCTTGACGAGGTTGACGTAGTTGTCGAACGCGATCCACTCCATCAGGTCCATGGTCGCGAGCTCGACGTGGTGGAGCGAGATCCATGCCGTGTAGAGCAGCGGATAGAAGCTGAAGGCGGCGAAGATCACGAAGAACGGGACGACGAAGGCGTAGGGCGCCCCCTTCACGTCCAGGCGGTGCAGCAGCTTGCTCCGCCAGCTCGGGGGCCGGCTCTTCCGGAGCCCGGAAGCGGGTCGGGAGCTGCCGTCCTTGTCGTTGAGGGGCGGCTCGACGGCCGCGGCACTCGAAGTCTGTGGTGCCACGAGAGGTCCTTACGTGGGCGATGGACTGGCGGGGTGGGCCCCGGCTGCCACGCACCCCGCAGGTGCGTGGCAGCCGGGAAGGAGGTCAGCCGACGGCCTTCTGGATGCGCTCGTCGGTGGTCTTCCACGCCTCGTCGGCGCTCTTGTGCTGGGTCTCGATCAGGCGCAGCCCCTGGGAGAAGATGTCCTTGATCGTTCCGTCCTTGCGGCCCAGGACCTGCTCGTCCGGGATGTCCTTGGCAGCCGCGGCGAAGATCTGGCCGATGGGGGCGCCGTCGAAGTAGTCGGACTTCGCGTTCATCACCTCGGGTGACGCCAGCGCCTTCTCCGACGAGGGGAAGTTGCCCAGCTCCTTGAAGATGCGGGCCTGCTGCTCCGGCGCGGTGAGCCAGGCGATGAGCTTCGTCGCCTCGTCCTTGACCGGGCTCTTCTCCATGACGCCGAGGAAGGAACCGCCCCAGTTGGCGCCCTTCGGCGCCTTGGCGACGTCCCACTTGCCCTTGTTCTTCGGGCCGGCCTTCTCGCTGATCTGCGCGAGCATCCACGCCGGGCACACCGCCGTGGCGAAGGTGCCGTTGGCCAGGCCGGGGTCCCAACCGGGCTGGAACTGCCGGAGCTTGGCGCTCAGACCTGCGGCGCCGGCCTTGGCCGACAGGTCCCAGGCGTCGGCGACGGCGGGGTTGTCCTGGTAGATCAGCTTCCCGCTCTTGTCGTAGAACTGCTGGGAGTCGCCGTAGATCATCGCGTTGAACAGACCGCTGGAACTGTCCATGAAGGCGACCTTGCCGCCCTTGAAGCCGGCCTTGAACTTCTCGCCCGCCTCGACGTACTTCTTCCAGTCACCCGCCCACAGCTTGCCGACCTCGTCGCGGTCCGTGGGCAGCCCCGCCTGCTTGAAGTAGTCCTTGCGGTAACAGACGGCCATGGGACCGGTGTCCGTGCCGAGCCCGATGACCTTGCCGTCCTTACCGGTGACCTGGTTCTGCTTCCACGGCAGGTAGTGGTCGGTGCCGGGCACCTTCGCCAGGTCGACGAACCGGTCGGCGCGGGTGTCGATGAGTTCCTTGGCACGGCCGATCTCGATGCCCTGGATGTCCTTCAGGCCGCTGTTGGCGGTCAAGTGCGTCTGGAGGGCCGTGTAGTAGGTCTGCTCGTCACCGGCCACATCGACCTTGACCTCGACGTTCGGGTGCTGCTTCTCGTACTCGTCGAGGATTCCTGACTCCTTGATGCCCATGACACCGAAGAGGCCCATGGTGATGGTGGTCTTGCCGTCCTTCACTCCACCGCCGGTCCCGCCGCCACCACCACCGCAGGCGGACAGAAGGCCGAGGGCCGCCACCACCGATATGAGGGCAGAACCTCGCTTGCTCAACAATTTCCGGGTGTTCTTCAACGGTCCTCCCAGACGGCGCAGACGCACCGGAGAGACGGACCGACCGTCGTCCTGACGATCGGCCCGACAAGTTTGGGAACGTGCCCAAAGAAGAGTGGGAACGTGCCCATCCATGGATGGGAACGTGCCCAAATGGCAGTGGGAACGTTCCGCCGGGCGCTCGAAGACTGGCCGCCCGGGAGCGCCGTGTCAACAACTTGAAACCAATCGGTTGCCAGAGGATGTCGCGCGACCACCGCTCCAACTCACCGTTCGCACCCGCCCGTTGGGCCGATGATCTGGCACAATGTGCTCGCGAACGGCGTTCAGTGGACAGGGGACGAGGAGAACGACATGGGGGCACCGCAGCGGCCGACCATCAAGACCGTGGCCGCTCGGGCCGGGGTCGGACGGACCACCGTTTCAAGGGTTGTCAACGGATCGGACCTCGTCAGCGACGCGGCGAAGGCCGCCGTGCTCGCGGCCATCGCCGAGCTCAACTACGTCCCGAACTCCGTGGCCCGCGGCCTGGTGACCCGGCGCACGAACTCGATCGCCCTGGTGATCCCCGAGTCCGAGAGCCGACTCGGCGCGGAGCCCTACTTCTCCGCCGTGATCCGCGGGGTGAGCGCCGCGCTGCGGGACACCCGTACGCAACTGCAACTCGTCCTGGTGCGGGACAGGGAGGAACGCGACCAGCTCACCGCCCACGTGGCGGAGCGGCGGGTGGACGGTGTCCTGCTGGTCTCCGTCCATCAGCACGATCCCCTGCCGGACATCCTGGAGAACCTGGGCCTGCCGACGGTACTCGCAGGTCGGCGCAGCGCCGAGGAATCTCTCAGCCACGCGTGCTCCGACAACCTGGGCGGAGCGAAGTCGGCGGGTCGGCACCTCGTCGACAGCGGCCGGACGGCGATCGCCACCATCACCGGCCCGCTCGACATGGACGTGTCCCGCAGCCGTTTGCAGGGATGGAAGGACGCCATGGACGAAGCAGGCATGCCGCCCGAGAACTGTCCCGTCGCCACGTCCGACTTCACCGAGGAGGGCGGAATGGCAGCCATGCGATCACTTCTTGCACGCTCTCCGAAGCTGGACGCCGTGTTCGCCGCGTCCGACGTCATGGCGGCCGGGGCCATGCTCGAACTGAGGCGGCAGGGACGACGCATACCGGAGGACGTGGCCGTCGTCGGATTCGACGACTCGTACATCGCCCGCTACGCCCATCCGTCGCTGACCAGCGTGCGCCAGCCGGTGGAGGAGATCGGGTCGACGATCACCCGAGTCCTCCTGGAGGAGATCGCCGACCCGGGATCGCAGCGCCAGAAGCTCGTGCTCCCCACGGAGTTGATCGTGCGGGATTCGTCTTCCCCTTGCGGGAGTTGAGGCGGAGAGAGGTTTCGGATCGAGCGCGACATGGGTCGCGCCGGCGCTGCCGGGGCTGATCCTGGACACCTGCACCGCACTGCTCTCGGGGACGCGACGCGCATCGCTGCGCCGGTGATCCGAAGGTCAGACGGTTTGCATCTCCCACTGCTGGGAGTTGCGCGGCACCCCTGCTGGTCAGGGGCTATTACATTCCGACGAAGCTCACCGTTTCCGCCAGGTCCGCCCGCCCGGTCCGCAGCCTGGGCACTCCCTCTTTCTCGAATCCGACCGAGACGCCGCAGAACAGTACGAGATCGTCATCTGCTCCGACCATCTGGCTGACGGTCTCGCGGTACATCGTCCACATCACCTGCGGACAACTGTGCAGTCCTTCCGCCCTCAGCAACAGCATGACCGTCTGCAAGTACATCCCCGCGTCCCCCCACTGCCCCGGCCCCATCGTCCGGTCGAGGTAGCAGAACAGCACGACCGGTGCCCCGAACCCCTCAGCGTTCAAGGCGGCGATCTTCATGGGTCTGTCGGGGTCGTCACGCTCGATTCCGAGGGCCTTGTAGCGCTGGGCGGCCGCATCGGAGAAGCGGTCCAGATACGGTGACGCCAGCCCGGACGGGTACATCGGATACTGCCGCTCGTCACCCGGATCTCCGGCCAGCGCTCTGGCCGTCGCACGCTTCTTCAGCTCGGTCAAAGGCTCGCCGGTCGCGACATACACGTGCCACGGCTGGAGGTTTCCGCTCGACGGAGCCCGTGTCGCTGCGGTCAGCACTCGTTCGAGGACCTCCCTGGGCACCGGCTCATCGCTGAACGCCCGCACAGCCCGACGACTGTCCACCGCTTCGTACACGTCCACGTCTTCTCCGTCATCCCCTTCCATGGCAGGCAGCGAGGACGCACCGTCGCGGCCAGGACGCCTTCTAGTGGACCAACTCCACCCGCCCGTCCACCAGAACCACAACCCCCACCACGTCACCTGTCTCGGACCGGCCGACCCAGACCGGGTACGTGCCGTCGCCCGTCGTCGCGAAGGCCACCAACTCGCCACCGGACGCCCGGTCCCGGGTGCGCAGCAAGTACATCGAGTCCTCGATGTCCTCGAACACCTCCGGCGCCAGGTCCGGGTCCCCCTCGATCAGGCCCTTCTCGAACAGAGCGAGGAGCGGCTCCCAGGCCCCGGCGTCGGCGAAGCAGCCCGTGGCGCCGTCGGTGCCGAAGCCGAAGATCTCGTCCTCCCGGAGCAGGCGGGGGTCGTCCGCGGGCCGGCGGGCCATCTCCCAGGTCACGGCAGGGATGTCACTGACGCGCACGCGGACGGCCAACGGGTCCGTACGCGTGACCTCCTGCCCATCCCAGATGTAGGCATGGTGGGCCTGAGCTTCCTCCAGCACGTGGGTGCCTGGCGGGACGGGGATCGTAAGGTGCGGCCCGTCTCCGTCGTCGATGTCCGGACCGGAGACAGCCAGCAGGCCGCTGGGCACGCGCAGGGAACCGATCTGACGCGGCTCCACAACCGTCATCACGGGGTGGTAGCCGTCAGTCACACACGTCCCTGCCTGGAACAGTTCAGCCAGGGGCCCGGGCTGCGCGGGGCGGGGCGGTCGCCAGCACGTGCTGGGTGCGACCTTGCCGGCGTCGTCGGCTGCCGCCGCTTCTCCGACCTCGAAGACCAGCGGCTCCGTAAGTCCATGGACCTGGGACGAGAGGAGCGGCCATTGCCCGAAGGCAGGGCGCTCCATCCACCGTTCGCCGTCTTCCACTTGGGGCACGGTGACGTGCAGTCCGCCGCCCACGCCCGTGGGCTCCTCCTCCCGTCGGCCTTTCCCGTCCGGGAACAACTCCACGGTGACGCGCGGACATGCGTCGTCGAACTCAGCCGTCTGCGGGCCCGGGTAGTTCCAGCCGATGGTGCACCGGCGCAGTAGTCGCTCCGGGTCGTCGAGCAGCCTCATGTCCAGGTCGTAGACACGGCGCCCCTGGTCGTCATAGACCCACACCCCTACGAAGTGGTCCCGCCAGGAGACGAGTCGGACCTCCAACGGAGCTTGTCGGCC